>SFFS01000224.1 GCA_004557805.1 Clostridiales bacterium | reverse complement strand
TCGTCGTCCACAATTCCCGTTCCAACAACTTACCTATGAGACCCCTCCATTGGCTTTCGCCCATTGAGTTCATTGTCCAATATGTTTGACAAACCTACATTTGAAATTTTTCCGCGCAGAGCGCGAAAAGAAAGAACCGCCGTGCGTCAGCCTCTGCGGAGAATCGCGTCCTTGCGCATGATCGCCTCAATCGCGTCCTCAACGCTTTCTTCAAACCGGCGTTCGCGCAGCAGGGTTACGCCCTCGATCGTCGTGCCGCCGGGCGAGCAGACCTGGCGCGCCAGATCGCGCGGATCCTCTTCGCAGCCGAGAACCAGTTTTGCGCTGCCAAGCACCGAATCGGCCGCGATTTTTCTCGCGGCTTCGGCGCTCAGGCCGGCTTTCGTTTCCGCGTCGATCAGCGCGGCGATGTACATATATACGAACGCAACGGACGAACCCGCTACTGCGCCGAACACGGGAAAATCCTTCTCGGCCAGCTCGATCACAGAGCCGACGGATTCAAACATTGCGCGCACTGCCTGCAGCTGTGCAGGCGAGACGAATTCATTCGCGCAGACGGCCGTCGTCGAAGCCTTTACCTTCGCGTTGATGTTGGGCATTATGCGCACGACGGGCGTTCCTTCCGGCAGGAGCGAAGCATAAAACGCCAGATCTTTTCCGGCTGCGATGGTTGCCACAACCGTTCCACTGCGCAGCGCCGGCGCGATTTCCGGAAGCACCTGAGAAAGATTCTGCGGCTTTACGCCCAGCAGCAGCACGTCACAGCGCGCCGCAACGTCTTTTGCGCACGATGCGGACGAAAGGCCGAACGCGCGCTGCGCGGCGAGCGTTTTACCTTCGCTGCGATTGAAGCCGATCAGTTCGTCGCCCTTGAAGTTTCCGCTTTCCGCCATGCCCTTGAGAATGGCGTTTGCCATGTTGCCAATGCCGATCACGCCGTAACGCATTTTAACGCACCTGTCCCTTTCCGCGGAGTTTGTATTTCATGCTCGTCAGTTCACGCACGCCCAGCGGACCGCGCGCATGCAGCTTCTGCGTGGAGATTCCGATCTCCGCGCCCATGCCGAATTCGCCGCCGTCGGTGAAGCGCGTGGAGGCGTTGAGATAGACAGCCGCCGCGTCGACTTCGTTGAGGAACCTTTCGGCGGCCTCGTCATTTTCAGTAACGATGCATTCGCTGTGCTTTGTACCGTAGCGGTAGATATGCTCCATCGCTTCATCGATGCTGTCGACGACCTTTGCGGCGAGAATATAATCGTTATATTCCTTGCCCCAATCCTCGTCGGTCGCAGGGACGGCGCAGGGGAGAACGGCGCACACGCGCGCATCGCCGCGGATTTCAACGTTTTTCTGCGACAGAAGTTTTGCAGCTCGGGGCAGAAACTGCTCCGCTACGTCTTTGTGAACCAGAACGCATTCACACGCATTACAGACCGACGGTCGGGATGCTTTGGCGTTGAAAAGAATTTCTGCCGCCATACCAAGGTCGGCTTCTTTGTCGACGTAAACATGACATGTACCCGCGCCCGTTTCGATAACAGGAACGGAGGCGTTCTCGACGACGGCGCGAATGAGTCCCTTTCCGCCTCGCGGGATGAGCACGTCGACATAGCCGTTGAGCCGCATCAGCTGAGCTGCGCTTTCGCGCGAAGTATCCGAAACGAGCTGTACCGCATCTTCCGGAAGCCCGGCGGACGCGACAGCCGCGCGCAGCGCGTCGGCAATGGCTGTGTTGGAACGAATGGCCTCCTTGCCTCCGCGGAGAATGACGGCATTGCCGCTTTTGAGACACAGTGCTGCCGAGTCGGCCGTCACATTCGGACGCGCTTCGTAGACGACGGCGATTACGCCGATGGGGACGGAGATTTTTTCGAGCAGGAGCCCGCTGGAAAGCACGCGGTTTTCCAGCACGCGGTTGAGCGGATCGGGCAGGTCGCGCACGGCGCGGATGCCGTCGGCCATCCCTGCGATGCGCGCCTCCGTCAGCGCCAACCGGTCGAGCATGGCGGGAGACAGACCGGAGTCGGTTCCTGCTGCGAGGTCGAGCGCGTTCTGCGCAAGGATTTCATTCTGATGATCCAAAAGCGCCCGCGCACAGGCAGTCAGCGCCGCGTTGCGCGCTTCGGCGGAAGAAACGGCGAGCACCCGCGCGGCGTTCTGCGCCCGCATTCCCATATCGATCAGATTCATAGGCTGTCCTTTCCGGCAAGAAAATGTGTGCCGACGTCTTTGCCGTCGATCAGGCTGTAAATCAGCTTCGGGTCGGCGCCGTTGAGGATGTAGGTCGGGATGCCGCTTTCGGCGGCGATTTCCGCTGCGTGAACCTTCGTGGCCATTCCGCCGGTGCCAAGCCCTGTTTCGGTGCCGCCCGCCAGCGCACGGATTTCATCCGTCACCTTTTCAACGACGGGAATGCGTTTGGCCTCCGGATGCGTGGCGGGGTTCGCGTCATACAGGCCGTCGGTTTCAGTGAGAATGACGAGCGCGTCGGCTTCTACGAGCGTCGCTACGACGGCGGAAAGACTGTCGTTGTCGCCGTAAACGATTTCCTCGACGGCAACGGCGTCGTTTTCGTTCACGATCGGAATCACGCCGAAATCAAAAAGCCGCTGGAAAGCGTTGATAAGGTTCTGGCGGCGGTTGGCGTGATCGACGTCGTCTTTTGTCATCAGCAGCTGGCCGACGCTGCGCCCATACTGCGCGAACATCTTATCGTAGAGATACATCAACGCGCACTGTCCGACCGTCGCCGCGGCCTGCTTTCCAGCCGTATCGCGCGGACGTTTTTCCAGGCTGAGCTTTTCAACGCCTACGCCGATTGCGCCGGACGTGACGAGCACGACGCGCTTTCCGGAATTGGCCAGATCGCACAGCACCTGCGCGAGAAAATCGATTACGCGGATGTTCGTTTTTTTCGTCGGATACATGATGGTCGAGGTGCCGACCTTGAAAACGATGCAGTTTGCGTCCTTGAGCATGATAGTCTCCTCCGTCAGATCAATCAAAAAAGCAAGATGATTATACCAGCGGAGACACCGATTTGCAAGTAAGCGGAAAAGAAAATGCAAAAGGCGACATTGCTGCCGCCTTTCAACCTGATCCCGATGATGCCGTCCGGCACGGATTTTTTCACCCGCCTACTCAGGCAGGTTGGGTACCCTGCGGCCATTTTCTGCCTTCCCCTGGCGGCCCGAAGGCCGGGGGCATGACATCCATGGTCCGACGCAGGTTCCCTATTATGAAATGTGGGT
>SFFS01000223.1 GCA_004557805.1 Clostridiales bacterium | reverse complement strand
ATCACTCCCAACGAAAAGTTCTTCTATAAGAACCCCAAATCCGAACCCGATCAGTGGCTGTTCTACGACGATCAGATCACCGAGGATATCTACAAGAACTGGACCATCAAGGTTTCCGGCGACGTAGACAACCCCTTTGAGATGACCATCGATGAAATGGTTGAAAAATTCGGCACCGTCACGCAGCTGATGAAGGCCAACTGCGTCATCAACGGCATCGGCGATCCGATGATCTGCCAGGCCGAAGTGACCGGTATCCCGGTTGCAAAGATCGTCGAATATGCAGCCGCGCATGAGGACGCCAACATCTTCGCACCCTACGGCGACGACGGCTACTGCTATCAGATGTATACGCAGGAAGTAATTGACCTCAACGGCATCATCGTTCTGGAAATCAACGGCGAAACGCTGCCCGCCGGTCAGGGCTTCCCCGCCGCGTTCTGGGCGGAAGACATGGCCTACGGAAACTTCTCCAAACGTGTGAACGAAATCCAGATCACCAGCGATCCGGAAGGCCCGTCCTGGGCGCTGTACGGCTGGGTGACCACCGACAGCGAAGGCAACTATTACAACAAGCCGAACATGGGCGTTCTGAGCACCTACAGCGCGACGATCTTCCCGCAGGGCCAGCCCGTCCACCTTGAAGGCTATGCCGACGCATGGGACGAGCCGATCACCAAGATTGAATTCTCCTTCGACCATGGCGCAACCTGGATCGAATATCCGATTGAAAACGCTGTCACCGCACAGTGGGTCTACTGGACGATGGATTTCAAGAACGATTTCGCCCCCGGTTCCTATCTGATCAAAATGCGCGCGACAAGCCAGCTTGCCGACGGCGGCGAACGCTCGATGTTCCGAACCGCCGACTTCATGTTCAATGTCCAGTAACGCCGCAGCGGCAGAAAGTGAGAGAATCAGCATGAAAAAACGCAATGCCATGAAAGTCATCGGCTCGGTCGCAGGCGCTTCCGTTCTGCTGGCCGGCGCCGCGCCCGCTGAAGTTGCGGCGAATATTGATGTGCCCGGCGGCGTCCTGCAGGCCGGCGACGCAGTCGCCTATGACAAAATCGCCGAAGTGAAAGGCGAATTCTCCTTTACGCAGGACGTCATGTCCCCCGCGAGCGAAATCTTCAACCTCTTCGGCACGGCCGCAACAGGCCTGTGCGCCAAGCCGGGCTTTGCGTTCGACACGCCCGCCGAGGAGAACTATTACGTTAACGTCGGCGGCCGCATTGAGAAGGAAGTCTCCGTCTCTCTGGCCGAACTCAAGCGCCAGGGCGGTTACACCCGCACGATGGTCTGCACCTGCGCGACCAGCTCCGCCATGGCGCAGAGCTCCATCACCGGCGCGCGCGTGGCCGATCTGCTCAAGCTGGCCGGCGTGGCGGATGACGCCAACACCATCTCTTTCATTTCCGCGGACGGCTACAGGAGCAGCCTCCCGCTCCAATACGTGCTGGAAAAAGACGCGCTTCTGGTCTACGACGTGGCTGGCGAGGGCAACCCTGCGGGACTGCAGATCTGGATGCCCTCTACCGTAGCGAAATATTTCACCCGTCAGATAACGGAAATCGAACTGACCGCCGAAAACGAAGCGCCCGTTGTAGAGCAGGCGCACGCCGATCAGCGCGCGAAGGTTTCTATCCTCAACCGTGCCGAAGAAACCTTCCATGTCGGCGATCAGATCACCTTTGAAGGCTATGCTGATGATTGCGGCGTTGCGGTCACGGCGATCGAATTCTCGCTCGACGGCGAAAACTGGACCTCCTGCGCGGTAGAAAACGCCAACGCTGACAAGTGGGTCTGCTGGAACTTCGCCTACACCGTGCAGCAGGCCGGCACGTTCAAGCTGGACGTCCGCGCCCGCACGGCCGACGGCACTGTCAGTCCGCTGGCAGCTTCCGTGGTTTTCAAGGCAATGTAACGCAGACGCTTTCGCGGCTCCGCATCCAAACGGGTGCGGAGCCGTTTTCTTTTTTCAGAAATCCGCCGGCACGTTTTGTGTGAGCACATCAGACGAACGGCGCGCTCACGCGCGAATAAAAACAGCCGCGGCAACGCAGACCGTCGCGGCTGTCATTTGTTTCAGGCGCGCCGTCTGTTTGCGCAGGGACGCCCCGTTGATAAAGAATTTAACCTTTCCCCCTTCTTTCAAGCAGCGTGCAGAAAACCAGTCACTGATGAAAGAACACCTGCTTCAGCTGCGGCTGCGCGCCGGTTTCCGGGTCGCGCTCCATCACCATAACGTCCTTCATATATGCGTCCCAGCGGGCGTTGACCTCGCTCTCGGCCTGTACGCGGCACGCGCGCTCAAGGTCTTCGCACTCATAATAGCCGAACAGCTCGTCTCCGACGTTCCAGATGGTGTAGTTATGCACGCCCGCGTCGTTGAGCATCTGCGTCATTTCGGGCCAGATGGCGTTATGACGGCGGACATATTCCTCCAGCATTCCGGGCTTCACCTTCGCGCGCCAGGCATAGCGATCCATGATAAATTTCCTCCCCAATTCGTTTTTCTTTCATTTTAGGGCGCGTACGCGCCCTTGTCAATGCGCGGCTTCGCTTTTGTTTTCAAACAAAAAATGGAACGTTCACAGACCGGACACAACTTTTCCTAAAACCGATGTTATTCTATACCCGTAACCAAGAAGGAGGTTGACAGATATGAAGAATACGAAATGGATCAAACGCGTAGCACTGTTTATGGCTGTTGCGATGTGCGGCGTTTTCGGCGGCATCGCGCTGACCGGTAATCTTAATATGCATCAGGCGGCTTCCGCCGAAAGCGTTCTTGCGCAGGATATGGCGCTGACATCGGATCAGCTCGAAAGCCCGTTCAAGGCCGCTTACGAAAAGGCGAGCCAGTCGGTCGTCGGCATTAAGATTTCCACCGGCACTTCGATCGCCAACGGCCGCATCTCCTCGCAGACCGCGTTCGTCGGCTCCGGCGTCGTCGTGAGCAACGATTCCTACGTCGTCACCAACAACCATGTCATCGAAAGCGCCGACAGCATTTATGTCGTCGTCGGCGAGGACGAATATCCGGCCGAACTGGTTGCGACCGACGCGGACAGCGACGTGCTGTTTGATACCGAGCGTCCCCCGCTGACGATGGAGGAATATCAGTCTTTACGCGATCTGGCGCTGCGGTCCGCCAAGGATTTTTTGGCGCTGTACCAGTCGCTTGCCGACAAGACGCAGCCGCTTTTCCCGGCAAGGGAAACGTTTTACGGACCCATTCCCCATACGGCCCAGGAGATTTACGACCATGTGAAGAACGTGAATCGCTATTATTTTGGC
>SFFS01000025.1 GCA_004557805.1 Clostridiales bacterium | reverse complement strand
AAGAAGGCCTTTCGCTCGAGCGCATGGCGGAAATTTTTGAAGACCGCTCCACCTATCAGCTCGAGTTTTCAAACGAGCTGCCTGCGCTCTCCCCGGAACAGCTGGCGCGCCTGCAGGGGGGCGAGGTCGTTTCCATCGGCCGCGGCGACGACATGGTCACCTATTTTCAGGCGGCTGACGCCGTGGGGGAAATCCGCACCGCTCCCACCAGCGCGCTGGCCAGTCAGGTAACGCTGCGCTGGCTGATCAACGCGCTTTTGATGTTCAGCATCGGCCTCGCCGCCATGTGGATGCTGGCCATGGCCATTTCCAAGCCGATCGTGCAGATCACTGAGGCCGCCGAGCGCGTGGCCAAGGGCGATTTTTCAGCCAAGGTGCCGCTGCGCAGGCAGACGAAAAAGCACCCCTACGACGAAGTGGAAGCGTTGGCGGCGACCTTCAACCAGATGACGGACGACCTCAAGAGCATCGAATATCTGCGCAAGGATTTTACCAGCAGCGTTTCGCATGAAATCAAATCGCCCATCGCAACCATCAGCGGCTACGCGCAGCTGCTGCGCGACGAAACGCTCGATGCGGAAACCCGCCGCGCCTATACGCTGGCCATCAGCGAGAGCTGCGCGCAGCTTTCGCGCCTGTCGGACAACCTGCTGCGCATCACACGGCTGGAGAGCGGCAAGCGCAAGCCGCTGGCCGAGCCGTTCCAGCTGGACGAACAGCTGCGGCGCACCCTCGCGGCGATGATGCCCGAATTCCGGCGCAGGAAGTTGGAGCTGAGCGTCGATCTGTGCGCCGCGCGCATCGTCTCCGACCGGGAGCTGCTGGAGCAGGTCTGGCAGAATCTGCTGCGCAACGCCATCAAGTTCACGCCCGAAGGCGGCTCCATCCGCGTCGGCCTGACCACGCAGGAGGGCGCTTTCCGTGTGCAGATCGCCGATACCGGCATCGGCATCGACGAAAGCGCGCAGAAGCACATCTTTGAAAAATTCTTCCAGGCCGATACCAGCCATCACACCGAGGGCAGCGGCCTGGGGCTTTCGCTGGTCAAGCGCATCGTCGACGCATGCGGCGGCGAAATCACCGTCGAAAGCCAGCTCGGAAAGGGCAGCACCTTTTCCGTCACGCTTCCCGCCAGGCCGCGGGGATAGTTTTTCCGGGCTTCGCCCGGCAAAAAAAAGCGGCCGCATGTTGTCTTTCCACGGCCCGCGTGGTAAAATATCTCTATCAACGCCACAAGAAAGGATCGATTCCATCATGAAAACCAAGGCTTTGCGGCTCTATGGCGTCAATGATCTGCGTCTGGAAGAGTTCGAGCTTCCGCCGATCAAGGACGATGAAATTCTGGTCGAAGTCATTTCCGACAGCGTCTGCATGTCCACCTACAAGGCGGCTTCTCTCGGCCCGAACCACAAGCGCGTTCCGGACAACGTGGCCGAAAACCCGACGATCGTCGGCCATGAGTACGCCGGCAACATCGTCCAGGTGGGCAAAAACCATCAGGATAAATTCAAGCCCGGCATGAAGTTCGCCATCCAGCCCGCGCTGAACTACAAGGGCACCCTCTGGTCCCCCGGATACAGCTACCCTTACTGCGGCGGCGATATGACCTACAGCATCATGCCCGCCGAGGTAATGGAATGCGGCTGCCTGCTCGACTATCATGGCGTCGCATACTATAAGGCCAGCCTGGCCGAGCCGATGAGCTGCCTGATCGGCGGCGCGCACGCGAACTATCACACCCGCCCGGGCGTGTATACGCACGATATGGGCATTGTCGAAGGCGGCAAGGTCGCGCTGCTGGCCGGCGCGGGCCCGATGGGTCTTGGCCTGATCGCCTATCTGCTCAACTGCGACCGCCGTCCGTCCCTGTTCGTGGTGACGGATATCGACGATGCGCGCCTTGCGCGCGCCGAGCACCTCTTCCCGGTGGAAGAAGCCGCGAAGAAGGGCATCACGCTCAAATACGTCAACACCGGCAAGTGCGAAGACCCGGTCGGCGAGCTGAAGAACATCGCCGGCGGCGACGGCTACAACGACGTGTTCGTCTTCGCGCCGGTACGCCAGGTCGTCGAGCAGGGCGACGCCATTCTCGGTCGCGACGGCTGCCTGAACTTCTTCGCCGGCCCGACCGACAGCAAGTTCTCCGCCATGTTCAACTTCTATGAAGTGCATTACGGCAGCCATCACGTCGTGGGCACCAGCGGCGGCAATCTTGACGATATGCGCGAGTGCCTCGACATGACCGCCGCGCATCAGCTTGATCCGAGCGTGATGATCACGCATGTGGGCGGCATGAACGCCGCGCGCGAGACCATCCTCAACCTGCCCAAGATTCCGGGCGGCAAGAAGCTGATCTATACGCACATCGATATGCCGCTGACGGCCATCTCCGATTTCGCCAAGGCTGCGGAAACCGATCCGCGCTTCGGCGACCTCGACGCCATCTGCAAGGCGCACAAGGGCCTTTGGTGCACCGAAGCGGAAGAATACGTGCTCAAGCACTGGTAATCGAATCTTCATAGCGCTGCGTCTCCTCCGGAGGCGCGGCGCTTTTTTTCGCGCTCCGGCATAGGCTGAAAAGGAATACTCCATGAAGGGAGTTCTTTTCATGCCAAATCCCCTGAATGCCGCGCTGGGCATTCTGATTCCCTTTCTCGGCACGTCCTCCGGCGCGGCCGCCGTGTTTTTTCTCAGGCGCGAAATGCATCCCCGCCCGCAAAAAGCACTGATGGGCTTTGCCGCAGGCGTTATGCTGGCCGCGTCGGTCTGGTCGCTGCTGTTGCCCGCCATTGAAATGGCGCGCGCCGCAGGCCGCCCCGCCTGGCTGACCGCCGCCGGCGGCTTTCTTCTCGGCTCCGCCGGAATGCTGGTTTTAGGGCGCTTCGCGCCGGAGACGGACGGCGCGCTGCGCGGAAAATCCATGCGCCTGTCGCTGGCCGTAACGCTGCACAACGTTCCCGAAGGCATGGCTGTGGGCGTAGCGCTGGCGGGCATGCTCTCCGGAACGGCCGGAATCGCCGCGGCAGAAGCGCTTGCACTGTGCGTGGGCGTCGCCGTTCAGAACATTCCCGAGGGCGCAATCGTCTCCATGCCGCTGTCGGCGGCGGGCTGCGGGCGCGGCAAAGCATTCTTCTATGGCGTGCTTTCCGGCGCGGTGGAACCCGTGGCCGCCGTCGTCACGCTGCTTCTGACGCAGCTGCTTGCGCCGGCGCTGCCGGTCGTTCTCGCCTTCGCCGCAGGCGCGATGATCTGGGTAACCGTCGACGATCTGCTGCCCGAAGCGCGCTCCCGCGCGGGCACTCTTGGCGCGACGCTCGGCTTTGCGCTGATGATGCTGCTCGACGTGGCGCTGGGATAACGGATGCATCCGTTTGAATATCGAGAGGGTTTCCGCCCTCTCGATCTCCCCGCGCCCCAAAATCGGCGCGCGTTTTTCGCCTGCCGCGCCGCCTTTTTCCGCGCCCTGCGCGAGGAAAAAATAACGTGCAAAAAACCTTTGACATTTCCACCTTATGCGGCTATACTCGTTTCACATCAAACAACGGAGAAGGGTTTATGCGGTCTGAAAAGGCAATGGATTTGCATAACGGAATCACCGAAGGCGTGATCTGGAAGCAGCTGCTGAAGTTTTTCTTTCCCATCGTGCTGGGGACGTTCTTCCAGCAGCTGTACAACACGGCCGACGCAATCGTCGTGGGCAACTTTGTGGGCAAGGAAGCGCTTGCCGCCGTGGGCGGTTCCACAGGCACGCTGATCAACCTGCTTGTCGGCTTCTTCGTCGGCCTTTCCAGCGGCGCGACCGTAATCATCTCGCAGCATTACGGCGCGAACGACCCAGACGGCGTCTCGCGCAGCGTACATACGGCCGTCGCCATGTCGCTGCTGGGCGGCGTAGCGCTTTCCGTGCTGGGCTATCTGTTCACGCCGCTCGGGCTTCGCATGATGAACACGCCGCAGGACGTGGTCGGCGGCGCGACGACATACATGCGCATTTACTTTATCGGCGTAATTTTCGTGCTGATTTACAACATCGGCTCGGGCATTCTCCGCGCGATCGGCGATTCGCGCCGCCCGCTGTATGTGCTGATTTTCTGCTGTCTGTGCAATGTAGTGCTCGATATCCTGTTCGTAAAGGCCTTCCGGATGGGCGTGGCGGGCGCGGCCGTGGCGACGGTTATAACCGAGGCCGTCAGCAGCCTGGTTCTGCTCGTCATTCTGCTCCGTTCGCGCGACAGCTACCGGCTGATTCTCCGCAAGATCCGGCTCGATCTGCCGCTGCTGGGTGATATTCTGCGCATCGGCTTCCCGGCGGGGCTTCAATCGGTCATGTACGCCGTTTCCAATGTGTTCATCCAGACGAACATCAACGCCTTCGGCACCGACGTCGTCGCCGGTTGGACGGCCTACGGCAAAATCGACAGCCTGTTCTGGATGGTCATGGATGCGTTCGGCATCTCCATCACCACCTTCACCGGGCAAAACATCGGCGCGCGCAAGCTCGACCGCGTGCGTCAGGGCATTCGCACCTGCTCGCTGATGGCGTTCGGCTTCTCCTTTGCGCTCAGCGGCCTTCTGTTCGTCTTCGGCGATCAGATCGTCCGCCTGTTCAACAGCGACGCGGGCGTAGTGGCCGCCGCAGGCGAGATGATGCGCTGCGCATATCCGTATTTCTTCACCTATGTGCTCATCTGCGTGTTGGGCGGCGCGATGCGCGGCGCGGGCGATTCGCTCAAACCGATGCTCATGGTTGCGGGCGGCATCTGTCTGTTCCGCATCGTGTGGATCGCTGTCGCGCACTCGCTGGGCGCGTATGTGACGGCGATGATTTACAGCTACCCCACCAGCTGGGCGTTCACGAGCGTGCTGTTCGTCGTCTACTACAAGCGCGGCACATGGCTCACGCACGCGCGGGCGCTGCAGGCGTAAAGGAATGCGTTGGTTCTTCCATTTTTCAGCGCAGAGCGCTGAAAGAGCGCTCATGCAGCAGACAATAAACCGCCCCGCCGGGCTGCGGTATTTCGCCGCAATCCGACGGGGCGGTTTCTGTTCTGAAGCTTGCTTTTACAGCGCTTTCCCCACCGTGAACGTCACCGACGAGGCCAGCGGCGACACGGTGCCGTCGGCTGCGCGGGCGCGCACGTCGAGCTTGAAGAAGCCCTCCTGCTTCGCTTCGATGGCGAAGTTCCAGTAAACCCACTTCTGCGCGTTGGTTTCAGGCGTTTCGCAGGCGGTCCAGGTTTCGCCGCCATCCAGCGAAAACTCTACCGCCGCGATAGCCACGCCGCAATCGTCGGCATAGCCTTCGAACGCGATCTGGTCGCCCACGGCGAATTCGCCCTCCGCGCGATTGAGGATGGACACCTTCGCGCGCTGTTCGTCGGGCATCGCCTCGACTTCGGGAACCTGCTGCTACGCGGCGACTTCGATATCGACGACGTCGCGCGTGAAATAGCTGGCCACGGTGCCGGGCATCCAGACCTGCGCGCCGGTAGGGATTTCCCCGCCGCCTACCTTATAAGCCAGTACCGCGCCGTGATCGAGCACGTATTTCAGCGGCATGGGCCTGCGATAGCCGTCAGAGGAAACGAACGCGATGGCGTTCGCGTCCGCGTCCAGATCGGCCAGCTGGAGAATATCGGCCACGGGCACGCCGGTGATGGTCGTCTGCGCGAAGGACGAACCCATCGAGCAGGAGCAGACCATATCGCGCTCCTGCGCGGTCATATCCTTGAGCGAAACGGTATATTCCTTCGCAATTTTGCCGCAGACGCTGACGTACAGGTCGGCCTTTTCGATTTCGCCGAAGGCGAAGTTTGGCTTGGCGCACATGCCGGTGGTAACGGTGCCAAAGATGTTGAAAATTTCATCAGCGGGCGAAATCACATCCTGATTGAAGCGGAAGCTGCCCTCGATGTTGGCAATCTTGTCATATGCCGCCGCTTCGCTCTCCACGAGCACGCCGCCGTTCACGCTGACGTCCGCCGAGGCGGCGGTGTTCATCATGGCGGCTGCGCCGCCGATAAGACTTAAAGCCCGAAGCGTTTTCTTATTCATGGGACAGTCTCCTTTACTGAACGTTAAAGAGCAGTTCGTTGACCGGAGAAACGAGCGATTCCGCCTTGGAAGTCGCGCGGACGCTGATGATATACGAACCCGTGGCTTCCGGCTGCCAGGTAAAGCGCCAATAGACCCAGCGGCCATCCTTGGGATCCGACGTATCCAGCTTCGTCCATGTCTTGCCGCGGTCGAACGAGATTTCAACGGACTCAATACCAAGCTGACAGGCATGCGCGTAGCCTTCAAAGGTATGCGCTTCTCCCTGCGGGAGAATCTGGCCGTTTTTCAGGTAGCAGATGCCGACGCACGGCATGTTGATCCAGCTGCCGTCGGCTTTCTGGTGACCGTTAATGCCGGGCACGCCGGGCTCATCGTCAGGCAGCGAAATGATTTCAAGGCTGGTAACCTGCTGCTTGTCATGTCCCGCAAAGCCGTCGTCAATATAAAGCATAACGGGATAACCGTTGAAATAGCTGAGCGGCTCGCCGTTAATCTTGTAAATCAGATAAGCCGGGAATTGTTCAAGATACTCAAACCAGTAGCCGCCGCGCCAGCCCATATTCAGCGCGTTCGCTTCCTCCGTCGGCTGTACCTGCTCCAGTATCCACGAAAGCGGAATGCCGGTAAACTCGAAATTCTCCATCAGCGGGCCGCCAAAGCCGTTGATGTTGCACATATAGGAACCAATGTCCGTAACGGAAGGCCCGTTATCGATCAGCTCCTGCAAAGTAAACACCGTCGGGTTTTCAACCGCGCCGCTCACATTGATCTCCCACTGCTCGTAAATACCGTCGTGCTCCGGATCGGGATCGATACCTGCAAAGTGCGTAAACAGGCGCTGCTTATCCGATTCGCTGTAAGTGCTGTTCAGCGAGAAGATATCCGTCGTGAGCGTATCCTGATCGTAGGAAAAATCTCCCTGCACGTCGCTGACCAGCGTAATGCCCGCGAGATAGTCATATTTCACCAAATCCCAGAACACCAGCTCATGCGATTTCTCATCGACGAAATGGCAGCTCCAGCAATCGCCGCCCATCGCCTTGAACGCCTCGCTGTCCTCGTGCGTGGCATGGATAACCGTGGAGAATTCATGCGTATACGCATTTTCATAATGGCAGACATAGCACTGGTTATACGTAATATCAATGCCCAATTCGTTGCGCATATCCGTATGCGCCCAGCCGCCGTTTCCGTCCTGCTGGAAATCCTCAATATTGCGAAGGTTTTCCGCCAGATCTTCGTGGCAGGCGCCGCAGCCGCGGCTATCCGCGCGATAATACTTGTTATTGAACGCTTTCGCGTCATAAGGCGTGCGCTGCACCTTCACGCCGTTTTCAAGCGTGCGCACGACTGGAGCGTATTTCTCCCGGCGGGCGGCAACGCCGCCGTAATAAATCTCGCTCGATTTTTCCGCGTCCATATCGTCGCGGCGTTCGTATACGTCGTTTTGCAGAACCTTCCCGGCGGGTTCTTCCGCCGCCGCTTCAGCGCCCATCGCGTTCTTCACCGCCGCGATGATCCCCCTGGAAGTATTTGTCGCGCCGGATACGATATCCACATCGGCGCTGTTCGCTGCAACAATCGCCGCTGGAATCTGCTCGATCGCCGGATCGCTGATGCCCAGCGTTTCGCTGTGCGAAAGCACCTGCACATCGGAAATCGCTGCCTTCCATCGAATCTGTTTTTTGCAAAAGGAGGCGGCGGACATGGCGCGGGTGGTTAACGAAGAGCAGCGCGGACAACGCAAACAGCAAATTCTGGAAGCCGCGTGCCGCTGTCTGCAAAAAAAATCCTACGCGGTGCTGACTATTCGCGACGTCGCCAATGAAGCAGGCGTCGCAACCGGGTTGGTTCATTATTATTTTTCCGGTAAGGAAGCGCTGCTGCGGGAAACTGCGGTTTTCGTAACCCGCTATTATGAAAACGTCATGCTGGAAGAGCTTGACCAGATTTCAGCGCCTTTCACTCCAAAAACACTGATGCAGTTTTTCCGCCATTACCACGAGCGCATCTACAGCGAGAACGACAGGTGCAACATCCATGTTCTGTTCGAGCTGGGCACGTTCGGCCATTTCGACGCGCCGCTTTCTGAAGCGCTGCGTTCGCGCGATTACACCGATCACGTCAGCGAAAAATTCAAAAGCCTGCTGCCCGCTCATATAGACGGCACAAGGTTTTATCAATATTTGATCACGTATATGGAGGGCATCAACGTCATGGTCTGCCTGTACGGGTACGACTATAAAGAGATTCTCGCCTACAGCGAAACCCTCCTCGCCGCTGTTCTGCCAACGTTCGGCATCGAATAATCGGCAACGCAAAAGGCCGCGCAGAAATGCGCGGCCTTCAGCTTTTCAAAATCCAGGAAAAAGCGCGAGAGAACCGAAGTCCTCCCGAATTCAAATCGGGTTCGGGACAATTTTGCGCCGGGAAATTCTATTTCCCAACGCAAAATCCGGAAAGCGGGCGGCACAGGAGTTTGTTTCCCCCTACCGCCAGCTTTTCAATAAAACCAACGGCACGGCTTTTTCGTTCCGTCAATCGAGTTCTACGCAAACGCCCGCAGGATAGCCCCTGCGCCACGCCGAAGCGCCGCAGCGCACGGTCATGCAGGTTTCGTCGCGGTCAAACGGCACTTCTGTGCCGTCCATCATCCGAACGCCCACCACATTATAATCGGTCGCGTCGGTAAAGGTACGGGCAAACGCCTTCATGCGCAGCACGCCGTCCTCCGGCGGGTTCATGCAGAACGTAAACACCTTGCCGGGCTTGAAGGTATAGCGGAAATCCTCCGCCGTAAACACCGGCCGCTCGCCTTCGCAGAACGCGCCCTCCGGCAGCTTCGTCGGGCCTTCGCCAAAGCGCGCCCAGGGCCGCGTGCCGTAAATGCCCTCTCCATTTTCGCGCAGCCATGCGCCGATGCAGCGCAGCACGTGCGCATCCTCGTCGGTGATGGTGCCGTCGGCACGCGGGCCAATATTGAGCAGCATGTTTCCGTTTTTGCTTACGATGTCCACCAGATCCGTCACCAGATCCTCCGGGCGCTTGAACTCGTTGTTTTCCGTGTAGCCCCAGGAGTTTTTCGCAACCGACGTACACGTCTGCCACATGTTCGGCCGGATATCGCTCATGTAGCCCCGCTCCACATCGACCACGGCGCTGCCCGCCATGAACGCATCGTATTTATCGTTGATCGCCACATCCATGCCCCACTCCGCGGCGCGGTTATAATAGAACGCCGCAAACTTGCGCAGATAAGGCCGAAACGCCACGTTCTTGATCCACCAGTCGAAATAAACCACATGCGGGCGATACCGGTCAACCAGTTCGCACAGGCGCGCCAGCCAGTTTTCCAGATGCTCCCGCGGCGGCACGGGCGCATAGATGTTCTGCAGGGAACGCACGTCGCCGTCCAGCCAGATGGGCCTGTCGTAAAAATCGGGATTCTCCGGCACGTCGGAGGGAATTTTCGTTCCGCCGTTAAAGAACCAGCAATGCTCCGCGCGGTGGTTCGAGGTGCAGAAGGTTATGCCGCGCGCTTCCGCTTCGGCGCGCAGCGCGCCCAGCACGTCGCGGCGCGGTCCCATTTCAAAGGCGTTCCAGTGCGAAAGCTCGCTTTTATACATCTGGAATCCATCGTGGTGCTCGGATACCGGCATCACATATTTTGCGCCAGATTCTGCGATAAGGTCCATCCACTTCGCCGGGTCGAACTTCTCCGCCCAGAACATGGGAATAAAGTCCTTATAGCCGAACCGGTCCTGCGGGCCGTAGACGGCAAGATGATGTTCATACGCCTTTGTGCCCTTCACGTACATATAGCGCGAATACCACTCGCTGCTGTACGCCGGAACGGAATAAACGCCCCAGTGGATGAAAATGCCCAGCTTCGCATCCTGATACCATTTCGGATTCGGGTGCGTACAGAGCGATTCCCACGTATCGGTATAGGGGCCCTGTTCGATCACGCGCTGCGCGCGCTCCAGAATTTCCTGCTGCCGCATCGGTTCCTCCTTCATCGCATGGTCGTTTCGCCATGCGCGCGAATTTCGGCAATATACGCGCCGTTAATTACATCATAACGGTCTTCCGGGGGGTAAAGGGCGCCCCCATAGAAAACATCACGATTGTTCTGTGTAGAGGTATCGTAGCGCTGCGTAAAACTGGCCACATGAATCTGCCCGCAGCCGGTCGCATCTAGAATCCGATCGACGTTTTTAAGGTTCACGCCCGCGCCGGGCAGGATCTCGATCGCGCCCTGCGCGAATTCAACCATCTCGCGAATCGTATCCACGCCGTAGAACACATCCGGCGCAAGGCCGCTTGTAAGCACGCGATCGACGCCCAGCTCGATCAGCTGCGAAAGCATTTCCTTCCAATCTGGCGCTACGTCGATGGCGCGGTGGAACACCTTCGTCTTTTTGCCCGCCAGCCGTACCAGTTCCTTCGTGCGCGCCTTATCGAGCGTACCGTCCGGGTTAAGGAATCCGAACACCAGCCCGTCCGCGCCGTGCGCCAGCAGCTGCTCCGCGTCGGCCAGCGCCGTGCGGTATTCCGCATCGGTATAGCAGAAGCCGCCCTGCCGCGGCCGCACCATCGTCATCACGGGAATATCCACCGCCCGCTTGGCCACGATCAGTTCGCCCACCGAAGGCGTAAGTCCGCCGTGGAACAGGCACGAATTCAGTTCCACTCGATCCGCGCCGCCTTCCTTTGCCGCCAGCACGTCCTCAACGCTGCCGCAGCAAACCTCCAACAAAAATTTTCGCATGGAAATTCTTCCTCCTTCGCACGTTTCCCGGCGGCGCAGCGCGCCGCAAAAATATTATAACATGGCGCAAATAGATTACAATTTATATTTTCCGCGCGGCTTGACACGCGCCCTGCGCCGCCGCTATATTGAGTACGCAAAACCGACTTTCCGAGGAGGGGCTCCTGATGAACGAATCCGACCTGCTTGCCTGGCTGCGCGAAAGCCTGCCCCCGGCCGACCGCATCGCCGCGGACGAAGGCTTCCTGCGCGCCGTCGTGCGCCATGCGCTGGCCGTGCGCGCGGAAACGCCGTGGGGGCGCTCCGTTCCGGAGGAAATTTTCCGCCCGTTCGTGCTGTTTCCCCGCGTCAACAACGAGGACGCGGTTTTCTATCACGCCGCAATCTGGCGGCAGCTCGCGCCGCGCCTGAAGGGGCTGACGATGGAGCAGGCGATTCTCGAAATCAACTTCTGGTGCTTCGAGCAGGCGACCTACCGCCTCACAGACGACCGCACGGCCAACGCGCTGACGGTGATGCGCCGCGGATTCGGCCGCTGCGGCGAGGAATCCGTTCTGCTCGTATGCGCGCTGCGCGCGGCGGGCATTCCTGCGCGGCAGGTGTACGTCCCGCGTTGGTCGCACTGCGACGACAACCACGCCTGGGTGGAGGCGTGGGCGGACGGCCGCTGGCGTTATCTCGGCGCATGCGAACCGGAGCCCGTGCTCGATTCGGGCTGGTTCACCGCATCGGCCTCAAAGGCGATGCTGGTCAGCACGCGCGCATACGGTACACCGCGCGCGGGCGAAACGCAATTCGTCAACAGCACGGCCATGTATGCGAAGACACGGCTTTTCACCACAACGGTGCTGGAAGGCGGCAGCCCCAGGGCCGGAATCACGGTGCGCTTCGAGCTGGCGAACATGGCGGAATTTTTCCCCATTTATCAGGGAAAAACCGGCGAGGACGGGTGCGTCCGGCTGGAGCTGGGGCTGGGCACGGTTCATCTGCACGCGCACGACGGACGCCGCTATCTCTGCCGCACCGTCGATACGGCGCGCGAGTCGTGCTGCACGCTCGATTTTTCGCAGGCAGTTTCGTTCGATGCGGCGCAAAGCGCCTTTCACCAGCAGCCGCCGCAGGAGACGCGCATTCAGCCGAGCCTGTTCCCGCAGGAGACGCTCGCCGCGCATCGCCGGCGCATGGCGGCATGCCGGGCGCTGCGGGAAGCGCGGCACGCTGGGGAACAGACGGAGTCCAACGCCTTTCTGCGCGCCGCGCGGCTGAACGCCGGAGAAATCCGCCGCTTTCTGAAGGATGCGCGCTTCACCTCCGGAGACAAAACCACGCTGCTCGCCTCGCTGCGCGAGAAAGATCTGGCCGATGTCTCCGCCGAAACGCTGTGCGATGCGCTCGAAACGGCGCTGCCCGCGAAGCCGCGCTATTCGCAGGCGGTCTGGGCGAAAAGCGTGCTCTGTCCGCGCATAGCGGACGAGGCGCTGTTTCCCGTGCGCGGCTGGTTCCGCCGGAACCTCGGCCCGTTCGGCGGCGCGCCGGACGTATGGCGCGCGGTGTCGGCACGCGTGCAGCTGCGCGAAACGGAACCAGCGGCGCTCTGCCCCAACCTGCGCGCAGCCTGGGAAGCCGGTTTCGGCAGCGGCCGCACCCGCGACGCGCTGTTCGTCTCCATCTGCCGGGCGCACGGCGTCGCCGCGCGTCTGAACCCTGTCAGCGGCGCAAAGGAGTTCTGGGACGGCGGGCGCTATCGCGCCGTCGAACTGCAAGCGCAGCCCACCGCGCGCCTGACGCTGCGCAATCGCGCGGCGCAGCCGCTGGAATACGGCGTGCATTTTTCCATCGGCGCGCTGCAAAACGGCGTCTTTGAAACGCTTCGTCTGGGAAACATATCGCTCGCAGACACGCTGACGCTCCCGGTGGCCGCCGGGAAATACCGCGCGGTCACATGCCAGCGGCAGATCGACGGCGCAATCGACGGGCGCGTCTTCCCTATCGACGCAGCAGAGGGAGAAGAAGCGGTTCTTGACCTGAACCTCGCTCCGGATATGACGGCTGAGAAGCTGCTGCACATTCCCCTGCCGCCCTATCGCGCGATAGAAAACGGCGCCATCGCGCCGCTTCCGCAGGCGCTGAACGGCCGTCCTGCGATTCTCGCCTTTCTTGCGCCCGGAGAAGAACCGACGGAACATTTTCTCAACGAACTGCTGGATGCAAAAGCACTGCTTAACGGCCAGCTGGCCGTCTGCCTGCTGATCGGCGACGAATCCCAGGCGGGCAACGAAAAGCTGCGGCAGGTTCTTGCCGCGCTCCCCGGCTGCGCGCGGCTGATGATCGCCTCTGATCCGGAAGCCGAGCTCCACTGGCGCAAGCTGCTTCAGGCGGGCGATCTGCGCCTGCCGCTGGCTATCGCCGTGAACGCTGCGGGGAAGGGGCTGTTCGCGTTTACGAATTATCATGTCGGTTCGGTGCAGGCGGTGATAAAGATGCTGGATTCCTGAACGAGGGTGGGCAAAAGTTGTGCCGTCTACGGCCGCGATTATCAATGCAAACGCCGCCGGGGACGGCTGGTTTGCGTTCACGAATGATTGCATCGAGACGCGAGGACTGCAAAGGCTGACCGCACCCCAACGTGCGCTTATCTTCCATCATCAGCCATACCGTCATGTTGGTTCGGCACAGGCGTTGATAAAGATGCTGGATTTCTGAGCAGGGCGCGGGCAAAGACCTGCGCCTTCTACGGCTGCGATTATCAATGCAAATGCCAGCTGGGATGACTGGTTTGCGTTCTCGAATAACTGCATCGAAACGCGCGGACTTCTAAATCTGATTTTCCGACTGTGGTTTCATTCCCCAACGTGCGCTTATCTTCCATCATCAGCCATACTGTCATGCCGTTTCGGCGTGAGCGTTAATAAAAATGTGGGCTTTCTGAGCAGGGCGTTGGCTATAACTTAAAAGTGAAAGCTTTGTCGCAATACGGGAAACTTGCGTTTATCGCATCACAGACGCGAAACGCCTGCATCCGCAGCAACCACAACGGCCCTTTTATTCGCGGTTCAGTCGCAGCGCCGCATCCTCTGTTGTCGGCCGCCGCCAGGAGCATCCTGCTGCATTCGCTTTCCGTCGCGTCAGGACAGCACGAACCACGACAACCGGTTGAAACGCAGCCCATCCCCTGCCTGTGTTTCGCCGTTCAGCAGCCGCGCTCATTCTTGTCTATCGCTGCACGCACCGCCGCGCGTTCTTTTCCGCGCTTTTGCGCGGGAAAAATCCCAAAATTAGCCGTCTCCCGCCGCAGGGAGTTAGAACGGCGGGAGACGGCGCTGCGCAGGCAGTCGTTTGTGCGTTTAGTTTTCAAATACCTCGCGTCACAGCGTTTTGCGGCGGTTGGACATACAGTCGAGGCCGACGGCCAGCGCCAGCACCACGCCCTTGACGACCATCTGCGTATATTCGCTCACATTCATCAGGATCATGCCGTTGGTCAGCGAACCAATAATCAGCACGCCGGCGACTACGCCGGAAATGCGGCCGATGCCGCCGTTCACCGACACGCCGCCCAACACCACGCACGTGATCACGTCAAACTCCAGCCCCTTGCCGACCGTCGTCTGTGCGGAGCCCGAGCGCGACAGCAGCACGATGCCCGCAAGGCCCGCGAACAGGCCGGACAGCGCGTAGATCAGGTATTTCATCCGGTTGACGAGAATACCCGACAGCGCCGAGGCTTCTTCGTTGCCGCCGATGGCGTAGAAGTAGCGGCCGAAATACGTCTTGTTCAGGATGAAGCTGCCAATGGCGAAACAGCCCGCCATGATCAGCGCGCAGACGGGAACGCCCAGCACCGTCCACCGGGCGAAAAGATTGAACGCCGGATAAATCTTCGTGAACCCGGAAATGGGGCGGCCGTTTGTGATAATGAACGCAAGGCCCTCGAACACCGTCTGCGAGGCGAACGTAGCGATCAGCGCCGGCATGCCGACGGACGCGACCATCGCGCCGTTGAGCAGGCCGATCAGCACGGACACGGCCAGCGAAATCAGCACCGCAATCCACATATTGATACCCATGTTCACCATCATATAGGCGCAGATCATGTTTACCAGCGTAATGATCGAGCCGATGGACAGATCGATGCCGCCGATAAGGATGACGAACGTCATGCCGATAGACGCGATCCCGTAATAGGAAATCTGACGCATGATGTTGACCATGTTGCTGGCCGAAATAAAGGTTCCCTTGCTGGCCACGGAAAAGATAAGAACCTCGATGATGAATACCAGCCAGATCGCGTTGGTTTTTATAAAGTTCTTGATGTTCCTGTTTTCCACTTCAGGAAACCTCCTTTTGATCCGCAATCGCCGAGGCGTAGGCCATGATGGTATCCGCGTTGAACTGCTCTTTCGTCAGTTCGCCCGTCATCCTGTGCTCCGCCAGAACGATGATGCGGTCCGACATGCCCATCAGCTCTTCCATTTCCGACGAAATCATCAGCACGCTGCGCCCCTGCTCGACAAGGGCGTTAATCAGCTTGTAAATTTCAAACTTCGCGCCGACGTCAATGCCGCGCGTCGGCTCGTCGAAGATAATCAGCTGTGAATCCGCTGCCAGCCATTTGCCCAGGATCACCTTCTGCTGGTTTCCGCCGGAAAGGTTTTTCACCAGCTGATTGATCGTCGGGCACTTGATCTGAATTTCCTCGCGGTATTTTTCCGCCGTTTTCTTCTCCTTGCCGGAATGAATGACGCTCGCCTTGGAGATGCGCTGATAGATCGGCATATTGATGTTGTTTTTGATGGAGTTGGTCAAAAGCGTGCCGTGACGCTTGCGATCCTCCGGCACGAGCGCGATACCCAGATCAATCGCCTCGCGCGGCGATTTGGGATTGATCTCCTTCCCGTTGAGAAGAATCTGGCCGGATTCCTTGGGCTTCGCCCCGAAAATCATCTCCGCAAGCTCCGTGCGCCCCGCGCCTACCAGGCCGCCCAGGCCCAGCACCTCGCCTGCATGCAGCTTCAGGCTCATGTTCTTGTTCTTATTGCCGCACACGTCCCTCAGTTCCAGCACCACACGGCTCTCGTCCACGCACGATGCTCGCGGCGGGAACTTCTGGTTCATCTCGCGGCCAACCATCATGCGGATCAGCTGATCGACGTCCACGTCGGCAGTATCGCGCGTATCGACATAATGCCCGTCGCGGATAACCTCGACGCGGTCGGTCAGCCGGAAAATTTCCTCCAGGCGGTGCGATATGTAAATGATGGAAACGCCTCTCTGCTTGAGCAGCTCCACCACTTTAAACATGTTTTCAACTTCGTTGTTGGTCAGCGGGGCGCTCGGCTCGTCCATGATGAGCACCTGCGCGTTCTGATGAATCGCCTTGGCGATCTCGATCATCTGCTGATAGCCGACCGAAAGGTTCTTTACCAGCTCGCGCGGGTTGATGTTGATATGCAGCTGCTCAAACGCCCTTGCTGCCTCCGCCTCCATCGCCTTTCTGTCGATCACGATCCCCTTGCGGATGGGGCGGCCCAAAAAGAGGTTTTCCGCCGCGGAAAGCTCCGTGACGTTATTGAACTCCTGATATATAATGGCGATTCCGTTCTCCGCCGCCAGCTGAGGCGTCATGCGGTCGAACTCCTTGCCGTTAATCCTGATTTTGCCCGACGTGGGAATCACCGCGCCGGAGCAGCATTTAATCAGCGTAGATTTGCCTGCGCCGTTCTCGCCGATCAGCCCGAGAATTTCTCCGCGCCGCAGCTTGAGCGTAACGTCCGCCAGAGCCACTACGCCGGGATATTCCTTGCGGATATGATCCAGCTCGAGAACATATTCTTCACTCATTGCGTTGCCTCCCGTACGAATGATAGGAGCGGTGGAATGGGATATAAGGTGTCCCTTCCCGGTAAGGGGAAGGGACACGCAATGCCGCAAGCGGCTTCATTACTTCATGCCGGCCATGATCCGTTCGACGGTTTCAGGCGTGATGCGGGTGACGTTGCGGAACACGTTCTGCGCGCCTACGTTGTCGGCGAAGATCAGCGCGTACATGGAGGCGCAGCAGCGGGCGGTGTCTTCGTCGGAGCCTTCGAAGCCGATGATGCCCTTGGCCGGATAGGTTTCGTCCATCAGCTGTTCAAGCTGCTGCTTGGTCACGTCGGTGGTGAACACGCCCATATCCTCGGGGATCTTGCCTTCGGTGTAGATGTTCAGCGCTTCGTCCGCGCCGATCATGGCGCCGGCGCCGATGCCGGTGACGACCTTGGCGTTCGGATGCGCCTGCAGCACGGTTTCCACGGCGGTCTGCGCGTCGGAGGCGATAATGCCGGCCTGGTTGGCGACGACTTCATATTTGCCGTCAGCGACTTCCTTCATGCCCTCGAGGATGCCCTCTTCGCGTTCGAGAAGGATCTTGGTCTGCGGATAGCCGATCACGATGACTTCGGCCTTATTGTCGGCGCTGTAATGCTCGTTGATGAAATCGCCGGCGAGCTGGCCGATGGCGTTGCCGAGGTAATGGTTGTTGAGGATCCAGTTCGCGTCGGTGTTCTCCATCGGATCGTCCCAGCACATCACCTTGATGCCCTTTTCACGGGCCTGCGCGCAGACGTCTTCCACGGCCGCCGCGTCGGAGGGATGCACCATGATCAGGTCGCAGCCGGCAGAAATGAAGTTTTCAATCTGGCCGATCTGCGTGGCGGAGCTGTCGTTGCAGGCGACGATGGTCGCTTCCGCGCCCGCCGCGTCGAGGCATTCCTGCAGCGCGGTCATAACGCCCGCCCAATAGGCGTTCTGCAGGGACTGAATGGTAATGCCCAGCTTCTTGCCCTTGAGGATGGACAGATCCGCTTTGGCGTAGAATTCTTCACTTGCCTGAACGCCCTCGGTTTCGCCCGTGGTTTCGGCCAGCGAGGTGCAGGTCAGCGCCGCCAGCACCATAATACAGGCGAGGAACAGTGCAAAGAAACGTTTTTTCATGGGAGTCTCTCCTTTTTTATTTTTTTCACGCCGCTCTCTTCGGAGAGGCGTAAAATTCTCGCGAGATCCTCTTCCAGGGTTCGGATGCAGACGGCTCCGTCCGCCGGGAAAGCGGCGCTTGCGCCGCAGGTTCTATCCTGAACGTGTTCTTCCTGCTCAAATATGGAGAATACCGGAACGCGCCGGTTCCGGCAGAAATCATGCGCTGTGATTGCAAATCTGTTACAGCATATATATTTCACTTTTGTGTCATTTGACTAAACGCATTATATCATGCCGCCGGGCGTGCGTCAAGGGAAATTTTGTAAATTTTATCTGCTTTCGAATGGATATGAATATACAAATGATATATATTAAACATAATTATATAAGTTAGTTAATAAAAACAGGCGGCATGAAGCCGTTCTCATGCCGCCCGCAGTTTTCCCTTCAGTACCGCTCCCGCAGTTTGCGCAGTTCCTGTGCAAGCCCCGCCGTCATATCGCAGGCGAGGGCCGTCATCGCGTCCTCCAGCTGGGTTTCGCTGCTGAAGGAAACCAGCGGCACGGCCGCGAACGGCTGCGCCGAAAAATACAGAATCGCCAGCGCCGCCGCGCTCAGCCCGCTGCGTTCCGAAAGCGTCAGCAGTTTCCGGCAGACCGCGTCGTTCTCCGGCATATCGTACAGCGCGCGCACGCTCTCCGGCAGCGTTTTTCCGTTCTGACGGCGCGAAAAATACCCCTTCGCCAGCGCCATATACCCCATCGCTGGCATGCCGCTCCGCTCGTGGAAAGCATAGGTTTCCGCATCCATTCCCACCATCGTCGGATCGCCCAGTCCCTCTGCGCGCGGCGCGGCAAGGCTCCACATCAGCTGATTGCATGCAAGCCCCTGCAGGCCGTGCCGCCGGGCGTATTCCTGCGCCTCGCCAATGCGCTCCAGCCGCCAGTTCGAGCAGCCGTAGCAGCGGATTTTTCCTTCGGCGCGAAGCGCCTCCAGACATTCGAGCAGCTCGCCCACGGGCCGCGCGGGATCGTCCCGGTGCAGAAAATAAATATCGATGAAATCGGTGTTCAGACAGCGCAGGCTCTCCTCGAGGTCGCGGCGGATGTTTTCCGGAGAAACGCGTGAAACCCGCATCGTCTCCAGCCGCGGATGCGCGCCCTTCGTGCTCAGCGTCACCCGTCCGCGCGCGCCGCGCGAAACGAGCCATTTGCCGATCACGCGCTCGCTGCGCGCCTTCTCGCCCGGAACCCAGTCGCCGTATACGTGCGCGGTATCGAGGAGGTTTCCCCTCTCCGTAAAGCAATCCAGCTGCCGCATGGCCGCCTTCTCATCGACGGACGTGCCGAACCCGGCCGTGCCCAGCCCCAGCGGCGAAACCTCCGCGCACGGGAGCGCAATCCGCCTCATTCGTTTTCCTCCTTTACGCGCTGCAAAAGAATCGCCATATATTCGCGCGCCGGCAGCGGCACGCGGAAGCTGCCGCGCATCACGCCCAGCGGCGTTTCCGTCATGTTCCAGGTATCGATCGCCGTCACGCGGAACGCATCGGAACCCATTGAAAAATCGCGCCAGCTCGGGCGGCCGATGCCGTAATAGAGCAGATAGAACTCCGGTTCGTCCGTCTCGCGATCCGGCACGGCGCACAATTCCTCAATATGCAGGCAATGCTTTCGCCGCGCAGCACGCCGCCGTGGCTCCACCACAGCAGCCCGTCCGGGTTCAGAAGCGTCTCTCCGTGCGTGGCGTAGCCGCCGCGCAGCGTCGTTTCCCAGAAACGCCGCGCCGTCTCCTGCGCGCTGATGCTGCCCCAGCAGAGCGGCAGGTTTCCCTCATACGCGTTTTCATCGATGACGACAGGCTTTCCAAACTGCCCGCGCCACTGATCGGTAAACTCGGCGCACTTGTATACCTCGGTACGCTGGATGCTCGCATGCGTAATCCATGGGCGCGTAAAGTCGTACATGCGGAAGCAGTTGTGGATGGAACGCATCCTGCGGTACGGATCCCTTTGAACGAGCTCCTCCGCCATCCGCTCCCAGCGCCGCACATCCTTGCGCATGAGATCGTATTCATTTGCAAAGCTCCACCATACGCTGCGGAACGCCGCAAACCGCGCCGTCATATACCGCAGATACAGCGCGTCTTGCTCCGGCGTCATCAGAGAAAAGCCCCAGCGGTCATAAGGGTGAAAAAGAATAAGGTCGGACTGGATTTCCAGCGCCTGAAGCGCCGAAACGCACGCCTCCAGCCGACGGAAGTATTCCGGGTTGAATCGTTCAAAATCCCAGCGGTTGCGCGCGTCGTCAGGCTTCCACTGTTCGAAGTTGAATTCGTTCATCCCTTCGTTCGGGCAGGGTACCCCCTCGTAGGGGAACACGTCCGGATCGCGGAAGTTGAAATTATAGTGTTTGGGGAAAACGCAGTAGCGCAGCTTGTTGAAACAGCTGTTTTTCAGCGTTTCCAGCGTCTGCGCGCGCACAGCCTCGTCCTGATACGTCCAGGCGTAGCACGTCGTGCCCCAGGGATGGTACGCCGTGCCGTCGGCGTATGCGAAATGGAATTGATCCGCCACATAGACCGGGCCGTGATTGCCCGGCCGCGCAGGCCCGGCCAGGAATTCGCCCTGCGCCGTCTCTCCCCAGCTGCTCTGCGCGTTCCAGCGGTACGTCCCCTCAAACGAAGGCATGAACCGCGCGCGGTACACGCCGCCGCCGTCATAAAAGCCGTCGACGGTTTTCGTCTCCTGCCCGCCTTCTACGGTTACGCGGAGCCATTGCTCCGTAAACGGGTTTCCCTCCCGCGGCCCCCGCAGTTTCGTTTCCCATACGCCCCAGCGTTCCACGCTCTGCATGTTATTCATCCTCCAGCCGCGCCGCCTGCCGGATCTGGCGCGCAGCGCCGGAAAGCACGCGCACCACCTCGTCGCACCAGCGGTCGTATTTGGGATCGAGGACCTGCATGGCGGGATTTTCCAGATAGCTGCGCACCGTCTCGCGCACGCCCTGCTCAAATCGGACGCGCGAGGCGAAGCCCGGCACCAGCTGCCTGAGACGCGCGTTGGAAACCTGCGCGCTGACGGACCGCTCGCCCAGAAGGCTCGCGCGCATGCCCTCATCCCCGGCAACCGCCAGGAAGCGGCTCGAAACATAAAACGGGTTCAGCTTCACGCCCGCCGCGCGCGCGATGCCCGCGTAAATCTGGTTCCATGTCAGCGTTTCGTCGCCCACGACGTTCACAGCCTGTCCCATCGCCTGCGGGCACCCCATCAGCCCGACAATGGCGCGCGCGACGTCCCGCGCGTGCGTAATCGTCCAGAGCGACTCGCCGTCGCCGTGGATAATCGTCTCCTTGCCCTGCCGCATACGGTCGATCACCTGCCACGGGCCCTTCCAGCCGCACAGTGCCAGCGGCAGGAACGTCTCGTCATACGTATGCGCCGGGCGCACCGTCACGAACGGAAACTGTTCGGCGCGCCAGTATTCCATCAACTGCTCCTCGCAGGCGATTTTGCCGCGCGAATAAGCCCAGAAGGGATTGGAAAGCGGCGTGCCCTCGGTGACGCGCCAGTCGGCCAGCGGCGTCTGATAGGCGCTGGCCGAGCTGACGAACATATACTGATCCGTCCGTCCGGCAAACAGATCGTGATCGCGGATCACGTCTTCCTTCTCAAACGCGATAAAATCGGCCACCGAGTCAAACCGCATCCCCTCGACGCCCGCGCGCACGGTCTGCGCGTCGTGTACGTCCGCGCGGATGAGCCGCGCGCCCTCGGGCAGCCGTTCGGGGCGCAGCCCCCTGTTGAGCAGATAAACCTCGTGCCCCTGCGCCACGGCCTCCCGCGCCGCCGCGCCGCTGATAATGCCGGTGCCGCCGATCATCAGAATTTTCATTGCAACGCTCCTCCCCCGCAATGCGGGTCGATTGTTTTTTTCGCGCTGACGCGCTTTTTTATCCTGCGCGCACGTCACTTCGCGCGCCGGTACGGATAATCAAACGGATGGCGCTCGATCTCCTCAAGGCGGCCGCCGCGCGGCGCGCAGACCTCGCTGGGAGCGATCACCGCGCGCATGCAGGTTCCTTCCGCCGCAAGGGCGATCAGCGCAGGCCGCTCATGGATGCCCGTCACGCGCAGCACGCGCCCCTGCAGATCGGTCAGCACCTCCGCGCCCGCGCTGCACGAGAAGCGTTCTTCGCCGTCGATGCGCCCATGCAGCACGCCGCGGCGAATTTCCGCCGTATAAACATGCTCGTCCAGCCGTTGCGCGTATTCGCCTTCGGGCCAGTCCGGCAGCGCGCTCCAGCGGATTTTCTCCTCCGCAATGTTCACGCCACCCAGCAGCGATATATATTCCAGCGCCGCCAGCACGGTCGGGCCATAGCCGTCCGCGCCGAGCGTCGCCACGCCGGCGTAGCGCTCCGTCTCCTCTCCCGCGGGCGCTTTCCCCTCCGCGCGGGTTGCGCAGGGCGTGCCGTCGAACGGATCGTACTGCTGCACCAGCCTGCCGGTGCGGTTCAGCAGCCGAAGCCATTTGCGCCCCAGCAGGCGGATTTCGGCGTGATGGCCGTAGTTTTGCAACGTGAGAATGGCGCGCTGATACGTCAGCCCCTGCGGCTGCCCACTCCAGTTGTTGAAGTTGATATTGCGGAAGCACGGATCGTTCACCGCAATCGACGGCAGCGGCACATACGTCCAGAACTCTTCCGGGTTGAGCAGGTGGCTCCGAACGAACCGGTCGGCCATGTCCTGCGAGAAAACGCCGTAATACATGCACCGCAGGTTGTTGTGGATGAGCACGTCCATGAAGCCGCCTTCGCAGTCGCGGTCGTAGCATGCGTCCTTTTCGTCAATCCACAGATAATCGCGCACCTTATCGCGCACGGCCTGCGCCTTCGCGCGCCATTCGTCTCCGCCCGGCTCGCCCAGCAGATCGCAGATTTCGCCGAGCGTCTGCCGCGCCTGGCAGGAATAGCCCATCATATCCATCGAGCGATAGGGCAGCCGGCCGATCCCCACCGGCGCGTCCTCGCCGCCGAAGCCGCCGTCCTTCGCGCCGTAGCGCAGGAAACGCTCGGAATTATCCTCCGCCGTATCCCATGTGCACCAGACTTCCAGGCAGCCGCTGCCCGCTGAATCGCGGTAGCGCCAGAGATACTCGTCAAAATCGCGCAGGGTCTGCTGCAGAAGGCGCAGGTATCCCTCGTCGCGGCCGATCAGATAATACATCCGCAGGGCGTGTACCGGGAAGCAGAATCCCTGGAGCCAATCGTAAAACACCTGCAAAAGAAACGGCGGCTGGAATTTAATCATACCGGGCAGCCGCCCGGAACGGCGCTGGTTCTCCATGAAAATCAGCTGGTTGTTCAGCGCCGTCTCCACATCGCGCTTGGCGTACATTTCGCCGCCCATCGGCTGCGTTTCCAGCCATACGCCGTCATAGTCGGAGCCCTCGCGCAGCACGCGCTTGTCGGTATACACCGCCTGATTGCGCACGCACGCCTCCTCGCAGCGCCGGAACAGCCGCGCAAGCCATTCGGCCTCCGTGCTGAACTGAACGCCCGTTTTCGGCAGAGAATAATCGGTCGCCTTGAATCCCTTCGCCATGTTTCACTGTTCCTTTCTTTCGTCCGCCGCGCGCCTTCAGGCGATGGGCGGCGTGTTTTCCATTTCGTCCATGCGTTTTTTCGGAAGCCGGATCGTCACCGTCGTTCCCTCTCCGGGGCGGCTGTCGATGCGCAGGCCGTACGCGTCGCCGTAAAGCAGCTTGATGCGCCGGTCGATGTTCATCAGCCCGTAACGGCTGCCGACCGCGACGCGGCTGCTGTCCTGCTGCGGAAGGGAAGCCATTTCCGGGCAGGCGGAGCGGTCGAACCCCACGCCGTCGTCGGCGATTTTCAGCAGGAACGCGTCTCCGTCCTCCTGCGCGTCGATTGTGATCGTACCCGTTTTGTCCGGCTTTTCCAGGATGCCGTGCAGCAGCGCGTTTTCCACGATCGGCTGCAGGGTGATTTTCGGAATCACATACTCGCCCATTTCCTCCGGCACGCGGCACACGAGCGCCGCCCTGTTTTCCATCCGCACGCGCTGGATACGCATATAATAATCGACATGGCGCAACTCATCCTGCACGGTGACGACGTCTCTGCCGCCGTTGAGCGAAAGCCTGTAAAAGCGCGCCAGCGCGTTGACGACCGTGCCCACTTCCTCGGTGCGGCCGTTGTAGGAAAGCCAGGAAATCGTATCGAGCGTGTTGTAGAGGAAGTGCGGGTTGATCTGGCTCTGCATGGCGCGGTATTCCATGTTTTTCAGCTCCTGCCCGATCTCGTAGTTCTCCTCCAGAAGGCGCTTGGTCTGATCGACCATGCGGTTATAATCGCTGTAGAGCACGCTCAGCTCGTCCTGATACTGGTCCGTCGGAATATGCTGCAGGCCGCCCTGATCTCCGCGCATATGGTCGCACAGCTTGTAAATGCGCTTGACGTGGCTTCCGGCCGTAAAATAGGCCAGCGCGTATCCCAGCATAAGCACCACCGCCGACAGCTGAATGATGCGCGCGCGCATGCTGTCCACGGCGCTGTAATAGTCGTCGTGCGGGATCATCGTCATCATCCGCCAGCCGGTTCCGGCAAGCGTCGTCTGCAGGGCGACGAATTTTTCCTGCCGCCAGACGATCTGCTCGGGCGTGTTCTGCGCCGCCAGCGCGGGCTGCTGCGCGGTATCCAGCTTCATGGCCGCCTGCTTTTCCCAGGAGGAAGAGGCGATCGTCCGCCCGTTCTCGTCCACCAGATAGGTGACGCTTCCCTCGGAAAAATCGGCCGTGCGCAGCGTCTTTTCCAGCTCCGAGCGGCGAATATCGATCTGCACGATAAACGCGGGCAGCGTATAATCCGTGCGCTGATACATCGTGCGCAGCATGGAAATGAGCGGTTCGTCCGCGTTGGGCGTGGAAACCTGCGCCCAGTCGGTCACGAACAGGAATTTCCCACGCAGCTGCATCAGGGCATCCCACCAGGGGGCGCTTCGCGCCATGGTCATGCCGTGAATCGTGCCGCCGTCGTTGGAATAGATGAGCCCGTCGTCGATATAGATGTGAATGCGGTAGATGTCCTGCTGACGCTCCATCCCGTGCAGAATCTGGCGCAGCGTGGTCAGGTTGGAGAACTGCTCCATGCGGGAATAGCCCGCGTTTTCCGGGTTCAGCATGCCGTTGAGCGTGCTGTTGAGGATGAGCTCGTTGCAGGTTTCCGTCAGGTTGTCCAGGCGGAAGCCGAGATAATCGCCCGTCTGCCGGAAGGACTGTGTCACCGCAAAATCGTTATTCGCCCTCAGCGCTTCGCTCGTTTTTACCGTCGCGTAAGTAGCAAAGAGAAAAACCGTCACCAGCACGAGCGAGAAATGCGTCAGCACCATCTTTTTGCGGAGCGTCAGGCCGTATACCAGTCTGCGAATCTGCCGGATCATTTCACGGCGCTCCCTTCTCACGGTATTCCTGCGGGGTCATGCCCGTCTGGCGCTTGAACAGCCGGATGAAGCTGTTGCAGTCGGCGTAGCCTACGCTGCGGGCGATCTCCTTGATCAGCGCGTCGCTTTCGCGCAGCAGCCGCTGCGCCTGCCGCATGCGCAGCGCGGTAATGCGCCGGTTGATGGTGGTGCCGTAGGTTTTTCGATACATCACGCACAGATACGACTCCGACGCCTTGAACCGCAGCGCCAGCTCATGCAGCGAAAGCTGGCTGGACGCATAGTTCTCCTGCAAATATTTATCCAGACGCAGCGCCAGCACCGGCACGTCTCCCCGGTCGGGCCACTGTGAAAAGAGCCGGTTCAGCGCGGCGTTGAACGCCTCCTGCAAATAGAGCAGGCACGGCGCGGTGCGCGCAGCCGCCGCCAGCCCCGGCTCGGCGTTCGCGCCGATGCGCTCGCTCTCAGCGCCGATCTGCGCCGCAAGCGTTTCGTAGGCCGCCCGGGTCTCCTCCTCCGCCGCGTTCCAGCCGCCGCGCAGAAAGCGTTCCAGCCGGTATACGCCGTTTTCGACGCCATTTTTATCATACTGGCGCAAAGGCGCCAGAATTTCCTCCACCAGCCCCTCCAGCGTTTCGCCGGGTTCCTGCTCGCGCTGCGCCTTCGTCCATGCGAACTGCACGCTCCCCGGCCGCGCAAAGAACGCGCGTTCGAGCAGCGGCGCAAGGCTTCGATGTGACAGATACAGTTTCTCCGCCGAATCGACCATTTCGCCCACGAACATCTGGAAGCTATACCGCTGTCCGAGCGTATCGCGGACCCAGCAGCACCAGCGCACCGCTTCAGCCGTCAGCTTTTCGCGTTCGCCGCGCCCGCACAGCATCTGTGCGACGAGCCTTCCGGAATCGAGCCGCCCCACGAGCGCCGCGGCAAAGCGGCCGGTCATCGATTCCAGCAGCTGCCCCAGGCTTTCCGCCTCGCCGGCCGTATCTTTCCCCGCAGGGGAAACGAGCCGGATCTCAAGCGTCAGAAACCAGCCCGGCTCCAGAAATTCGGGCGAGACGCTCCACAGCTGTTCCCGCCGCAGCTGCGCGTCGGCGGGCTCTGCGGTGAGCTGCTGCGCCAGAAGGCGCCTGAGCGCCGGCAGCGACAGGTTCAGCCTGCGCTGATTGATCGAAGTATCGCGCGATTCCTGCATGCGCCGCCGGCTGCGGACGGCGGCCTTTTCAAGCGCCTGCAGGAGCTCCGAAATATCCAGCGGTTTTTCGATGTAATCGGCCGCGTTGACCTTCACGGCGGAGAGAAGATACTCCTTATCGGAATAGCCGCTCATGAAGATGATGCACGTGTCGGGCAGCTCCTTGCGAATCTCCAGCGCCATCAGATCCCCGCGCAGGCGGGGCATCCGCACGTCCGTCAGCACGATGTCGGGGCGCTGCCGGCGCGCCATGCGCAGCCCTTCTTCGCCGTCGGCGGCGGTAAGGATTTCGTCGAAGCAGTCCTTCAGGCGCGAGCCGGAAACGACGCGCTCCAGGCTTTCGCGCGTCAGCGCCTCGTCCTCCACGATCAGCAGTTTGATTTGCATCCCCTCCCTCGGCCGGAAAAGCGGCTGTTCTGTATACGGTTTCAGCTGGCGTTTGTTATTCGACTCATAAGTTTTTCTTCCTTTTTTGTCAGCTTATCATTCAAGGAAATGCATATGAAAAAAGAAATAGCCTATTTACACAATATTGTTTGCTTTGTTATGCTGAATATGCATGAACAACGCCTGTAAGGGAGGTTCTTTCCGTGACCGATTCAATCAAGAAAGGCAAGCGGCGCTCCTTCTGGCGGGAGCTTTCGCAATATCGCACGCTGCTGATGATGCTGCTTCCTGCAATCGTCATCATTTTTATTTTCGCATATCTTCCCATGAGCGGCGTCGTGCTGGCCTTCAAGCGCTACCGCTACGCCGACGGCATCTGGGGCAGCCCGTGGACGAAGGGCGCGTTCGATAACTTCCGTTTCTTTTTTCTTTCGGGCAAGGCATGGATGGTCACGCGCAACACGTTCCTGTACAATCTCGCGTTTATCGCGGTGAACACCTCTCTGGCCGTGGCCTTCGCGATCATCCTCAACGAAATGCGGAGCAAGCTCCTGCGCAGCTTCACGCAGTCGGTGCTCTTCCTTCCGTACTTCGTCGGCTGGGTCATCGTCGGCTCTATCGCCTATAACCTCTTCAACTATGAAAACGGCATGCTCAACGGCATGATCCGCTTCTTCGGCGGCGAGCCGGTCAACCTCTACGGCACGCCGGGCGCGTGGCCGTGGCTGATCCTTCTCTTCAACGCCTGGAAAAGCGTCGGCTACGCGACGGTCGTCTATCTCGCGGCGGTCACCGGCATCGACGATCATCTCTACGAAGCGGCCGAAATCGACGGCGCGAACGTGTTCCAGCGCATCCGGAACGTAACGCTTCCGTCCATCCGTCCCACGATGATTACGCTCGTTCTGCTCGATGTAAGCAAAATTTTCCGCGGCAACTTCGACCTGTTCTATCAGCTCATCAGCAAAAACGGCGCGCTCTATAACGCCACCGACGTCATCGACACTTTCGTTTTCCGTGCGCTCATTCAGTCGTCCGATACGGGCATGGCCGCCGCGGCGGGCCTGTATCAGTCGGTGCTGTGCTTTGTGACGATCATGGTCGTCAACACCGCCGTGCGCAGAATCAACACCGACTACGCGCTGTTTTGAAGGGAGGCGGCAACGCGCTATGAATCGTAAGGAAAACACCTCGGACGTTCGGACGTTCCGCTGCCTGGCCTTTCCGCTGATCGGCCTGTTCGCGCTGATTTGCCTGATCCCGTTCCTGCTGATTATCGCCTCGTCGCTCACGAGCGAAAGCAGCATCATCCGCTACGGCTACAACCTCTGGCCGCGCGAATTTTCCACGGAGGCGTACGGCATCGTCTTTCGCAATCCGGCCAGAATTCTCAACGCCTACGGCGTGACGATTTTCGTCACCGTCGTGGGAACCCTGCTGAGCGTGTTCATCAACACCATGACGGGCTACGTCCTCTCGCGCAGAGATTTCCGCTGGCGCAATATTTTCTCGTTCTATTTCTTCTTTACTACGCTGTTTTCCGGCGGGCTCGTGCCCTGGTATATCCTGTGCGTAAAAACGCTGCGCCTGAAAAACACCGTCTGGGCGATGATTATCCCGGTGCTCGTTTCCGTATGGAACATCCTGCTCGTCAAGGGCTTCATGAACGGCCTGCCGTTTGAAATCATCGAATCGGCGAAGATCGACGGCGCGGGCGATTTCCTGATCTTCCGCAAGATCATCTTCCCGCTCTCCACGCCGGTCGTCGCCACCATCGCGATGTTCACCGCGCTGCAATACTGGAACGACTGGTACATGTGCATGCTCTTCATCGATACGAAGAACCTGTACTCCCTGCAATACATGCTCTATCAGATGCTCGGCAGCATCCAGGCCATGCGCGAAATCGCGTCCTCAACATCCGTCGCGGCCTCGAGCATTCCGATCGAATCGACGAAGATGGCGCTGACCATCGTCGTCATCGGCCCGATCATCTTCCTGTATCCGTTCGTGCAGCGGTTCTTTGTCAAGGGATTGACCGTCGGGTCGGTCAAAGGCTGAGATGATTATGCCCGAAGGGGCGTAAATCATATATTATTCAGGAGGTTATTCTTATGAAGAAATCCTTCACCCTGGTTCTGGCGCTGCTGCTGGCGGTGCTCTGCGCGACGAGCTGTCTCGCGGAAAACGCTGCCGAATATTACGGCAACGACGTCTCGAAACATGAGTCGCTCGTGATGTACGTCATCGGCGACGAACCCACCGACAGCGTGCTTGTCAGCGAACAGATCAACGCGCTGATGGAAGAAAAGCTCAACACCTCCCTGACCATCTTCTACATCCCGCTGAGCGACTACGAGCAGAAATACTCCCTGCTGCTGGCCAGCGGCACCGACATCGACATCATGTACACCTCCACCTGGGCATTCTACAACCAGGAAGCCACCAAGGGCGCTTTCGCGGAGATCACCACGGAAAACCTCGAAAAGTATATGCCCCAGACCTACGCCTGCGAGAGCCCCATGGCCTTTGAACAGGCGAAGATCAACGGCGTGTGCTATATGGTCGCCCGCAACAACGCCTACATCAACAACGCCGTTCCGGTGCTGATCCGCGGCGATCTGCGCGAAAAGTACGGCATCGAAAAGGTCGACAGTGTCGAGACGCTGGAAGCCTACTTCAAGGCCGTCGCCGAAAACGAAGAAGGCGTTTACCCCTACGCGGCCGCCGGCAACGGCGTGGACCTTTCCATCAACCTCTTCCAGAGCCGCTACAACATGCTGCCCTTCGCAGGCCTCGACAAGTATTTCGGCTACTTCTATGAAGAAGGCAAGACCCCGACCGCGGACGATATCGTCTGGCAGCTGGGCACGGAAGAATACCTCGAATACGCCACGCAGATGAAAGCCTGGGCCGATATGGGCTTCTGGAGCAAGAACGCCGTCAGCAACAGCATCTCCCCGCGCGACGCGTTTGAAAACGGCACCTCCGCCTCCGTCTTCTGGAACATCGACACCTGCGAATCGATCAAGAACGTCGTCGATGCGAGCCATCCGGAATGGAAGGCCGAACTGGTCAACGTAACCCCGGGCGTGGTTCACGCCGAAGGCATGTACACCGGCGACGGCTTCGCCTTCCCCGCCACCTCCAAGAAGCTTGAGCGCGCGATGATGGCGCTCGACCTGCTCAAGAACGACAAGGCCCTCTACGACCTCGCCCGCTATGGCATCGAAGGCGTCCACTACAACGCCACCAGCGACACCACCTACACCCTCGCCGACGGTTCCAGCGGCTATACTGTCGCCAACGCCCCCATCTCCTGGGGCCTGAAGAACGATAACCTCGAGCGCATCATGGGCGAAGCGGGCGCGACGCAGAGCGAAATCCGCAAGTCCCTGTTCTCTGACGCTATCAGCGAAATCTCCAGCGGCTTCATCTTCGACGAAACGCCCGTCAAGGCCGAGCTGGCCGCGATCAGCGACGTTTGCAGCCAGTACGTGCCGATGATCGAGCTGGGCCTGGTGGACGACGTGCAGGCTTCTCTGAACGAGTTCAACAGCCAGTGCGAGCGCGCCGGCCTGAACACGGTGTACGAAGAAGTCAAGGCGCAGTTCAACGCCTATCTCGAGGGTCTGAACTGATCCGCCGTGCGGCTTGCCGGGAATGCTTCAAATTCGCGGGGGCTCCGGCCCCCGCGAGCGCTCCTGCAACATGACGTTTCGGCAGACCGGGAGCGGCAAAAACTGTTTTTGCCGCTCTTTTTCTTTTGCTTGGCAAATCTGCATTGAAAGGATCGTAAAACGATGAAAGACGGAAAGCTTTCCATTGCGCTGGTCGGCCTGAGCTTCGGCGCCGCCTTCGCGCCGATTTATAAAATGCATCCGGGCGTAGGCCATCTCATCCTTTGCGACAGCAATCCGCAGACGCTCGCCGCCTGCGCGAAAGAATTCTCCATCGCGGACTGCCGCGCCAGTCTCGCCAAAATCCTTGCCGATCCGGAAATCGACGCCGTGCACCTGGTTACGCCCATCCCCTTCCATGAGGAGCAGACGGTCGCCGTGCTGGAAAGCGGCAAACACTGCGCCTGCACGGTGCCCATGGCGACCACGCTCGAAGGCATTCAGCGCATCATCGACGCGGTGCGCCGCACGGGCAAGCGCTACATGATGATGGAGACCTCCGTCTATACGCGCCATTTCTGGTTCGTCCGCGGCATGATGGAGCGCGGCGAGTTCGGGAAAATCCAATATCTGCGCGGAGCGCACTATCAGGATATGTCCTTCTGGCCCGACTACTGGATGGGTCTCCCGCCGTTCCATTACGGCACGCACGCCATCTCCCCGCTGCTGGCGCTGACCGGCCGCCAGGCCCGGCGCGTCCATTGTCTCGGCAGCGGCACGATGGACAAGACGCTGGTGAAGAATTACAATAATCCCTATCCGATAGAAACGGCGCTGTTCGATCTGGGTGGTGGACTGAGCGCCGAAGTGACGCGCAGCCTGTTCGAAACCGCCGTACTCTACTCCGAATCGTTCAACGTATACGGCGAAAAAAAGACTTTTGAATGGCAGCAGATTGAAGAGGAGGAAAAACCGGTCGTGCTGACCATGGGCGGCAAGAACTACGACGAAAACGGCGTGCTCTGGCGCGGGCAGAAGGTCGTCTGGGAGCGCGAGACGCTGCCGGACCACAGCGAAATTCTGCCGCCGGAGATCCGCCGCTTCACCGTCAAGAGCAAATTCTACGATGAAACCAACCCGCAGAATTCCTTCGAGGCCGGCGGCGGCCACGGCGGGGCGCACCCGTACATGGTGCACGAGTTCGTCTCTTCCATTCTGGAGAACCGCAGGCCGTGGATCGACGAGATCCGCGCGGCGCAGTGGAACGCGCCGGGGCTGTGCGCGCACGAGTCGGCGCTGCGCCATGGCGAGGGCGTGGACATCCCGCAATACGAATAGACAGGAGGCGCCAGATGTTCGAGGATTTTCGGCCGTATCTCACTCCCTACCGGCTCGGCAGGCCCGTGCTGGCCGGTTCCGGCGTGCCGGGGCGTTTCGACGCGCGCGGCGTGGATGTGCCGTTCGTTTTTTATCATAACGGCCGGTTCATGATGATGTACACCGGCTTCGACGGCACGGGCTACCAGACGGCGCTGGCTCAGAGCGACAACCTGACCGACTGGCGCACGCTGGGCGTGATCCTGCCGCGAAAAAGCGACGGCAGCTGGGACGCCGTGGGCGCAAGCGGCACCTGGATGCTCAAGGCGGACGACTCCATCGGCGCGCTGCCCACGCTGCAAAAATACAACGGCCGCTACTGGATGATCTATCATTCCTACCCCAGCGCGGGCTATGAGGAGGGCCCCGCGGAAATCGGCCTGGCCTGGTGCGAGGACGAAGATCTGATGCTCTGGACGCGCCTGGAACAGCCTGTGCTCTCCTGGCGCGGTGGCGCGGACTGGGAGCGCGGCGGGCTTTACAAGGGCTGTCTTGTGCGGGACGGCGGCTTTTTCCGCCTGTTCTATAACGCCAAGACGGAAGGCGAAAACTGGATCGAGCAGACGGGCATGTGCGTGTCGGAGGATATGATTCACTGGACGCGCTGCGCGCAGAACCCCATTCTGCCGGTAACGCCCGGCGGATGGGACAGCCGCTTTGCTTCCGATCCCTGCATGCTGCGCGACGGAAAGCGCTGGCTGATGTTCTATTACGGCTACGACGGCCGCCACGCGCAGGACGGGCTGACCGTCAGCGAAGACCTGACGCGCTGGGAAAAGGCGGCGCAGCCGCTCCTGACATACGGCGCGCCCGGCAGCCTGGACAGCATCCACGCGCATAAGCCCGCCATCCTCACGGCAAACGGCAGGCTCTATCACTTCTATTGCGCGTGCCGCGAACACCGCCCGGACGACGCGGCAGAGCTGTGGAACGAGTTCCGAACGATTACCGTCGCCTCCTCCGAACCCTTCGACGCAGACGAAAAGGAGCGCCTATGAATTCATTTTTCGGCGTAGACTACTATCCCGAACACTGGCCGGAAAGCCGCTGGGAAACGGACGCGCAGCTGATGCGCGAGATGGGAATCGACGCGGTGCGGCTGGGAGAATTTTCCTG
>SFFS01000222.1 GCA_004557805.1 Clostridiales bacterium | reverse complement strand
TTCACCTTCACCACCACACCATCGATGTCGTAGGCAAGCGCATCGCGACGCTTCAGCGCATCGGCGCAAAAATCGCGTACTTCCTGGGCTTTCGTGCACAGCTTCACATCGGGATTCACATGAAAACCCGCCGCGCGCAGCCACTGCAACAACTCCCACTGGCTGCTCACATCAAGCGCGCGTTGGTCGGCAATGGCGTACATGAACGTTGCTAAATCGCGCTGCGCCGTAATGCCCGGGTCCTTTTGACGAAGCGATCCCGCCGCCGCATTACGCGGATTCGCGAAACCCTGCTTGCCCGCCAGTTCGGCTTCGGCATTCAACGCGGCGAAGCTGCTCTTGGGCATGTAGATTTCGCCGCGCAGCTCAAGCGAGCCTTCTGGACGCGTGACAAGCGCCGCAGCATCGGGGGCAAGCGCAAGCGGAATGTCGGCCACGCTGCGGATATTCACAGTCACGTCTTCGCCGGTAACACCATCGCCGCGCGTGGCGGCGCGCACCAAACGGCCATTGTCGTACGTGAGCGCAATGGACGATCCGTCAATTTTCAGTTCGCAGCACAGCGGCACCATGCGGCCGAAGAAATCCTGCACGCGCGTCATCCACGCGTACAGTTCGTCCAGGTCCATGGCATTATCCAGCGAGTACATGCGCTGCTCGTGCGTAACGGGGCTGAACTGCTCGCTCACGTAGCCACCCACGCGTTGCGTGGGGCTTGACGCGTCTGCGAACTGGGGAAACTCCTGCTCCAGCTCTTTCAGCTCGCGCATAAGAGAGTCGTAGGCAGCGTCGGAAATTTCCGGCGCGTCCTTCGCGTAATACAAGTACGTGTGGTGCTCGATTTCGGCGCGCAGCTTTTTGATGCGCGCAGCTGCCTCTGCTGCCGCGGGGTCTGCGGGAACAGCAGCCGCGGAAGAAACAGGCGAAGTGCCCGAGATTCTAGCAGCACCTTCACCGTCAAGCGCTTCGAGCGCAGCGAGCGCTTCCGTGCCGACCGCCTCTCCATCAGCGCCTTCGCCAGCGGGCGTTTCACCGGCGATTGCCGGGTTCGTCGCGATCGTTTCGCCAGCCGCTCCTGCGGCAGCCGTTTCATCAGCGGCGATTTCAGCCGCCTGCGCCGCATCATCCGCGGAATCCATATCGAAATCGAACAAACTTGCTTGTTCAGTCATAATCCACCTTCTTGGTAGTGCTTTAACAGCGGCCCCAACAGCAGCTTCAACAACATCTAAACGGCGCGTGACGATTGCGATTTCGGGCGCGCGCTCCGGCTTCGCCACTTCACCAGCCCAGCGTCCCAAGCCCGTTGCGTCCTGGCAATTTTATCAGGAGTTTTGGATGCGATTAACGGTGCGCCAGCAATTCCTGAATTGAAACGGGAATGCAATCGATGACATCTTCGGGAATGACGCTCACCACGCCCAACCGACGCGCTGCTTCATTGCCCGCATCGGCATGAAGACGCGTGCCAAGAACTGCCGCTTGAACAGGAGAAAGACCCTGCGCAAGAAGTGCCGCGATAATGCCCGCCAGCACATCGCCCGTTCCCGCTTTCGCCAGCGCGGGCGTCCCCTTGTCCATAAGGTACGTGTCGCTGCCGTGCGCCACCACCGTTTCCGGACCTTTCAGAACCACCGTCGCAGCGTACGTATCGGCAAGCAAATGGGCTGCGACAATCTGTTGCGCAATATCCGCCTGGGATTCCCGGCAAGCGCCCACCCAAGCACCCTGACTGGCACCCGCCGAAGCTTCTCCGCAGACGCCCGCTCGGGATTCCCGTGACGCGCTCCGACGACCTTCCTGGCGCTCATCCTGCTCGACGTTTTCCTGCTCATCTTGATTCGCATTTTGCCAGGAATCGATATAGTCCCTGCTCAACGCACCTATCAATCGGCTTGCCTCGCCCGCATGCGGCGTGAGAATCAAGGGCGTTCCCGCCCCCGATGCAGCGCGCGCATGCAGAAAATCAGAGCCTTCGCTTGTCATCAGGCGCGCCAAGCCCGAAAGAGCACCGGCATCTACCACCACGGAAGCATTGCGCGCCAAAACGGTGCGCAAAAGCCGCAGCTCGCAGGGGTCTTCCCCGCTAAAGCCGCATCCAATCAGCACCGCCATCGGATGCCCGGCGGAGGCTTCCGCCTTCCGAAGCGCCCGGTCAAGCGCTTGCCCATCCCAAGCACGTACAACAAGCGACGGCCCACCCGCGCGCACCGTGGCAACCGATTCCGGCGCACACCACACTTGCGTGTAGCCGGCTCCGGCGCGCTGGCCCGCGCGCGATGCAAGCACGGCCGCGCCCGGATATTGCGCGCTGCCGCCCACCACGTTCAGCGTTCCACGCGTGTATTTATTGGCATTCGATTTCGGCAGCGGAATCAACGCAGCCAGGTCAGCATCGGAAAAGCGCAGCTCAGCCACGGTTACTCGCCGCCTTCTTGCGTGCGAGCCGGGGCATTGGCAGCAGCGCCCGCATCCAGCGCGGCATCCAGCGTTTCACTGGCGGCAGCGGCGCCACCTTCCAGCAACTCACCAGCAGCAGCCGCGCCGCCTTCCCCGGGCGCATCCTCTCGGGGGGCGCCTTCCTCGGGCGCACCGGCCTCTCCTGCCACGTCGTCGATGTCGTCAAGCATATTGCGCAGCTCCTTGAACTGGCGCGATAGTTCAATCATGGGATCTTCGGGCGCAGGCGGCGCCACCGAATCATCGGTGATGGCCATAGCGCATGCGACTGCCTCGGCGTGCGTATAGGAAAGCGAAATGGGAATCTCCGTGATTTTTTGCATCTGCGCGATTTCCTTCACGACGCCGTGCAGCACCACGAAGGGACGCCCCTTTACGTTGCGACGAACCTCAACGTTACGAGGATCGCAGGTGCCCCACCCGAAGCCGGTGCCCAGCGCTTTCAGCACCGCTTCTTTTGCGGCGAAGCGCGTGGCGTAATGGATTTCCGGACTGGCCATGCTGTCGCAATACGCCTGCTCATCGGCGGTAAATACGCGTGACTTAAAACGCGGCGTGCGCTTCAAAACGGCCGCCATGCGCGCGATTTCCACGATATCGACGCCCAAACCCACCTGGTTTTCAAGCCCTGTCGCCGCTGGAGCGGCCACAGCAACCGGCGCTGCTTTCTTGTTCTTTTTCGGACACATACTGCTCCCTGTTTATCTCGATTTATCCCTCTACCAGGGATTATTTGCCGCTTGGATAGTATTCGTTTTGCGCTACACACACCGCCAACAGTGCATTGGCAAGCAACCCAACACTCAAATATCCCCTGGTCAGAACCTGGGATATTCGCTTGCGTTATTCGTCTTTTCTTTTTGTTTCATTTTACGGCAAAATGCGCTGCTTCCACCAGC
>SFFS01000221.1 GCA_004557805.1 Clostridiales bacterium | reverse complement strand
CCCTTTGCGGAGCACTTCGTGCTGTCCTCAAGGGCTAGTCGTCGCTTCGCTCCTCCCTCCGGAAATTCCGCAGAATTTCAGAAGGCGGGTCCTCTCCATCGAAAAACGTTAGTTTTTCGATGGCCTGACCGGCGAATAACCGCCGGTTCTTTTTTCATACCGTAAACCATGAGAAAATTTGTGCGGTGTGCAAAGGATGCGCTGGCCGTCGTAACCGTCTGCGTAGGCGCGGGCTTTGCGACGGGCAGGGAGATTTATTTGTTTTTTGCGCGCTATGGCGCGGCGGGGCTCGCAGGCTGCGCGGCTGCGGCTTTGCTGGCCGACGGAATTTTTCTGGGCGCGATGCGTGCGGCAAAGCAGTGGAATGCTGCTGAAATTACAACGCTGTGCAAAAGGGCGGCAGGCGGGAGAGCGGGCCGCTTGGCGGCGCTTTTTTATGGAGCGCTGCTCTGCGCGGCGGGCGGAGCGATGCTGGCGGCGACGGGAGAAGCATTCGCGCTGATGCTGCCCGTTTGCCGCGCGTACGGTTTGGGTAAATCTTCCGGTAGTTCCACCGTCAGTTCCATGATGCTGCCCGTTTGCCGCGCGTACGGTTTGGGTATGGCGCTGACGGCCGCCGCATGCTTTCTGCTGCGGGGATGCGGACTGGAGCCGCTGGCCTGGGTGGGCGCGCTGCTTGCGCCGTGCTGCGCTGCACTGTTTGCGATGATCCTGCGCGCGCCCGTCGCGGAGAGAACGCGCCCATGGCTGACGGCGGAACCCTCTCTGCCGCGCGCAATGCTGGCGGCGGCATGCTATGCGTCGTTCAATGCGGCGTTCTGCACGGGCGCGCTGTGCGAGATCGGAATGCGGCGGAATGAAGAAGAACATGGGTTGATTTCGGCCCAGGCGGCGCTGTGCATAGGCGCGCTGCTTGCGTTGGGCTGCACGGCGCTGTACCGCCATGGAGAGAGCGTCCGCTATGCGCCGCTGCCGGTAGTCGCATTATCCCGCGCGTTCGGCGCGACAGGTTATTGGCTGTGCGCTGCGGCGCTGCTGGCGGCTGTGGTGACGAGCTACGGCGCCTCCGTGCGCGCGCTTGCGCGCATGATTCCGGCAAAATTTGGTGAGCGCACGGCATGGATTCTTGCGCTGGCTGCGACGGCCGCTGCCGCGCGTCTGCGGCTCGACGGCATCATCGGCGGGCTTTATCCGCTGCTGGGCGCGCTGTGTTTGTTGTGTTTTTTGACGATTCTTTTGAAAACGGTCATAGTTCGTTCACGGTTGGGCCAAAAAGGCGCGGTATACTCGGTTGCATCCGAACAGGGAAGGAGCGTGAAGCCCAACGGAAGCGATCAGAACTCCGCAGCTTCGCCATGAATGGAAGCACCTGATTTCGCCCGCCGATCGCGCGGCAATCATTCAGCGCTTGAGCGCCGCGGCGCTGCCCGACCCGTTCCATCCGGGCGAATATCAGATTCGCAGCCTGTATTTTGACAACGCCTACGATAAGGCGCTGCAGGAGAAACAGAACGGCCACCAGAACCGGGAAAAGTTCCGCATCCGCTATTACGACGGAGATACTGATTTTATCCGGCTGGAGAAAAAGAGCAAGTTTAACAGGCTTTGCGGAAAACAGCAGGCGCGCGTGACAAAAGAGCAGGTGGGGCGGCTGCTGGCCGGCGAAACCGAATGGCTGCTGGAAACGGGCAATCCGCTGCATGCGGAGCTGTACGCCAAGATGCAGAGCCAGCTGCTGCGCCCGCGCGTTATCGTGGATTATAAGCGCCGCGCGTTCGTTTATCCGCCGGGAAACGTCCGCATAACGCTTGATTATGATGTGCGTTCCTGCCTGAACAAGACGGCGATGTTTGAAAGGAATCTGCCGGATGTGCCGGCGGATTTTACCAATCCGATCATTCTTGAAGTAAAATACGACGCGTTTCTGCCGGATATTATCCGCGACCTGGTACAGCTGGGCGATACGCGGACAACCTCGTTTTCCAAATATGCGGCATGCCGTCTTTTATATGCGGACACGCTGGACTGAACCGACGAAGGAGGAAATTTCATGACGTTTAAAGATGTTTTCAAGAGCAGCTTTCTCGAACAGGCAACCTCGTTTTCTCTGACCGATACGCTCATCGCACTGGCGCTCGCCTTTGCGCTTGGGATGTTCATTAACGAGGTCTACCGCAAAACGTACCGCGGCGTGATGTTCTCGCAGAGCTTCGGCGTGTCGCTTATGGCGCTGACGATGATTACCACGCTTGTAATTCAGGCGGTTACGTCGAACGTAGTGCTGTCGCTGGGCATGGTGGGCGCGCTGTCGATTGTGCGCTTCCGCACGCCGATTAAAGAACCGCTCGATATAGCGTTCCTGTTCTGGGCGATTGCGGCGGGCATTGTGCTGGGAGCGGGCCTGATCCCGCTGGCGATCATCGGTTCGGTGGTTATCGGCGTGATGCTGCTGGTTTTCGTCAACAGAAAGAGCAATGAAACGTCCTATGTGCTGGTGCTTCAGTGCGATTCGGACGCTTCGGAATCCGCCGCGCTGGCGCGCGTTGAGGAGAACGTGAAGCGTTACGTAATCAAATCCAAGACGGTCGGCGCAGAGGGCGTCGAGCTGACGGTGGAAATCCGCATCAAGGACGCGGCGGCGAAGTTCGTCAACGGGCTTTTGCAGGTCGAGGGCGTGAAACATGCGACGCTGGTGAGCTATAACGGAGAATATATGTCCTGAAAGCGTGTATATCGATCGGGAAACGCCTCCTGCTGCAGAATTAAAACTGCGGCAGGGGCGCTTTTTGTTAGCAGAAAACCCCACGCTGGGCGTGGGGTTCAAAAAAAGCTTAAGCGGTGAGGAAGTCAAAAAACTCCTTTTGCTATAATGGAGATGCGGTCTGGCAACTGCATAACGAAAGCAAAAGGAGGACATTCAAATGGCGAATGACAATAGAAATATAGCACACACGAAATGGAATTGCAAATATCACATCGTATTTGCACCGAAGTACCGGAGAAAGGTATTCTTTGGAGAGAAACGAGAAGCGATAGGGAAAATACTAAGGCAACTATGTGAATGGAAAGGAGTAGAAATCCACGAAGCGGAGATATGCCCAGATCGTGTACATATGCTGGTAAGTATTCCACCGAAAGCAGCGGTATCGAGCTTTATGGGGTACTTGAAGGGAAAAAGCAGCCTGATGATCTATGAGCAGTTTGGGAATCTAAAATTCAAGTACAAGGGATGGGAATTTTGGTGTCGAGGATATTATGTAGATACGGTGGGAAAGAACAGACAAAAGATTGCAGAATATATCCGACATCAGTTGGACGAAGATAAGATGGGCGAACAGTTGACGATGCTTGGAAAAGACGACGACCCTTTTAAGGGTGGCAAGTAAACAAAAGAGCCC
>SFFS01000220.1 GCA_004557805.1 Clostridiales bacterium | reverse complement strand
CGAACACCGCGCAGACGGAAAGCGCCACCGTCCCGGATTTCCACAGGGAGACGCGGAGCGTTTTTATATAGGCCGCCATGGCGGCCAGAACAATAACGGTCAGCGCGGGCGCGGCAGAGATTTGCAGCCGGCAGCAGGCAAACCCGCCCCCGGCGATCAGCGCCAGAAGCAGCGGCAGCAGCCAGCCGAGAGTCTTCGGCACAGACTGACGCAGATAGGATTTCATCGGGACATACGCCAGCCAGAGGCCGGGAAGCACGACGGAAAGCTCCAGAATCGGGCGAAGCGCGTCGGTCACGTTCAGCGCCTCCTTTGCAGCAGAAATTCCATAAACGCCTGACGGGCAGCCTTCGTCTGCTCCCGGCTGATGAGCACGCGGCTGTCATCGTCCATGAGGAAGGCGGCGTCCTCGAAGTCCGCCGCATGTTCCAGGTTGACGATCGTGCCGCGCCCGCAGACGAAAAAGCGCGCATCCTCTCGAAGCGGCGCGGTGAAGTCCTTGAAAGGCATTCGCGTGGCCAGCGTTTTCCGGGCGGTTGTGCGGATGTGGATCATGTGCGCAAAATGCTCTGCGCAAACGATATTGCGGTAGCTCAGGCGGACGTCGCCGCCGTTTACCTTGATCTCCATATACCGGTCCGGCTGGGGAAGCCGGGCGAGGATTTCGTCCGTCAGCCGCTCGATGTCCTCCGCGGCAAACGGCTTGACCAGATAGTGCATCGCGCGCACCTGAAAGCCCTCGAGCGCGTGATCGGTCGAGGTTGTGGTGAAAACCAGCAGGCACTCCGGATCAAAAGCGCGCAGCGCTTTGGCTGTTTCAACGCCGTTGATTCCGGGCATGTAAATATCCAGAAAAGCGGCGGCAAAGCGCTCGTCCTTCGCGGCGGAGAGAAACGCTTCGCCGTTTTCATATTCAAAAAAGTTTGCCTGAACGCTGCGGCGGTTCAGCGCGCTTTCCAGCCTGTTGCGCAGAAGCGACCGTTCGTCCGCCAGATCGTCTACAATCGCAATCCTCACGCTCAGCGCCTCCATTGTGCGGATTCCTTATAAGATCATTATACTACAAAGGCGCAATGGGCGCATATCCGCCCGGCGGCGGGAATTCGTGCCAGAATCGCCCGTTTCGTGCCAAACCGCTTGAAAAAGGCGCGGCGTCCTATATACTGAATCCGACGAACGCAGAAGGCCGTTTCCGAAAGGGGGAAAGCCGTGTACCGAATCGCCGTGCTGGCAAAACAGGACGAGGCAGGAAAAGACTATGCGGAACAGATTGCCCGGTTCGGCCAGGGAAAGGGGCTGTTTCCGCAGATCGAAAGCTATTCAAACCAGGAACAGTTCTTTGAGGACGTGCGGAAAGCCGCGCCGACAAACGCGGTGATCGCGCTGCCGGGCGTGGCGGGTCTGAACGCGGTGGAGCATCTCCGTTCCATTTGCCCTGCATGCGGGATCATCTGGTGCAGCGATCTGGATTTTTCGCTTCAGGCGTTTCGTCTGCGGGTGGAGTATTTCATTCTGGAACCCGTAAGCGCGGAAAGCTTTCAGCAGGGCCTGAACGTCTGGTTCGCAAACAGAGGTTTTCATTCAAACGGCGCAATGACCCGAATTACGCAAAATGAAACGATGGTAAACGACAGAAGGAGGACATGAAAATGAAAAAATTTTTCCGCTTTGCCCTTGCTCTGGCGATGGCGCTGTGCCTGACCGCATCCGCGGCCATGGCCGCCGCGCTGCCCGTGAAGGCGCTTTCGCCCAAGCAGGTGGACGTGAACCCCTATATGGCCATGAGCGACGCGAACATTCATCACGACGGCTACAACACCGACAGCACCGACGAGGTGCTTCCGCTGGGCATCTATCCTGAAATCAACGTTTCCTATGAAACCACCAACGCTAACGCGTCCCCTGCGATTTACTTCGACAGCTATGGCCACGCGGTTGTGCCGCTGCTGGGCGGTATCGCTATCCGCGACCTGAACGCCGAAGAAACCAAGACGCTGGGGTATTTCTCGCCCAAGCAGCATGACGGCGGCGGCTACATGATCCAGAGCTCCTACACCTTCCTTGACAACGAAAACCGCATCGTCTGCCCCACCAGCAACAACCATGTGCTGATGCTGCGCGCGACCGACGAAGCGGGCAATGTGCTGCCTGAGTTTGAAAAAGTGCTGGATATCGATATCAAGGCGGCGGCTGAAGCTGCGCTGGGCAAGGAGCTGGGGCAGAACCTGCTCTCCGCCGTGTTCGACTATGAGGGTAACCTCTGGTTCGCCACCGGAGGCTTCCGCATCTATCCCGAGCGCGCGCAGCAGGGCGTGCTGGGCTACATCGCGCGCAGCGCCATCGACGCGATCCTGTCCGGCGAAGAAGTCGATCTCGCCAGCGCGGTTTACGTCTATGATCTGCCCGCCGGTGAAGGCGCGGAAAACGGTATCGCCGCCTCGCGGGAGGGCGCGGTGATTCTGACCAACCAGAACTGCTACCTGCTGCGCGCGAACAGCGGCGTGGAACTGGTCTGGAAGACTTCTTATGAAAGCGCCGGCGCGAAGGTCAGCGGCGAGAACGACAAAACGACCGGCGGCGGCCTGGCGTGGGGCAGCGGCTGTTCTCCGACGCTTACGCCGAATCTTGTGATGTTCACCGACAATCAGGAAACCGTCAACCTGCTCGCGCTGGATATGAAGACCGGAGAAGTGGTTGCGAGCCATCCCGTTCTCGACGATCTGCCCGAAGGCTATCAAGTGGCGGTTGAAAACTCCGCGATCGTCTACGACGACGGCGAGGGTACGGTCAGCACCATCGTGTGCAACTGGTTCGGCGCGGGCAGCGCGGGCCTTGCCAACCCCGACAGCGACTCCTCCATCCAGAGCTACGCCAACATCTACGATATGAACTGGCTGACCCGCGGCAACAGCATGATCGCCCCCGGCGTGGAGCGCGTGGATACGATCAAGACCGAAACCGGCTACGAGATGAAGAGCGTGTGGAGCCGCAATGATCTGAGCGACACCTCGATCCTCAAGCTGTCCACTGCGACCGGGTATGTCTACGGCTATGTGCAGGATCTCGCGACCGGTATGTGGCAGTATATCATCCTCGATTTTGAAACCGGCGAAACCGTGTTCACCATGGACGTTTCCAACAAGTACGGCTATAACAACATGGCCATCGGCATGTATGCCGGCAACAGCGGCAACGCGCTCTATTGCCCCACCGGCTACCTCGAGCTGCTGCGCCTGCAGGATCGTTTCGTCTACCTGCCCGAAATGCCCTATCGCCAGATCGATCTGGATCAGACGGCGCGCAATGTGCTCACGCAGGAGAAATTCACCGCCGACGGCGGCGAGGGCAGCGCCGCAAGCTGGCTGAACACCGTTTCCGTGCGCAGCGTGCATCCCACCACCACCGTGGCCTTCCGCATGAACAACCTTTCCGGCAG
>SFFS01000024.1 GCA_004557805.1 Clostridiales bacterium | reverse complement strand
ATCGGCGTGGAACGTACCTTCCCGCTGCACAGCCCCCGCGTCGACCACATCGTGGTTCTCCGCCGTGGTAAGGTTCGCCGCGCGAAGCTGTACTATCTGCGCAACCTGTCCGGCAAGGCCGCCAAGATCAAGGAGCTGCGCGACCGCTAAAGCAAAACGCTTTGAGCTGCTATGCCGTTGGCATAACAGCTTTTTCTTTTTCAGATACACCCTGGCCCTGCGAGAAGGAGTAACATTATGCAAATCCAATGGTATCCCGGCCATATGGCCCGCGCCAAGCGGCTGCTGGGCGATCAGCTCAAGCGCGTGGACGTGGTGATCGAGCTGTGCGACGCGCGGCTGCCGTATTCCAGCCGCAACCCGGAGCTGATTTCGCTCGCGCGCGGCAAGCGGCGGCTGCTCATTCTCGGGAAGGCCGATCTCGCCGACGGCGCGGCTACGTCGCGCTGGCTTTCGTATTTCGCCGCGCACAATCAGGAGGCCATGGCCTACGACGCTTCCCGCGGCAAGGCGAAGGAAGCGCTCCGGCGCATTGAAAAGCTGACCGCGCCGCTTGTGGAAAAACAGGCCGCGCGCGGCGTAAAAAAGACCGTGCGCTGCATGGTGGTGGGCGTGCCGAACGTGGGCAAATCGACGTTCATCAACCGGCTGAACGGGACGCCCGTGGCCGTCGTGGGCGACAGACCGGGCGTGACGCGCTCGAACCAGTGGGTGCGCATTTCGCCGTATCTCGAACTGCTCGACACGCCGGGCCTGCTCTGGCCGCGGCTGGACGATAAAACCGCCGCGCAGCATCTGGCGTGGCTGGGGACGATCCGCGATCAGATCCTCGATACCGAGGCGCTGGCCGCGTCGCTGCTGGAGGCGATGCTGCAGAGCCGCCCCGAAGCGGTGATCGACCGGTTCCATCTCAAGCAGCCGCTGCCTGAAACGCCGGAGCTTCTCGAGGCCGTGTGCCGCGGGCGCGGGTTCCTGCTGTCCGGCGGCGTGCTGGATACGGAGCGCGCGGCGTCCATCGTGCTGGACGAGTTCCGCGCGGGCAAGCTGGGAAGGCTTACATTGGAGGAAGCGCCATGCGAAAAACAGCAGCCGAGCGACTGAGCGAAATCACGGAGATGGATCGCGGCCTGTGGGCGCAGGGCACGGTTTTCGCGGGAATCGACGAGGCCGGGCGCGGGCCGCTGGCGGGGCCGGTTTCGGCCGGATGCTGCATCATGCCCGCCGAACCGCTGATCCCGGGGATCGACGATTCGAAGAAGCTTTCGGAAAAAAAGCGCGAAGCGCTTTATGAACAGATCCTCGAAACCGCCGTGTATGCGCGGGTAGGGTACGCGTCGGCGCGCGAGATTGACGAACTGAACATCCTTGGCGCGACGCGGCTGGCGATGTCGCGCGCGGCGGTGGACGCGCCGTGCGGGCTGTTCCTGGTGGACGGTACGGTGGACGGACTCGACGTGCACTGCGAGCAGCGCGCGATCGTCCACGGCGACGCGCTGTGCTATTCCATCGCGGCGGCGGCCATTCTGGCCAAGGTTTCGCGCGACCGGCTGATGCGCGAGCTGGACGAAAAATATCCGCAGTACGGCTTTGCAAAGCACAAGGGCTACGGAACGGCGGAGCATATCGCCGCTTTGCAGCAATACGGCCCCTGCCCCGAGCACCGCGCGCTGTTCATCCGCAAGTTCGTATGAGCACGGTATCGTTTGGGCGCGGCGCCGAAACGGCCGCGGCGGAATATCTCGCCTCGCGCGGCGCGGAGATTCTCTGCCGTAATTATGCTGTGCGCGGCGCGGAGATCGATATCATTGCGCGCGAGGGAACGTGTATAATTTTTGCCGAGGTGAAGGCCTCCGCGAACGAGAGCGCGGCGCACGGCGCGCCGCGCGAGCGCGTGACGCAGGCCAAGCAGCGCCGTATCTGCCGCGCGGCCCTGCGCTATCTGCAGGAGAACGGCCTGGGCGAAGCGCCCGTGCGGTTCGACGTGCTGGAGGTTACGCCGTCGGGCGTGACGCATTTGAAAGCCGCGTTTGAATACGCGGAATGAAAAAAGGAAAGAGAGAATCCGCTGTCCGGAAGGGCGGCGGATTTTTTGGCTGCGCCCCTCCGGACGGCGAAAAGAACAAAACTGAAACGGCCTTTCCGGAATAGGGTTTTTACCCCAAAATGTACTCCCAAGTACAATTATTTCCAACATTGGGATGTATAGAGACTTGCATCGCGTTAAATAGTACAGTAAAGTAAGTATAGGATCATGGAAAAATTCGGGAGGCGTATATGCGGAAACTCGTGTCCCTGTTTTTGTGTCTGCTGGTGCTGATTCCGTTCGGCGCGCAGGCGGAGGAAAATATGCTGGTCAACGGCGATTTCGCGTCGCTGGACGAGAGCGGCTGGCCGGCAGGCTGGGCGAAGGACGCCTGGCTGCGCGACGAGGGCGTCACCTATTGGAGCGTTTCGGACGACGGCCCCGAGGGGCGCGCATGCGCCCAGATTGAAAACGTCGCCTCCAACGACGCGCGCTTCATTCAGGAGGTAGCCGTAGAGCCGGAGACGGTGTATCACCTTTCGGCGCTGGTGCGCGCCGAGGGCATCCCGGAGGACGCGGGCGGCGCGGGGCTTTCCGTATTGCAGAGCTACGCGGATTTTCCGCAGGTGTGGGATACGGACGGCGAGTTCGTGCTGGTGGAATCGTGGATCAAGACGGATATGGATCAGCGCAGCCTTGTCGTGGCCGCGCGGCTGGGCGATTACAGCGCTGATAATACCGGCAGGGCGTGGTTTGCCGACGTGCGCATGGAACGCGCCGACGCGGTTCCCGACGGCGAACTGCTGATCCTGCTGACCGATTATTCACAGTATCAAAACGACGGCGGCGCGGAAGAAATCGCTGCGGAAACGGAGAAAACCGAAGCGATTCTGCCGTGGGCGCTGCTGTTCGCGCTGGCGGCCGCCGCGCTCTGGCTGCTGCGTGGGATGCAGGTTTCCCGGCCGAAGCTGATGATTGCGCTGCTGATGGCCCTCGCGCTGATCCTGCGCGTGCTGCTGGCCGTTCGATATACCGGCTATGAAACCGACAACAACTGCTTCTACGCCTGGGCGCTGGCGATGGCCAACGCCGGGCCGAACGCGTTCTATGATTCCGTCAGCTTCTGCGATTATCCGCCGGGCTATCTGTATCTGCTCTGGCCGGTGGGCGCGCTGATGAACCTGCTGGGCGTGGCCAACGTATCGAGCGCGGCGGTGCGGGTGCTGCTGCGGCTGACGCCGTCTTTGTGCGATGTGGGCGCGGTATACCTGCTGTGGAAGCTGGGACGCAGGCGCCTGGGAGAAACGGCCGCATGGCTGCTGGCCGCGCTGTACGCCGTCTCGCCCGCCGTGCTGATCGACAGCGCCGTGTGGGGCCAGGTCGACGGCGTGCTGGTGCTGGGCCTGCTTCTGACGGTGTATTTCGCGCAGGAGGACAACTGGACGGCCGCGCTGCCCGTGTTCGTGGTTACGGCGCTGATGAAGCCGCAGGCGCTGATGGCCGCGCCGCTGGGACTGCTGGCGCTCGTGATGCGCAAGGGTCAGCTGAAAAAAGCGCTCAGAGGGCTTGCCATTGCGCTGGGCGCGGCGGCTGCGATGCTGCTGCCGTTTGCGTGGGGAAAGCCGGTCACGTGGATTTTTGAACTGTATACTTCAACGCTCGGATCGTATCCATACGCGACGCTGAACGCGGCGAACTTCTATTATCTCATCGGCGCGAACTGGACGCCGCTGACGGCGAAATTCCTTGGCGTATCCTATGGCGCGCTCGGCACGGCGATGACCGTGCTGGCCGTCGCCGGAACGCTGCTGCTGTACTGGAAGCGCTCGAAGCACGCAGATCTTGCGCTGTGCGGCGCGGCGTGCTATATGCTGCTGTTCCTGTTCGGCGTGAAAATGCACGAGAGGTATCTGTTCCCGGCGCTGGCGCTGCTCGCGATGGCGTATATCCGCCGCCGCGACGCGCGGCTGCTGTACGCGTTCGCGGGCTATTCGCTGACGTTCTATTTCAACTGCGCGCTGGTGCTGCGCGATACGCATCTGTCGCTTGGATTCGGCGTGCCGGGCGCAGCGCTGGCTGCGGCGAATCTGCTGCTGTGCGCGCTGGTTCTCTGGACGGCGCTGGACGATCGGACGATGCCGCTGCCGCAGATCAAAAGGCGGCGCGGATCGCCCGGCGAAAGCAACCCCTTCGCCGTGGAAACCGTGCCCGTGCCGAAGCCGAAAAAGCGCGAGACGTTCGCGCTGCTGGCACTGACGGCGGTTTACGCGTGCGTGGCGTTTATCGGCCTGGGCTCGACGAAGGCGCCGCAGACCGTCTGGTCGAGCACCGGCGCGGCGGAGAGCGTCACGTTCGATCTGGGCGAATCGCGCAAGTTCTATGTGCTGTATTACGGCGAAATCAGCACGCGCAACTTTACGCTTGAATTCTCGGACGACGGCGAAAACTGGACCGACCCGCACCCCGCCAAGCTCGACGCGGGCGAATGCTTCCGCTGGCAGTATGTGACGGGGGTCGTCCACGACGCGCAGGGCGACGTCAGCAGCTGGACGGATCAGCGGGTGCTGTTCTCAGGGCGCTATGTGCGCCTGACGGCGAACGGCCCGGCCGTGAACATCATGGAGATCGTGTTCCGCACGGAGGACGGCGAGGTGCTGCCGGTGGCGGCGGTTGAATCGAGCGGCGGACGCGAGGAGAACGCAAGCGATCCGCATCTGCTGTGCGACGAGCCGGAAACCGTATGCGACGAGCCGAGCTACTATAACGGCACGTATTTTGATGAAATCTATCACGCCCGCACCGGCTATGAGCTGGCGCACGGCATGTCCATCTATGAGTGGACGCATCCGCCGCTGGGCAAGATTTTCATCATGCTGGGCATCAAACTGTTCGGCATGACGCCGTTCGGCTGGCGGTTCTTCGGCGCGCTGACGGGCGTTTTGATGATTCCCGCCATCTACGCGCTGGCGCTGGTCGTCCTGCGCAAGCAGCGCTGGGCGTTCCTGACGGCGTTTGTGATGGCGTTCGATATGATGCATCTGACGCAGACGCGCATCGCCACCATCGACAGCTACGCCGTGTTCTTCATCATGCTCATGTTCCTGTTCATGTTCCGCTATTTGCAGATGAACCTGCTGCGCGACCGCTATAAAACACTGATCCCGTTGGCGCTGTCGGGGCTGTTCATGGGAATCGGCTGGGCGTGCAAGTGGATCTGCCTGTATTCGAGCGTGGGGCTGGCCCTGCTGTTTTTCTACAGCTTCTTCCGGCATATCGCGCAGTGGCGCTGGTGCGTGCAGCAGGGCGGCGAAGCCGCCGAAAGGGCGCGCGGCTTCTGGAAAATGATGGGCGTGACGATTGCGGTGTGCTTCCTCGTGTTCATCTTCATTCCGTTTGCAATTTACTATTTCAGCTATATTCCGCATTTCCGCTGGGAGGGCGGGCTGACCTGGAAGCGCTTCTGGGATACCCAGGTGAGCATGTTCAACTACCACTCCGGCCTTTCGGGAGACGATCATGCGTTCAAATCGCCGTGGTATGAGTGGCCGCTGATTTTGAAGCCCATGTATTATTACAACGGCAAGCCGTATGTAAAGCCGGGCAGCGTGGCCTCGATCATGTGCATGGGCAACCCCGCCGTGTGGTGGGTCGGGCTGGGAACGCTGCTGTATACGATCTTCCGCGCGGCGAAGAACCTCTGGAACCGCAAAACGGCCGCTGATCCCGCGCCCGCGCTGATCGTGATGGGCTTTGCGGCGCAGTATCTGCCGTGGGTGCTCGTGCCGCGCTCGATGTTCATCTATCACTATTTCGGCAGCCTGCCGTTTGTGATGATTTCCATCGCGTATGCGTTCAGCCTGCTGGAAGACCACAACGCCCTCAGGGCGCGGAATTGGGAGCTGTTCTACTGCACGGTGACGGTTTGTCTGTTCGCTGCGTTCTATCCGATTGCGACGGGCGTGCAGTTCCCCGAATGGTGGGCCAACGCGATCAACTGGTTCAGCTTCCTGAAGCTGCCCGGCTGGAAATACCGTGGCTGGCTGTATTATTAAATAGAAGATAAAACATAAAGCAGGGCGGCCCGGGAACGGAGCCCCCTGCCGATTTCTCCCATCGGCCCCAAGGAGGTTTTGTCATGCTTGCGCGCGTGCTTTCCTTTGCGCTGGACGGAATCAGCGGCTATCCGGTGACGGTGGAGGCCAACGTTTCTGGCGGAATGCCCAGCTTTGATATTGTCGGCCTGCCCGACGCGGCGGTGAAGGAGTCGCGCGAGCGGGTGCGCGCGGCGCTTGCCAACAGCGGCTTTTCCATGCCGTTCACGCGGATCATCGTCAACCTTGCGCCGGCCGATACGAAAAAGACGGGCCCGTCGTTCGATCTGCCGATTGCGCTGGCGATTCTGTATGCGTCGGAGCAGCTGCGCGGCGAACCGCCGGAGGGTATGGTGCTGCTGGGCGAGCTGTCGCTCGGCGGGGAGCTTGCTCCTGTGCGCGGCGCGCTGCCGATGGCGCTTTCGGCCGTGCAGCAGGGATACCGGCGGCTGCTCGTTCCGGAGCAGAACGCGCCGGAGCTTGCCTGTGCGGGAGGAGCGCAGGTGTTCCCGGCAAAGAGCCTGCGGCAGGTGGCCGACGTGCTGGAGGGACGGGCGTCCCTTGCGGCGCAGCCGCCGAAAAAGTTTTCCGACCTGCTGCGCGCACGAGAGGACGCGAACGACCTGTCGCTGGTGATCGGACAGAGCGGCGCGAAGCGTGCGCTGGAAATTGCCGCGGCGGGCGCGCATTCGCTGCTGCTTGTGGGGCCGCCCGGCACCGGCAAGACGATGCTGGCGCGGTGTATTCCCGGCCTGATGCCTGAAATGACGCTCGAGGAATCGCTCGAAACTACGCGGATCCACAGCGCGGCGGGCATTCTGCCGCCGGGCGCAGGGCTGCTGACGAGCCGTCCGTTCCGCGCTCCGCATCATTCGGCGTCGCTGGCGGCGCTGGTGGGCGGCGGACGGGACGCGCACCCGGGGGAAATTACGCTGGCGCATAACGGCGTGCTGTTCCTGGACGAGCTGCCCGAGTTCCAGCGCGACACGCTCGACGGACTTCGCCAGCCGCTCGAGGACGGTTTTGTGACGATCTCGCGCGCGAACAGCCGCTCGAGCTATCCCGCGCGGGCGATGCTCGTCGCGTCGATGAACCCGTGCCCGTGCGGATACCTCGGCAGCCGCACGCACGCCTGCCGCTGCACGCCGCAGGCCGTGGCGCGCTATCAGGGGCGGGTGAGCGGGCCGCTGCTCGACCGCATCGACCTGCGCGTCGAGGTGGGCGAGGTGCCGCAGGAAGCGCTGCGGCAGGGGCCCGGCGGCGAAACGAGCGCGCAGGTGCGCGCACGCGTGACCGAGGCGCGCGAGCGCCAGCAAAAACGATATGAGGGAACCGGCCTGTACGCCAACGCGCAGATCGGCGCGCGGCAGCTTTCGCGATTCTGCGCGCTCGACGGCGAGGGCGAGAAGCTGCTGGCGATGGCCGCGGAGCGCTGGGGGCTTTCGATGCGCGGCCGCGCGCGGGTGATGAAAATCGCCCGCACGATCGCCGACTTGGAGGGCGGCGGTGCGATCGAGGCCCGGCACGTGGCGGAGGCGCTGCAATTCCGCATGGGCGGGATCGGACGGCCGTAAGGAGGGAAAACGATGGCGTATACGCAGGCGCAGCTGGCATGGCTCCGGCTGGCGAGCGTGCGGGGCATGGGAACGCAGCGGTTTAACGCGCTGCTGGAGCGGTTCGGCTCTCCAGCGGCCGTGTGGGAGACGCCGCCGGAGGAGACGGCGTTTCTCGGCAGAGCGCTGAATGCGAATCTGCAGGCCGCGCGCGCGGATGAATATATGGAAGCGCTTCTGCGCAGCATGGAAAAGTGCGGCGCGGTGGCTATCACGCGGGAGGACAGGGAATATCCCGCGCTGCTGCGCGAAATCCCCGACGCGCCGCCGGTATTGTACGTGCGCGGCTGCGCGATGCTCGACGACGCGCGGCTGATCGGCGTGGTGGGCGCGCGCAGCTGCTCGGCCTATGGCAGCCGCATGGCGCGCAGGCTCGGCCGCGAGCTGGCTGAAATGGGCGTGACGGTCGTTTCGGGCTTTGCGCGGGGGATCGACAGCTTTGCGCATCGCGGGGCGATCGACGTGCGCGGCCGCACGGTGGCGGTGTTCGGAAGCGGCGTGGATGTGGTGTACCCGCCTGAAAACCTCACGCTGGCCGGCGAACTGCTTGAAACGGGCGGCAGCATCATCTCGGCCAACCCGCCCGGCACGTCGCCGCGGGCGAGCGTATTCCCCGCGCGCAACCGCATCATCAGCGGCATGAGCGAGGGCACCGTGGTGGTGGAAGCGTCGCAGCATTCCGGTTCGCTTCTGACAGCCGATTTTGCGCTGGCGCAGGGGCGCACGCTGTTCGCCGTGCCGGGACAGGCCGACAGCGCGCTGAGCGCGGGGACGAATAAGCTCATCCGCGCGGGGGCGCGGCTGACGACGAGCGCGCGGGACGTTGCCGCCGATCTCGGCTGGCACAGGCCGGAGATTGCGATTCCGGCCGCGCAGGGCGCGGCGAAGATCCTGCCGATGACCATTGACGAGCAGCGGTTGTATAACCTGCTCGAGGCCGGCCCGATGGATACCGACGGGCTTGTGGAGGCTTCCGGTATGCCCGTGGACAGGGTGAATTCGCTCTTGACAATGCTGGAGATTCAGGGAATAATAAAACAGACGCCCGGGAGGATGTTCGAACGGGCGGATGAAATCGAGCTTTCCTGACGAATTTGATATAGAAGGGGTACTTTAAAATTGGCAGCAACGAAGCATAAGCTGGTGATCGTCGAATCTCCGGCCAAGGCGCGAACCATCGCCAAATTCCTCGGGCGCGGCTATAAGGTCGAGGCCTGCAACGGCCATGTGCGCGACCTGCCCAAATCGCAGATCGGCGTAGGCCCGGAGAACGATTTTGAACCCAAGTACATCACGATCCGCGGGCGCGGCGACGTGCTCGACAGGCTGCGCAAGGAAGCCAAGGGCGCCTCGCAGATCCTGCTCGCAACCGACCCGGACCGAGAGGGCGAAGCGATTTCCTGGCATCTGGCGTATATCCTCAAGATCGATCCGGATTCCCCGTGCCGCGTGGAGTTCCATGAAATTACGTCCAAGGCCGTGAAGGAGGCCATCAAGCACCCGCGCGCGGTGCGGATGCCGCTGGTCAACGCGCAGCAGGCGCGGCGCGTGCTCGACCGGCTGGTGGGCTATAAGATCAGCCCGCTTCTGTGGGTGAAGGTCAAAAAGGGGCTGAGCGCCGGACGCGTGCAGTCCGTCGCTACGCGCATGATCGTCGACCGGGAGGACGAGATCGACGCGTTTATTCCTGAAGAATACTGGGACGTGACCACCAAGCTCACCGCGAACGGAAAGCATTTCGCCGCAAGGCTGTACCGCCCCGAAATTCACGGCGAGGCCGAGGCGAAGGCCGCCGTGGAGCGGATTCGCAGCGGTGGACTTACGGTTACGTCCGATAAGCGCGCGGAGCGCAAAAAAAATCCCTCCCCGCCGTTCACTACGCCGAACCTGCAGCAGGAGGCTTCGCGCAAGCTGCGCTTTACGACCTCGAAAACGATGCAGATCGCGCAGCAGCTCTATGAAGGCGTGGACGTTGAGGGCGAAGGCATCGTCGGTCTGATTACCTATATCCGTACCGACTCCGTCCGCCTTTCCGACGAGGCGATTGCAGCCGCGCGCGAGTACATTCCCGCGCAGTACGGCCCGGCGTATCTGCCGGAAACGCCCAACGTCTATAAGGGGCGCACGCGCGCCCAGGACGCGCACGAAGCCATCCGGCCGACCGACGTGACCCGCCGGCCCGAGAACGTCAAGGCTTCGCTGACGCGCGACCAGTACAACCTTTACCGGCTGATTTATCTGCGCTTCCTGGCCAGCCAGATGACGCCCGCGCTCTACGACACCGAAACCGCCGAGATTACCGGCGAGGACGGCGTGGTGCTGCGCTTCTACGGCGAACACAAGAAATTCGCGGGCTTTACGTCCGTTTATGAAGAGGGGACCGACGAAGAGGTGGTCAGCACCGAGACGACGCTGCCGCTGCTTTCCGCGGGCGATTCGGCCAGTCTGGACGACGCCTCCGCCGAGCAGCATTTCACGCAGCCCCCGGCTCGCTACACGGAAGCCTCGCTCGTGCGCGCGCTGGAAGAAAAGGGTATCGGCCGCCCGAGCACCTATGCGCCGACGATTTCCACCATCATCGCGCGCGGCTACGTCACGCGCGAACAGCGCCGCCTGTATCCGACGCTGCTGGGCCGGATGGTGACGCAGATGATGTGCGAAAACTTCTCCGATATCGTCGATATGCAGTTTACGGCCGATATGGAGAATAAGCTCGACCGCATTGAGGAGGAGAACATCCCCTGGAAGGACGTGATCCGCGAATTCTACGGCCCGTTTGAAAAAACGCTGGAAAAGGCCGAGCAGGGCATTGAAAAGGTCAAGATCGAGGATGAGGTGAGCGACGAGAAATGCGAGCTGTGCGGCGCGCCGATGGTCTATAAAATGGGCCGCTACGGCAAATTCCTGGCCTGCTCCCGATTCCCCGACTGCCGCGGCACGAAGGCCATTCTTACCGAAATCGGCGTTCCGTGTCCCGAGTGCGGCGCGCCCATCCTCGAAAAGACGAGCCGCAAGGGCCGCAAGTTCTACGGCTGCAAGAACTATCCCGAGTGCACGTTCGTCTCCTGGGATAAGCCGGTGGCCGAAAAATGCCCTGTATGCGGAAGCTATATGACGCTCAAGGAGAGCCGCAAAAACGGCAGATGGTATCTTTGCAGCAACGAATCGTGCCGTCACCGCGAGAAGGCTCCGGAGGAAGAGACGCAGGAGAACACGGAAGAATAAATGGAGCGCGCATTTGTTTACGGCGCGGGGCTCGCCGGATGTGAAGCCGCGTGGCAGCTTGTCTGCCGCGGCATCCCCGTAACCCTGGTGGAAATGAAGCCCGCAAAGCGCACGCCCGCTCATCATGCGGACGGATTTGCGGAGCTGGTCTGCTCCAACTCGCTCAAGGCGGAACGGCTTTCCAACGCCTGCGGCCTGCTCAAAGAGGAAATGCGCCGCTTCGATTCAATCATCATGCGCGCGGCCGATGCAAGCCGCGTGCCGGCGGGCGGCGCGCTGGCCGTCGATCGCGATACGTTTTCGGGAATCGTTACCCGCGCGCTGCGCGAGCATCCCCTCGTAACCGTCGAAGCCCGCGAGCAGACTGAAATGCCCGATGCGCCCGCAATTATCGCGACCGGTCCGCTCACCAGCGACGCCATGGCAGCGGCCATTCAGGAGCGCTTCCATACGCTCAGCTTCTACGACGCTGCCGCGCCCATCGTTACGCTTGAATCCGTCGATATGGACAGAGTTTTCCGCGCATCGCGCTACGATCGCGGCGGGGACGATTACATCAACTGTCCCATGACCGAGGAAGAATATTACGCTTTCTATAACGAGCTTATCGCCGCGCGCACGGCGCCCGTGCACGGCTTTGAGGAGAACGCCGTGTTCGAGGGCTGCATGCCCGTAGAAACGCTGGCGAAGCGCGGCGCGCTGGCGCTGGCTTACGGGCCGATGAAGCCGGTCGGGCTTGTCGATCCGGCTACGGGCAAGCGGCCGTTCGCTAACGTGCAGCTGCGGCAGGACGATTCCGCAGGCACGCTCTATAACCTCGTCGGCTTCCAGACGCGGCTGGCTTTTCCGGAGCAGAAGCGCGTCTTTGGCATGATCCCCGGGCTGGAGCACGCCGAGTTTGCGCGCTACGGCGTGATGCACCGCAACACGTTCCTCAACGCCCCCGGCATCCTCAGTCGCACCTTCGAGGTGCTCGATATGCCGGGCGTGTATTTCGCCGGGCAGATGACGGGCGTGGAGGGCTATGTCGAATCGGCCGCAAGCGGCCTTGTGGCGGGCGTGTCGCTTGCGCGGCGGCTGCGTGGTCTGCCGGTGCGCGAGTTCCCGACCGTAACGGCGCTGGGCGCGCTCGGCCGCCACGTCTGCGGCCCGAACCGCGATTATCAGCCGATGAGCATCACCTTCGGCATCATTGACGAATATCCAAAGAAGATTCGCAGCAAGGCGGAGCGCTACGAGGCGGTGGCCCGGCGTTCGCTGGAAACGCTTGAATCGATGAAAGAGGAGTTTCAATAAGTATGGAATTGAAAGGCACAACCATCTGCGGCGTCTGGCGCGACGGCAAATGCGCTGTCGCGGGCGACGGGCAGGTCACGATGGGCGAACATACCATCTTCAAGGGCGGCGCGGTGAAGGTTCGCCGCATCTGCGGCGGAAAAGTCGTCAGCGGCTTTGCCGGAACGGTGGCCGACGCGTTTGCGCTGAGCAGCCGGTTTGAAGAAAAAATGGAGCAGTTCGGCTTCAACCTTGAGCGCGCGGCCGTGGAACTGGCGCAGGAATGGCGGCGGGATCAGGCGATGCGCAAGCTCGAGGCGATGATGATCGTGGCCGATCACAGCGGCATGCTCATCATCAGCGGCACGGGCGAGGTCATCGCGCCGGACGACGGCGTGTGCGCCATCGGCTCCGGCGGCAACTACGCGCTGGCTGCGGCAAGGGCGCTGATGCGCCATACGGACATGACCGCCCATGAAATCGCCGAGGCGGCGCTTCATGTGGCCGCGTCCATCTGCGTATACACCAACGACCATATCACGGTGGAGGACGTATAACATGCAGCTGACGCCGAAAGAAATCGTAAGAGAGCTGGATCGGTTTATCGTTGGGCAGGATGACGCGAAGCGCGCCGTCGCCATCGCCCTGCGCAACCGCTATCGCCGCGCGCAGCTGCCCGAGGCGATGCGCGAGGAAATTGCGCCGAAGAATATTCTCATGTCCGGTCCCACGGGCGTGGGCAAGACCGAAATTGCGCGCCGTCTGGCGAAGCTGGTCGACGCGCCGTTCGTCAAGGTGGAAGCAACAAAGTTCACCGAGGTCGGCTATGTCGGGCGCGACGTGGAGTCGATTGTCCGCGATCTGGTGGAAGCGTCGATCCGCATGGTGAAGGCGCAGCACGCCGAGCGCGTCAAAACCCGCGCGGCGGTGATCGTCGAGGACAGGCTGGCTACGCTGATCGTCAACCCGCAGAAGGAAAAGACGAACCCCATCGACGTGCTGCTGGGCAACAAGCCCAAGGCGCCCGCCATCCCGGAGGAAGAGCAGCAGCGCATCCGCGGCAGGCATGATGAAATTCTGGAGCGGCTCCGCCGGGGCGAACTGGAAGATAACGAAATCGAGATCGAGGTGGAGGATGTGCCGCCGCCGCTGGAAGTGAACGGCGCGAGCATCGCTATCGGTTCAGTCATGGGCGGCATGATGCCGAAAAAAACAAAAATGCGCCGCGTGAAGATTCACGAAGCGCGCAAGATCCTCATGGAAGAGGAAGAAGCGAAGCTGATCGATATGGACGCGGTGACGGAAGAGGCGCTGCGCCGCGCCGAACAGGACGGCATCGTTTTCATCGATGAAATCGACAAGGTAGCCGGCCGTTCCAGCGGCGGTCACGGGCCGGACGTGAGCCGCGAGGGCGTGCAGCGCGATATTCTGCCCATCGTCGAGGGCAGCACGGTCAACACTAAGTACGGCCCGGTCAAGACGGATTTCATGCTTTTCATCGCCGCGGGCGCGTTCCACGTGGCCAAGGTGACCGATCTGATTCCGGAACTGCAGGGCCGCTTCCCGGTGCGCGTATCGCTCAATTCGCTTCGCAAAGAGGATTTCCGCCTCATCCTCACGCAGCCGGAAAATGCGCTCACCAAGCAATACAGCGCCCTGCTGCTGGTCGATCATGTGCGGCTTCAGTTTGAGGACAGCGCGCTGGACGCGCTTGCCGAGGCGGCCGCGCTGGCCAACGAAAACGGCGAGGACATCGGCGCGCGGCGGCTGGTGACGATTTTCGAAACGCTGCTCGACGATATTTCCTTCAACGCCGACGGCAGCATGCCCGAGTTTACGCTCACCATCAACGGCGATTACGTGCGCTCGCACCTGAGCGCCGACGCGAAGACGCGGGATCTGAAGAAGTATATTCTGTAAAATGGGATGACGACGGGGAACCCTTCCTTTCAAGAAAGGAAGGGTTATCTTCCGTAAAGGGGGGGATCCGCATTTCTGCATACGATTTTTATCCCCCCGTTCAATCTTTGGTTTTCCTTCTTAACTGGCAAAAAATTCATTCGAGCGCCGCCGCTTTAGCCGGCGGTTTTATTTTCCTTCGATCAGCCGCCGGCTGCCGGGAAAGAATCTGCCGAAACTGCCTTGTAATTTCATGCATGAAATGGTATAGTGAACAGGATGGAAAAGATTCGACGTTTGGGATTGCTCTGGCATCCCGGCAAACAAAGCGCCGCTGATTTGGCGCAGAAAACGGCCGCCGCGTGCCGCGCTGCCGGAATTGAACCGGTTGCCGCGGAAGAGGAAGATGCGGACATGATCGCCGTTCTGGGCGGGGACGGGTCGATTCTGCGCGCGCTGCGCCTGACGCAGGGACGCATTCGTCCGCTGCTCGGCGTGAATATGGGCCATATGGGCTTTTTGGCCGAATGCGCGCCGGAGGCGGTGGAAGAGGCGGTGAAACGGCTTGCCGCCGGGGAATACAGGCTCGAGGAGCGCATGCTGCTGCGCGTGGAATGCGGCGGCGCGGAGCCTGTGACGGCGCTTAACGACGTGGCCGTTTCGCGCGGCGTGTGTCAGAGCGTTTTGCAGGCGGAGGTGCGCGTGGACGGGCAGGAGGCGGCGCAGTATGCCGGCGACGGGCTGGTCATCGCAAGCCCGACGGGTTCGACGGCGTATTCGCTTTCGGCCGGGGGGCCGGTCGTTACGCCCAATATGGACTGCATCGTGATTTCGCCCGTATGCCCGCATACGTTTTCGGCGCGGCCGATGGTCGTTTCAGGCGAGTCGGCGGTGGAGGCGCGCCTGCAGCCGCGCAGCGGCGAAGGAACCGTAATGGTTTGCATCGACGGCGCGGCGGGCGTTATGATGGATCAGGCGGCCGTAAGGGTGAGCCGGGCGCGGGAGCGCCTGCCGTTCGTGCGGTTTGAAGAGGATAGATTTTTCGCATCGCTCAGAGGAAAATTGTCGCTTTGGGGCGGCATGGGAAATACGTAAGGAAAAAAGGACAGAGGAGGGGGAACGCATGAAGCGGCAGCGGCATCGCATGATCCTGGAAATTATCGAGAATCAGGCGATCGAGACACAGGAGGCGCTTTCCGAGGCGCTGCGCAAGTACGGCTTCGACGTGACGCAGGCCACCGTATCGCGCGATATCAAGGAACTTCGGCTTTTTAAGGTGATGGGGGACGACGGCGTATACCGCTACGCCGTGGCTGAACGCAGTGAGCAGGGGCTGACCGAGCGGCTGCGCCGCGTTTTTGCCGAAACCGTGCAGAGCGTCGATTACGCCTGCAACCAGATTGTCATCAAGACTCTGCCCGGCGGCGCGCACGCCGCGGCCGAGATGGTCGATACGATGCGCTGGAAGGAAGTCGTGGGCACGCTGGCGGGGGATAACACCATTCTGGTCATTCTCCGCACGGTAGAGGACGCGCCCGAGGTTGTCGAACGATTCAAAGGAATGATGAAATAAGTGCTTTTGCAGCTTTCCATCCGCGATATTGCTCTGATCGATCAGCTCACGCTGTCCTTTGGCCCGGGACTGACGGTGCTCACGGGCGAAACCGGCGCGGGCAAGAGCATCATCGTCGGATCGCTCGATTTTGTGCTGGGCGGAAAGGCCGACCGCGACAGAATTGCGGGCGGCGCGGAGCGCGGCCGGGTCGAGGCGCTTTTTGATATTTCCGCGCTGCCGCGCGTACAGAGCGCGCTCGCGGAGATGGGGCTGGAGACCGAGGACGGCCTGCTGCCCGTCTGCCGAGAGATTCTGCAGAGCGGGCGGAGCGTCTGCCGCGTAGCGGGCGAAGTAGTGACGGTGTCGCAGCTGCGCGCGGTCATGGCGCCGCTTCTCGATCTGCACGGCCAGCACGCGCATCAGAGCCTGCTCGATCCGGCGAAGCATCTGCAATTTCTCGACGCGCTGGGCGACGAAGCGCACCGCGCGGCGGTGGAGCGCGTGCGCGCGCTGTACGGCGAATGGAGCGCCGCGGCGCGCCGGCTGCGCGAGGCCGAAACGAACGACCGCGAACGCGTGCGGCGCGAGGATATGCTGCGCTTCCAGCTGGACGAGCTGGATTCGGCAAAACTCAAAGCGGGCGAGGAGGACGAGCTTGTCCGGCAGCGCACGCTGATGCGCAACGCTGAAAAAATCCGCAGGGGGCTGGAAGAAGCGTATGCCGCGCTTTCCGGCGGCGACGACGGCGAAACGCCCGGCGCGCTGGACGCCCTGCAGCAGGCGGCAAAGGCGCTGGCGGGGCTTTCGAAGTTCGACGCGCGGTTCGAGGCGCTCGGCGAACAGCTGAGCGACGCGATGTATGCGGCGGAGAGCGTGTCCGGCGATTTGGACGGGCTGCGCGAGGAGTGCGGCGTCGATCCGCGCAGGCTTGAGCAGGTGGAGGAACGGCTCGATCTGCTGGGACGGCTGCGCCGCAAATACGGCGCGACCACGGCGGAGATGATCGCTTACCGCGAGCGCGTGCGCGAAGAGCTGGACGACAGCGCCGGCAGCGAGGAAAAGCGCGAAGCGCTCAGAAAACAGGAAAAAGAGGCGAAGGCCGCGTTTATGAAAGAGGCGCAGGCGCTCTCCCGGGCGCGGCGCGCGCTGGCGAAAACGTGCGAGGAACGCGTGGCGCAGCAGCTGGCCGCGCTGGAGATGAAGTCCGCCGTGTTTGAGGCGGCGTTTGCGCCGGATGCGCAGCCCTCGGCCGACGGGCTGGACGCGATTGAATTCCGGCTTTCGGCCAACCGCGGCGAGCCGCCGCGCCCGCTGCAGAAGGCGGCTTCGGGCGGCGAGCTTTCGCGCGTGATGCTGGCGCTCAAGTGCGTCGAGGCGGAAAACGACGGCGTGCCGACGCTGGTGTTCGACGAGATCGATACGGGCGTGGGCGGCGCGACGGGCGTGGCCATTGCGGAGAAGCTGCGCGAGGTGGGCGCGAAGCGCCAGGTGCTGTGCGTGACGCATCTGCCGCAGATCGCCGCGGCGGCGCGGACGCAGTTCTGGGTGGAAAAATCCGTCCGCGACGGGCGCACGCATACGGCTGCGCGCGAGCTGGATCTGGAAGGCCGCGTGGACGCTGTGGCGCAGATGCTCGGCGGCGGCGAGACGGCGCGCGCGCATGCGCGGGCGATGATCGAGAGATAAAGGAGCGGAAACATGGACGACCGGCTCGAAGAAGTGCTGAAACTGCAGGAAGAGGTCATCAAGGGGATTACGCGCTCGAGCAGCAGCCTGCGCGGCGTGTACGAGGACTTCTGGGGCGCGAATTCGCCCTTTGCAAAGCCGCAGAAGGGCGAACAGCCTGCGCAGAAGGAAAAGGCCGCGCAGGGCGCGGCTGAAAAAGCGGCCCCTGAAAAGACCGAAGCGGAGGAGCCGCCGGAGAAAATTGAGGATCTGAAAAAAGAGCTGGACGGCTATATCGGGCTCGACACGGTCAAGGAGCAGGTGGACGGGCTGATTAACTGGATTCGCGTCAACCAGATGAGAAAGGAAAACGGCCTGCCGCAGGCGGATATGTCGCTGCATATGGTGTTTTCCGGCAACCCCGGCACCGGCAAGACAATGATCGCCCGGCTGATGGCGCGCATTTACAGGAGCCTGGGCATCCTCAAGAAGGGGCATCTGGTCGAGGTGGACCGCAGCGGGCTGGTTGCGGGCTATGTGGGTCAGACGGCGATGAAAACGGCGGAAGTAATCAAATCGGCGCTGGACGGCGTGCTGTTTATCGATGAAGCGTATGCGCTCACCAGCCGCGGCGAGAACGATTTCGGCAGGGAAGCCGTCGAGACGCTGCTGAAGATGATGGAGGATAACCGCGACCGGCTGGTCGTGATCGTTGCGGGCTATGTGGACGAGATGGAGACGTTCGTCCATTCCAATCCCGGCCTGGAAAGCCGGTTCAATCGCTTCTGGAACTTCCCGGATTATTCCATCGACGAGATGCTCGCCATTTTCGACATGCGCTGCGGAAAGAGCGGCTATACGATTTTGCCCCAGGCGCGGGCGAAGCTGGGCGGCGTGATCGCGGCGCGCGTCATGGCCGATCATCTCGGCTTCGGCAACGCGCGCGGCGTGCGCAACCTCTTTGAGGAAACGGCGGCCAATCAGGCCAACCGGCTGGCGCAGCTGCCGCCGGAGGAGATTACGAAGGAAACGCTGATGCTGCTGACGGAGGAGGATATTCCCGGCACGCAGCAGCAGAGCGAGTGACGGCGGCAGGCGGGGCAATGCGCCGCGCCTGATTCGATTTGAATTCGGGAGGACTGCGGTTTCTTTGGTTTTCCCGCTTTGTCGAACGGTCTGAGGGGCGGCTTGCCGCCCTGTTTTTATATGGCAATAAAACGGCGGGCTGATCCGTTTAATAAAGAGAGAACTTGGAAAGGAATTACGTTCGGAATGAAGCGCATAATTGCGTTTTTGATGGCTTTTCTCCTTTTTGCCGCGCAGGGCGCGGCGGAATGCGCCTGTCCTGACGCGGAGGAACACGCCCGGCGGCAGGCGATTGTCGACCGGGTGCTGGCCGGATATGAGACGATGGGCGCTTCCGTTGCAGTGATTTCGCACGGGCAGGTTGTGGATACGTTCGTCTACGGCCGCGCCAACCGCGCGGACAATATGCCCGTGACGGAGGAAACGTATTTCAAAATTGCTTCGGTGACGAAGATGATTTCCGCGCTGGGCGTGATGCGGCTGGTGGAAAACCATACGATGGAGCTGGACGCCGATATTTCCGATTATCTGCCGTACACCGTGCGCAATCCGTATTATCCCGATACGCCCATCACGCTGCGCCAGATCATGACGCACACGGCCACGCTGGCCGACGGGTATCACTATAAAGAAGCGACCGACTACGGCCGCATTACGCCGCTTTCCATCGTGTTTGAAGGGAATTACCGCAAGCAGAACTTCATCGCGAAGCAGCCCGGCACGGTGAGCGATTATTCCAACTTCGGCGGAGGCATGCTGGGCGTGTTCATGGAAGAACTCAGCGGCATGCCGGTCGACGAATACATGCAGACGTATATTTTCCAGCCTTTGGGCGTGACGGCGGCGTATCATACGCCTAACCTGCCTGCCGACGCGCAGATCGCGCGGATCTATAACACGGAAACCACCGGCATGACGCTGGACATGATGGCTTCCGATGAGACGCACTGGTTTGCGGAGCCGGAGCTGGATTACGTACACACGGCGGGCGGACTGATGTGTACCGCTGAAGGGCTGGCGCGGCTGCTGATCTGTATCATCGGCGACGGCACGTATAACGGCGCGCGCATCCTGCGGCCGGAGACGGTGGAGGCCATGCGCACGATGCAGAACAACGTCGGCTCCGTTGCGTGCGATTCAAACCGCGGGCTGAACATGAACATCCTCACCGACGAGCTCGTGCCCGGACGCACGATGTACGGCCATCAGGGCAAGGCGTACGGTATGATCGCCGCCGCCTACGGCGATCCGACAGATCAGACCGGCGTGGTGATGATTACCAACGGCTGCAACGCTTCCACGTTCAATTCCGTCGCGCGCATCGCGCGGGCGCTGCTGAGCGCGATTTACGAGGGCTGGCTCGACGAGCCGCAGGCTTACCGGCTGGCGCAGCCCGCGCCCACGCCGGAGCTCGGCCCCGCGCCCACTGCCGCGCCGCCGCTGCCTTCGGAGCCTGTTCCCGCATCGACGCCTGCGCCCACGGAAGAGCCGCTGCCCGAGTTCGAGGGGGATCTGATTATCCGGCCGGCGGACTGGCTTTTCGAGGAGGATAACAGCTCCGAGTGGACCGAAAGCGAGACGGACGAGCTGCCCGCCGCCGTGTTCTGAGCGCGATTGACAGCCTACGGGCAACCTGTTACAATTTGCACAGCCGTCCTTTCCGGCGCGGCCGCGCCGG
>SFFS01000219.1 GCA_004557805.1 Clostridiales bacterium | reverse complement strand
AACGGCGCGGGCAAGTCCACGTTGATGAAATGTCTTTTCGGAATTTATAAAATGAACGAGGGCGAAATCTTCTGCGAAGGAAAAAAGGTGGAGATCAAAGACCCTCTGATGGCGCTGAACCTGGGCATCGCCATGGTGCATCAGGAATTGCAGCCCATTACGGAGCGGAGCGTGGCGGAGAATATCTTTGTCGGGCGCTACCCGATGAAGAAGCTGCTGGGCTTTATCCCCGTGGTGGATCATGAAAAAATGTACGCGGAGACGGCCGCGCTGCTCAAGCGCGTGCGGATGAACTTCGATCCCAGGCAGCGGCTGGGCAGCCTGAGCGTTTCGCAGATGCAGTCGGTTGAAATCGCCAAGGCGGTTTCCAACGATTGCCGCGTGCTGATTCTCGATGAGCCGACCTCCTCGCTGACGGAGCACGAGGTGGAGGCGCTTTTCCGCATTATCGCCGATCTGAAGGCCGAGGGCGTGAGCATCATCTACATCAGCCACAAGATGGACGAGATTCTGCGCATTTCCGATGAAGTGACCATCATGCGCGATGGAAAATACATCGGCACCTGGGACGCGAAAACGCTGACGACCGATACGATCATCACCAACATGGTCGGCCGCAAGCTCGAAAACCTCTACCCGCCGCGCGATTGCTGCGCCACGGACGAGGTGGTGCTCGACGTGCAGGATTTTACGTCGATCAACCCGCGCAGCTTCCGCGACGTGTCGTTCCAGCTGCACAAGGGCGAGATTCTCGGCGTGGGCGGCCTGGTGGGCGCGCAGCGCACGGAGCTGATGGAGGGACTGTTCGGCATTCGCGCGCATTCGCGCGGAAAAATCGTCTACAAGGGCAAAGAAGTCCGCATTGAGCGGCCGCGCGACGCGATTACCCGGGGCGTCGCGCTGCTGACGGAGGATCGCCGCGCCAGCGGCATCCTGGGAGTTCTGAGCGTGAGCGATAACGTAGCCGTGGCGAGCCTGGACAAATACCTCAAATGGGGGATCATGCTTGATGATAAGCGCATTGAAGAGCTTGTGCGCACGAACGTCGAGCGCCTGTCCATCAAGACGCCTTCGTCCAAAACGCAGATTCAGTCGCTTTCCGGCGGCAACCAGCAGAAGGTGCTCATCGCCCGCTGGCTGGCCAACTCGCCGGATGTGTTCATCCTGGATGAGCCGACCCGCGGCATCGACGTGGGTGCGAAATATGAAATTTACTGCATCATCGCGGAACTGGCCCGGCAGGGCAAGGCCGTCATTATGATTTCCTCTGAAATGGGCGAACTGATCGGTATGTCGGACCGCATCATGGTGATGTGCGACGGGCGCGTGACCGGCTTCGTGGACCAGAAAGACGCGACCCAGGAAAATATTATGGAACTGGCCACGCAGTTCGGCACGAAGGAGGAAGCGCAATGAAAAAGCATAGCAAACTCATCCGCGGCATCGGCCTGGCTGTGCTGCTGGCGGCGGTATTTCTCAGCCTGAGCCTGAACGACGTCGTTCGCCTCAACCCGCAGATGGAGGGCGTGAAGGACGCGCAGGCGGCTTCCACGGCCAAACAGACGGACGTCGACGAGACGATCGCCGTGCTGGTTTCGCCTGAGGGCGTGCCGGAAACGATTGAACCGGCTGAAGCGACGGAAACCTGGAACGCCGAAGGGCTTGAGACGATTGACGCGGACGGCGACGGCACGGCGGAAAGCTACGTGCTTACCTATGAGAAGTTCGCGGCGCTGGGCGGCACGTTTGCGAAGGACAAATTCGGCGCGCCGAAAACCACCGAGGTGGAGGGCACGGCGTATCTTCAGGGGAAAGTGTCTGATCGCGGCAACCTCTGGGCGCAGATGAGCGGCTGGGCGAAATTTGTCTGCACGCTTGCGCCGGCGTATCTGCCGCTGATCGTGCTGGGCGCGGCGCTGTTCCTGCTGGGCGCGCTGCTCGTTACGCAGCGGCATTGCGAGCAGCAGGGCGTAACGCTCGGCAGGTATCTTGCCGAAAAGTTTGCGCCCAGGAAAGTGCTCAAGTTCATCAGCGACAACGCGATTATCGTGGGCATTCTGCTGCTGGCGGCGGGCGTGAGCATCATGCGCCCGAACTTCCTTTCCGAGGCGAACTTCCGCAACCTGCTTTCCAACACGGCCGTGCGCTTTATCATCGCAGTCGGCGTGTCGGGCTGCCTTATCACCAAGGGCACCGACCTGAGCGCGGGCCGTATGGCCGGTTTCGCGGCCTGCATTTCCGCCATCCTCCTGCAACGCGCGGGCGATTACGCCAACAAGTTCTATCCCCAGCTGGGCAACCTGCCCATTCTGCCTGTGCTGCTGCTGGTGCTGGCGATTTGCGCCGTAATCGGCGCGATTAACGGCACGGTAATCGCAAGGCTCAAGGTGCCGCCGTTCATCGCGACGCTGGGCATGCAGACGCTCGTATACGGCGTGTGCCTGGTTTATACCGGCGCGCAGCCCATCGGCACGCTGCAGACGGCGTATACCGGCATTGCGCTGGGGTATGTGGGCAACCGCATGTTCTCCTATATCGCGATCATCGCCATCGTGGTGGGCTGCTTTATGTGGTTCCTCTATAACAAGACCCGCTACGGCAAGTACATGTACGCCATCGGCGGCAACGAAAACGCGGCCGAGGTGGCGGGCATCAACACCACGCGGATGAAGATCAAGATCTATATGCTGGCCGCCATTCTCTATGGCCTCACCGGTTTTCTGATGACCGCTAAATCGGGCGGCGCGTCGGTGAACACCGCGCAGGGCTACGAGCTGGAAGCCATCGCGGGCTGCACCATCGGCGGCGTCTCCGTCAACGGCGGCGTGGGCAGGATCAGCGGCATTCTCGTGGGCGTGCTGGTGTTCGAAATCCTCAAAATCGCGCTTCAGTTCATGGGCGTCGAATCGAGTTATACCTACATCGCGCAGGGCCTGGTGATTATCGTGGCCGTCGCGCTCGACCTTCGCAAATATCTGGCGAAAAAGTAATTTGAAATAAGGGGGGCGTCTGAATTTCTCAGATACGCCATAGAAAACTCCCAAAGAGAAAATGAGAGGGCCGCAGCCCTCTCATTTTTAATCATTTTTGGCGACATGCGCCTCCGCACTGTCCTCGCCCCTTCAGCCCTCCGCTTCGCGTCGGGCCTCCGGAATACGGCAAAAATGGCATTTTCAAAGGAGCAAATCTTTGATTTGCGGTTGAAAATGCATTCCCCGACCCGCCTTCTGAAATTCTGAAGAATTTCAGAAGGCGGGTCTCCCCGTCAAAAAACGATGGTTTTTTGACGGCCTGAGTCATCTTCCGCGTTGCGGCGGAAGATGACTTTTTTGCATTATTTGAGCAGCGCCGCGGCCTGCGAAAGCCGCATCCCGTCCTCGGGAATAAACCTGCGCCAGTAGGCGACGGAATCCCACAGCTCGTCAAGCATGTCGTAGGTGTTTCCGGCCGTGCCGAGGAAGGGCTCGAGCGTGAGCGTGATTTCCTCGCAGG
>SFFS01000023.1 GCA_004557805.1 Clostridiales bacterium | reverse complement strand
CCAGCGCGGAAATGAAGATGATCGAGTTAAAGCCCAGATGCTGCCACACGTCCGACCACACGTAAATGTGCTTGAACGCGGTTTCGCGGCCCATCCAGTTGACTGCGCGGCCGCCCATGGCCTGAATCAGCTTGTTGATGACGCCGATGCGGGGGTTCAGGAACTGCGTCAGCAGGCCGCAGACGACGACCGTCGAAATGAAATGCGGCGCGTAGCTGATCATCTGCACCGACTTGGCCATGCGCGGAAGCTTGGCATATTTGAGCATCAGCGCAAAGACAAGGCAGAGCGGGAACGTCAGAAGAGAATAAAAATTCAGAACGAGCGTATTTTTGATGGTGATGAAAAAATACTGGCTTTCGAAGAACTTGGTGAAGTATTTCCAGCCCACCCAGGGACTGGCCAGCACGCCGAGCGTCGGCTTGTAGTTGCGGAAGGCGATCTGCGCGCCGTACATCGGAATGTATTTGAACAAAATCAGGATGGCCAGCGGCACCAGGAACATCAGATATACCACGCCGTAGTGCTGTATTTCCTTGCGCCATGAGTTTTTCTGCGGCTTATGCGCCTTCAGCGCCCGCTTTCCGTTTGTCTGTTGCATACAAACCTCCTGTTCAAAAACAAATCCGCGCCTTTGACCGGAAGCCATCGGCAAACGCTGCAAATTTTCCGTCGCACTCGTATCTTTAGTTCTTTTATAGCAGAAAGGAACCGTCCTGACGAGATACAAATCGGTCATTTATCTGCACTTTCCTGCTATTTTCGCATCCTCTCCTGTAAAATAGGGCGGTTTCACCGCCTTTTTCGTCTGAAATCCGTTCATTTTTCCTCCTTTTCCATGGTTTTACAGGTTCGGAACTATTTTCATCTGAATAAAATAGGCAAAAAGCACGTCGCGCAGCGGAATGCACCCGGCTTCCATCCGCCCTTTTCATTGGGATAAATCATTGACAAGCGCGGAAAACGCATGTAAAATTATGGACGTTCCTGTCCGCACGTTTTCCGTTTGCCGTATCTTTCCCCGAATATAATTCTAACATATATTGATTCGAATATCATCAATTAAATACCGATTCACAATAGGAAAGAAGGCCTTTTCATGCCCGAAAACTGCGTTTGCAAACCGCCCCGCCGTTTCTGGATCGGAAACGGCCGCCTCGTTCTGCCCGACCGTATCGTTCAGAACGGCTCCATTCTGGTCGAGGACGGACGCATCGCCAGCGTCAACTTCCCCTGCCCCGGCGGCGCCGCGCCTATCGACGCGCGCGGCGGCTACATTCTGCCCGGCTTCATCGATCTGCACGTGCATGGCGGCGGCAACGCCGATTTCATGGACGGCGATGCGGAGAGCATCCGCCAGGTCGCCCGCGCGCACGCCAGGCACGGCACGACAGCGCTGTGCGCCACAACGATGACCTGCGAGGACGCGCAGCTGGAAACGGTCGTCAAAGCGTTCCTTGAAGTGCTCAAAACGCCGACGGGCGGCGCAGAGCTGCTCGGCCTGCATCTGGAAGGGCCGTTCTTCTCGCCCGCAGGGAAGGGCGCGCAGCCCGTTTCCGAACAGCGCGTACCCACGCGCGAAATGCTCGAGCATTTCATTCGGCTCGGCGAAGGGCATATTCTCCGCTGGGATGAAGCTCCGGAACTTCCCAACAGCGACCTGTTCGCCCGCGTCATGCTCGAAAACGGCGTCATGCCCTCCATCGCGCACACCAATGGCACGGCGACGGACGCGCAGAACGCCTTCAAAATGGGCTTCCGCCACATCACGCATTTTTACAGCGCCACCACCACGGGCCGCAAGATCAACGGCATTGTGCATTCGGGCGTGAACGAAGCCGTGCTGATCGACGACAACGTCACCATCGAGCTGATCGCCGACGGCCGTCATATTCCGCGCGAGCATATGCTGCTGGCCTATCGCGTCAAGGGGCCGGATAAAGTGGCGCTCATCACCGACGCGATGCGCGCCGCCGGCACGAACGAAACGCATTCCATCCTCGGCGGCAGGGTCGGCGGCGTGCCGGTCGTCGTCAAGGACGGCGTGGCGCAGCTGCCGGATTTCTCCTTTTACGCCGGAAGCATCGGCACGATGGACCGCGCGCTGCGCGTAGCGCACGTGGAATACGGCATCCCGCTGCTCGATGTGAGCCGCATGCTCTCGCTGACCCCCGCGCGGCTGATGCATGTCGACGCGCGCAAGGGCAGCCTGGAGCCCGGCAAGGATGCGGACATCGTAATCATGAACGGCGAATTCGCCGTTGAAAACGTGTTCGTCCGCGGCCGTTCGTGTCTGTCGGAATAATCGAATTTCCAAAAAAGCGCCTGCCGCAGCGTTTCTCGCGCCGCGGCAGGTGCTTTTGAGATAGGTCGGAATCAGAACGGCTTTTCGGCCACGTTCCGGCTGATGATGATTTTCGCGTCCGGGTGCGTCTGCGCAAAGGAGACGGGGAAGCTGGCCGTCACCGCGCCGTAGCCCGCGCGGCGGATCACGGCGCGCTGCATATCGGCCATCATCGTCAGGCGCAGCTTGCGCGCGCCGAGCATTTCCTTCATGCCCACGGTAACAGCCTGCTTCGGCACGGTGTCGATCGCGCCGCCGCGGCCCATGATCGCATCCTTGAGCAGCGTGGCCTGGCTCAGCTTTTCCACGCGCGTGGGGAGCTGGGCGAACTGCTCGTTCGTCATTTCCGGTTCCGGTTCGTTGAAGGCGATATGACCGTTGACGGCGATGCCGCCCATAACGATATCCACGCCGCCGAGCGTATCGATCAGCTGCTGAATCGCGCCGGGGTTATGCGGATCGGGGAACACGCGCTGTTCGGCGGGCATGACCAGTTCCGGGTCGATCTTCGAATACAGTTCGCGGTCCATTCCGGCGCGGAAGGAACGTGGATCCTCGTAGGGCAGCCACTCGCCCTCGTCGGTGAGATATTCGTCCATATTGATAATCCATACGTTTTTCAGGCTTACGCGGCGCTCGTTGACCAGGCGCGCGAAGGTATGATACTGCCCGATCGGGCCGTAGGGGCAGATGAACACGGTCCTGCGCCCCGCCGCGTTGTTTTTGACGATCTCATCCAGCATTTCCAGCGCCAGTTCAAAGTGCACCTCGCCGCTGTCGGCCAGAATCAGGATCGGCACCTTGGAATCTTTGCCCAGCTCCTCGGCCGGAATCTGATAAAAAGCAGGATACATCATGAAGCCCTCCTTGTCGTTTCTGCTTCCGCGGAAGCTCTGGGGTATATCTGAAAAAGGAAGAGACGACAGCTCGAGCGGATTTTCCGTCAGTTCAAGAAGGGAAATCGAAGGTTTAGCGGGGCTAAATCGAGATTTTCCGACGCAGAAATGCCGGAAAAGACGCCGAGATGGAGTCTCAGGGAATTTTTCAGATATACCCTATTTTTATCATACAATACGCGCCGCCGCGCGGCGATGCATTTAGCTGCTAATCTCATGGATTTTTCTGCTGTTTACATCGCGATACGGCTTGTGCTATAATTCGGCTATGACAAGCAAGATGAAGGAAAATATCCTGCCGTACAGGGATCTGACCGACTTCCCCGCCGAGAAGTGCATTCAGGTCAACAACTGCGGCTCCAAGGCCAATTACGGCCCGGATCATACCATCCTCCGCCCCAACGGGCGCAAGGATTATTATCTGCTTTACGTCGTCAGCGGCTGGCTTGACGTGGGCATTTCCGACGACGAGCTCACCCGGCTTTCCCCCGGCCAGTGCGCCGTATATCTGCCCGGCGTGCGGCAGGTCATCTCCTTTTTTTCCGACGGGAACCCCACCATCTATTACGTTCACTTCACCGGCCGCGCCGTCGATGAAACCATGAGCGCGATGCATATCCGCGATATGGCCATCCGCACCATCGGCGACCGGACGATGTTCGAAATCCTGTTTCATCAGATGGTGCAGGCGTTTCTGCCGCTGAAGGTGCTCAACGGCCGCAAGGCCATCTCCGTGCCGAAGGTGAACGGCCTGCTCCTGCAGCTGATCGACATGCTGCTCCAGAGCAACGGCAGCGCCGGAAAAAACAAGCAGGATCACGACGTGATCACGCCCGCGCTCCTGTATATCAGCGAACACTACCGCGAGCAGATCGATCTGGATCAATGCGCGGCGCTGACGCACCTGAGCCCGGGCCGCTTCGCGCACCTGTTTACCAAGACGATGAGCGTCTCTCCCTACAAGTTCATCCTCTCCATGCGCATGGACGAAGCGAAGGAACTGCTGCTCTTTTCTTCGATGAGCATCAACGAAATTTCGGAACAGATCGGCTTCACCGATTCCTCCTATTTCAGCAGAATCTTCCGCAAATACACCGGCTACTCGCCCACCAGCTGGCGCAGCCGGTTCTGAACCCGGCAGGACTTTTCAGCCGCGCGTCCGCTTATCGCAAAGGGCTCCGTTTCGCTTTGGAAACGGAGCCCTTTTCTGCCTCAGCCCTTATCGAGCGTGAATTCGAACCGGGTTTCCTTTTCATCCGAAAAAGCCTGAATGCGCTTTCCGTGCTGATCAATAATGCTCTTGACGATCGCAAGCCCAAGCCCTGTGCCCTTTCCGGTGGTGTGCGCCTTATCCACCTTGTAGAACCGGTCGAAAATCTGCGGCAGATCGTCCGGCGGAATCTGCGGGCCGTCGTCTGCGACAATGACGCGCACCTGATTTCCCTCTTCCCGCGTGCGCACGGCAATCGTGCCGCCGTCCTCCCTGCCGTATTTGATCGCGTTGTCGATCAGGTTCACAAGCACCTGCTCGATGCGATCCGCGTCGGCGTCAACGAAGCAGGTTTCGTTCTGGAAGTCGATTTCGACGTTCAGGTTCTTTTCATCGATGCGCTGCTCCTGCCGCACCATCACGCGGCAGATCATCTCGTTCACGTCGAAGCGCGTGCGCACGAGTGGCGTTTTGCCGCTCTCGATATGTGAAAGATCGAGCAGCGTCGTGATGAGCTTGTTCAGCCGCTTGGTTTCATCCCAGACGATCTGCATATATTTGTCGCGCTCGTTTTCGGGAATGGTGCCGTCCATCATGCCGCCGAGGAAGCCCTGCATGCTCGTCAGCGGCGAGCGCAGCTCGTGCGACACGTTGGCCACGAACTCGCGCCGCGTCTGCTCCAGGCGGTCGAGATCCTCCGCCATGCTGTTGAACGATTCGGCCAGCAGGCCGACCTCGTCGCGGCTGTGCACCTCAACGCGCTGGCTGAAATCGCCGCGCGAGAACTTTTCCGCAGCCGCCGCCATCTGGCGCATCGGCTCGGTAAAATATCGCGAAGCGATCAAAATCAAAACGGCTCCGACGGTCGCCGCCAGGATCAGCGCGCGGAAGACCTCTTGCAAAATCTCGCGATAGCTGGCCTCGACGCTCTGTTCGCTCGTATGAATGAACACCGCGCCAAGCACGCGCCCGTTTTCAATATACGGCGCGCCGACGGTAAACACGACGTTTCCGGAGTTGGTGAGCGCGCGGTCGTGGATGGTTTCGCCCGCGAGTACGCGGCCGAGATACGTAAACGTCTCGTCCAGCGTCATTCCGCCCGCGTCCACCAGCGTTTCATCTCCGATGGGGATAACGTTGCGGTAGCGGTCGACGATAATCAGATACGCGTCGTATTCCTTTGTAATTTCCTGGCTTTTCCAGATCATGTACTGATCGGCGCTGCGCGTAGAATACAGGCTGCGCTGCGCGGCCAGCTGCGCCACGTCGCGCGCCTGGTTCGTCAGCTCGGTCAGCCGCTCGTTGACCTTATCCTCGCGGATGCGGTCGTACATGAAAAACGTCAGCGTACCCATCGCCACGATCAGCACGGCCAGGAACAGCGCCAGCAGGCGCGAATAGAGCGAACGAAACATACGCCCTTATTTCACCTCGAACTTATAGCCCACGCTCCACACCGTCTTGATCTGCCAGCCGTACTGCTCGCAGCCCTGCAATTTTTCGCGCAGGCGCTTGACGTGCACGTCCACCGTGCGGGAATCGCCGAAGAAATCGAACCCCCACACCTGCTCCAGCAGCTGCTGGCGGGTAAACACCTGGTTGGGGTGACTGCCCAGGAAAAACAGCACCTCCAGCTCCTTCGGCGGCATCTCCAGTTCCTTTCCGGCATACACCACCGAATAACGGCTGATATTGACGGTCAGCCCGGGGAAGGAAATCTCCTTGGCCGGCGCGTTATCGCCCGACTGATAGCGCCGGCTCACGGCCTTGATGCGCGCCACCAGCTCCTTCGGCTCGAACGGTTTGACGATATAATCATCCGCGCCCAGCTCCAGCCCGAGCACGCGGTCGAACGTTTCGCCCTTAGCCGAAAGCATGATGATCGGGATATTGCTCGTGCGGCGAATCTCGCGGCAGACGGCCCAGCCGTCCATGCCGGGCAGCATAATATCCAGCAGCATCAGATGCGGCGGGTTTTTGCGAAACATCTCCACAGCGGTATCACCGCGGTCGGCCGTTTCCACCTCGTAGCCTTCTTTTTCCAGATACAGGCGGACAAGCTGCACAATATTCGGATCGTCGTCCACCAGCAGAATTCTCGTTTTGCCTTTCGTTGCCGGCATTGCTCAAGCACTCCCTTCGTTGGGCTCCGAATTGTTATTTTTCGCGGCGCAAGCGCCGCTTGGGAACGTCGGGAAACGTCAGGGGTTCCACCCCTGAACCCCGGCAGGAACCTGAGGTTCCTGCACCTCCCGGTGTTTTAACATGAACTCATTCATCCTCCTGCCGCCATGCAGCCGCCGCATGGGAACGAGAATGCCTCAAACGCCTTCCTCGTTTCCCCGGCAGGAATCTTCACCGGCGCTCAATCGCCGCTGCTGGCCGCGCTTCCCTTCGGAATCTCGCCCATCCCGGTGTTTCATTTCATCTCACCCGGAATCACGCGGCCACCGCATGAGAACGGGGACGCTTAAAGCGCTTTTCTCGTTCCCCGGCAGGAGCCTTCACCGGCGTTCAATCGCCGCATTCTCTCCCGGTTCACTCCCGCTATTTCAGCGTCACGACCGTCACGCCGTCCTCGCCTTCTCCATAGCGGCCGGCGCGGAAGCTCTTCACGCGCGGGTGTTTGCGCAGATAATTCTGCACGCCCGTGCGCAGCACGCCCGTCCCCTTGCCGTGGATAATATACACCTCGTGCAGCCCGCTCAGCAGCGCGTCGTCAAGGTATTTATCCGCCGTAGCGATGGCCTCTTCCAACGACATGCCGCGCAGATCGCACTCGAGGTTCACCTGCCGCGTCGTCATATCCACGTCCGACTTCACGCGCGCCAGCGGCTTCTGTTCGGCACGGTCGCGCTTGAGCTGGCTGACGTGCACCTTCAGTTTCAGGATGCCCGCCTGCACCTGCATCTCTCCGTTTTTATCCGGCAGCGAAAGCACGGTCCCCTTCGTCCCCAGATGCGGGATCATCACGCTCTCGCCCACCTTCAAATCCTTCGGCGGAGCGAGCGGCGTATCCACAGGCGTTTTCAGCGCCTGTGCCAATTCGTCGGCGCTCTCGTCGATGCGTCTGCGCGCAGCCTGCACCTCGTGTTCGCGCAGCGGGCCGCCGTCCTTCTTCATCCTGCGCAGATCGGCGATCACGCTCTCCGATTCGTTTCGCGCCTTTTCCACGATGCGGCGCGCTTCCTCACGGGCTTTGGCGAGCGCCTTTTCGCGCTCCTGCGCGAATTTTTCCCGCTCCCGCTCCGCCTCGGCGCGCGCGGCCGTCATTTCCTGCCGCGCCTCCTCGGCCAGCTTGCGCTCGCGCTCGGCCACCTGCCGGTGATATTCCGCATTGGCGATTACGTCCTCAAAGCGCACCTGATCGCGCGAGAGCATTTCCTTGGCCGAGCCGATAATCTCCTCCGGCAGCCCCAGCCTGCGCGAAATTTCAAACGCGTTCGACTTGCCCGGGATGCCGATCGACAGCCGGTACGTCGGCCGCAGCGTTTCCACATCGAACTCGACGGACGCGTTCTCCACGCCGGGCGTCGTCAGCGCAAAGGCCTTCAGTTCGGCGTAGTGGGTCGTGGCCAGCGTGCGGATTTTACGCTCCAGCAGCTTGGTCAGAATCGCCTGCGCCAGCGCCGCGCCCTCGGTCGGGTCGGTGCCCGCGCCCAGCTCGTCGAACAGCGTCAGCGATTTTTCCGTCACCTTTTCCATGATGGACACAATGTTCACCATGTGCGAGGAAAACGTCGAGAGCGACTGCTCAATCGACTGCTCGTCGCCGATATCGGCGAACACCTGATCGAACACCGAGAGCTCCGTACCCAGATCGGCCGGAACCTGCAGGCCCGCCATGGCCATGAGCGTGAACAGGCCCACGGTTTTCAGCGTAACCGTTTTGCCGCCCGTGTTCGGGCCGGTAATCACCAGCGTCGTAAAATCCTGCCCCAGCCACAGGTCGCTGGGCACCACCTTGGCCGGATCGATCAGCGGATGCCGTCCGCGCACGATGCGGATGCAGCCGCGATCGTTCATCTTCGGCTGCACGCCGCGCATTTCGCGCGCAAGGCGCGCCTTGGCAAACAGGAAATCCAGCTCCGCCAGCACCTCGAGATTATGCGCCAGCATGGCCGTCTCAGGCGTAATGCGCCCGGACAGCGCCTGCAGAATGCGCTCGATTTCGGCCTTTTCCTTCGCTTCGAGCTGCTTGAGATCGTTGCCGATTTCCACCACGGCCATCGGCTCGATGAACAGCGTCGCGCCGGAGGACGACTGATCGTGAATCAGTCCCGGCACGGCGCTGCGCGCCTCCGCCTTGACAGGAATCACGTACCGGTCGTGCCGCACGGTGACGACCGCGTCGGACAGGTATTTCTGCATGCCCGGGCTGTGCACCATGGCGTTGAGCTTTTCGCGCACGCGCTCGTTGCACGCACGGATGCGGCGGCGAATATCGGCAAGCTCCGCGCTGGCCTTGTCCGCGATTTCATCCTCGGACAAAATGGCGTTGGAAATATCCTCCTCGAGCCTGCGGAACGTCGAAAGCTCGCTGGCCAGCGCCGTCACGCGCGGTGTGTTTTCGCGTTCGGTCACCAGCGCTTCGCGCGCGGCGCGCGCGGCGCGCATGCTGCCCGCCACGTCGAGCAGCGCCTTGGGCGACAGCGTCGCGCCGATTGCCGCGCGGCGCAGCCACGGCCGCACATCCTCGAACGGAATGAGCGGATGCTGCGGGAGATAGGTGAGGATGACGAGCGCCTCCTCCGTCTCCTGCTGCCGCAGCACCGCCTCGGCAAGATCGCTCGTGGGCGCAAGGGCCGCGCATTTTTCCGCGCCCAGCGCGGAAACGGCATATCCCCGCAGCTGTTCCCTGATCTTTGTAAATTCCAGCACGCGCAGCGCACGTTCTTCCATGGGTTACTCCTCCGGGTCCTTCTTCAGCTTTTCGCTCATTTCAAGCAGTTCGCGGCGCAGACGCGTGTTTTCGTCCTGCGCCTGCAAAAGTTCGTCCGCCAGGTTCATCGCCGTGAGCACGGCGGCCATCGGCTGGCTGAGCCGGTAGGTGCACATCATTTCTTCCATCATGCGGTCGATATACACGGCCACGCGCCTGATATGCTCCTCCGATTCCACGCCCACCATCGTGTAATCCTTGCCGCAGATGGTGACGGTGGTTTTATTTTTCTGAGCGTTCGGCGTATTCATGCGGTCGCCTTCCTTTCGTAAAAGGCCGCAGCCTTACAGCTTCTGGTGCGGATACTCCTCGCCGAAGGTGTCCACACGGATGGACTGAATCTTCTGCTCCTGGCGGGGCTTATCGCGCATGTCGCGCGGCGTGGAGACGATTTTGTCCGCCGCTTCCATGCCCTCGTCGACGCGGCCGAACGCGGCGTATGCGCCGTCGAGATGCGGAGCGTCGTCTACCATGATGAAGAACTGACTTCCGGCGGAGTCGGGCATCATCGAGCGCGCCATCGACAGGACGCCGCGGGTGTGCCTGATGGAATTGTTCACGCCGTTCTGCCTGAACTCGCCCTTGATGCGCCAGCCGGGGCCGCCCATGCCGGTGCCGGTCGGGTCGCCGCCCTGGATCATGAAGCCGGGGATGACGCGATGGAAAATCACGCCGTCATAGAAGCCGCTGTTGGCCAGCGCGATGAAGTTCGCGCAGCTGATGGGCGCGATTTCCGGAAAAAGTTCGCCCTTCATCACATCGCCGTTTTCCATGGTAATCGTAAAAATCGGATTTTTCTTGACCATTTTGTTAACCCTCCATATCTTCTTCCCCATTGGGGTTTCTGTAATTGGGATCTTTGGGGTTTCCGTCCGCGTTTTCCTGCTCGCGGCGGGCGCAGCGCGGGGCGCGCTCCTGCCAGAGCGCCTCCTTGCGCGCGATCATCTCGTCGACGCGGGCGATGTAATGCCCCACGTCGCCCACGTTCGGCGCGCGCTCGATGCGCGTTTCCTCCGGAATGATCCGCTTGGAAATGGCGCCCGCGCCCAGCGCGAGGATGTGCGTCGTCTCCTCCATGATGTCGATGTTGTAAACGCTTTCAGCCCCCGGCAGCGCATAGGCGACGTTTTCGAGATTTCCGGCCACCATCTTCTGCCGGTAGAGATAATAGGGGCGCATGCCCATCTCGCGGGCGCGCCTTGCGCCCAGCTCCACCTGCGCCTCGGCCACCTCGGGCGGCGCGGGATGGAAGCCGAATTCGTTCATCACCGATCCGTGCTTCCGCGCCAGCGTATGCACGGTAATGCTGTCGGGCCGCAGGGCGGCCACGCGGTCGAGCGTGCGCGCAAAATCCGCCTCCGTCTCGCCCGGCAGCGCGGCGATCAGATCCATGTTGATGTTTTCAAATCCCGCCGCCCTTGCCAGCGCAAACGCGCGGTCCACATCGTCCGCCGTATGCGCGCGGCCGATCAGCCTGAGCGTCTGGTCGTTCATCGTCTGCGGGTTGACGCTCACGCGCGTTACGCCGGCGGCATGCATGACGGCCAGCTTGTCCGCGTCGATCGTATCAGGCCGGCCGGCCTCGACCGTCCATTCGCGCGCCCCGGGGAACAGTTCGCCCATCAGCGCGAGCACGCGCTCAAGCTGTTCCGCCGTGAGCGACGTAGGCGTTCCGCCGCCTACGTACAGCGCACGCGGCTTCAGCCCTCTGCGGCGCATCAGCCCGGCGCCGGCCTGCATTTCGCGCGCCAGCGCGTCCAGATACGGCGGAACCTTCTTGCCCTTTCCCAGCGCTTCGGCAAAGAACGAGCAGTAGCTGCACCGCGTCACGCAGAAGGGAATGCCCACGTATACGTCCACCGCATCGGCGGGCGGATTCATGAACGGGCGCTGCGTTTCGCACGTTTCGCGCAGAAGGCGCGCGCGGTCAGGCCGCAGGTCGAACTGCCGCAGAAGCGACGCTTCCGCCTCGGCGGGCGCGTCGCCCTTTTCCAGCCGCTCATAGAAAAGCCTCGTCGGGCGGATGCCCGTAAGGCTCCCCCACGGCGGCCGCTTGCCCGTCGCGCGGCGCAAAAGCCAGTAGCATCCCTGCTTGACCGAACGGCGGCGGCGGCGCTTCACTTCCCAGCCGTCGCCCGCCAGCGGAGCCGTCCATTGAAATTTTTCGCCCTGCAGGTCGTATTTCTCCGTCACCCAGCCCTCGCGCTCACTGCGCTCGTGGCGCAAAAACACGTCCGGGGTTTCAATCTGCGCGATCTCCGCCCCCGGATAGAACACGCGCAGCACCTCGCTCATATCCTCGAAGCACTCGGGCGCGTTGGTATAGACTGTAATCCTCATTCGTTTACCTTTCTTCGGCGATGGTCGTCGGCGCGCCGTGGCCGGGATATACGCGAATCGCCGGGTCGAGCTCAAACAGCCGCCGCACCGAGGCGAACAGCTGCTTTTCATCGCCGCCGGGCAGATCGGTGCGCCCGTAGCCGTAGCGGAAAAGCGTGTCGCCCGAGAAAAGCTGTCCCTCGTCCGTCAGGAAGCAGCAGCCGCCCTTCGTGTGGCCGGGCGTGTGCAGCACGCGCAGGCGAATCCCCGCCAGCGTCATTTCGTCGCCGTCTGAGAGCGTATACTCGGCCTCTCCCTGCGAGGGCGCGCCGCCGAACATCGCCGCCAGGCTGTACACGGGGTTCGTCAGCGCCTGCGCGTCCTCCGCGCCGATATACACGGACACGCCGCCCGCGCGCAGCGCCGCCACCGCGCCGATATGATCGTAATGTCCGTGCGTGAGCAGAATCGCGGCGATTCTGCGCTTTCCCAACGCCAGCCGGATCGCCGGCTCCTCCGCGCCGGGATCAATCACCAGCGCGTCGTCGCGCTCCGGCAGCGAAAGCACGTAGCAGTTCGCCTGAATTTCGCCCACGGGAACCGTTTGAATCTGAATCAATTTCAAAATCCTTTCCTGCTGTCGAGCAGAATGGTCACAGGCCCGTCGTTGACAAGCTCCACCTGCATATCCGTCTGGAAAACGCCCGTTTCCACGCGGATGTTTTCGGCGCGAAGCGCCTGACAGAAAGCCTCGTAGAGCGCGTTGGCCTCCTCCGGCCGCGCGGCGTTGGAAAAGCTCGGCCGCCTGCCGTGACGCGCGTCGCCCAGCAGCGTGAACTGGCTCACAGCCAGCACCGCGCCGCCCACGTCCTTCACAGAGCGGTTCATCTTGCCGTTTTCATCCTCGAACACGCGCAGCCCGGCCACCTTGTCGGCGCAATAGCGCACGTCCTGCTCGGCGTCGCCCTGCTCCACGCCGACGAGCGCCATATATCCCTTTTCCACCTGTCCGATGATTTTTCCTTCTACCGTAACGCTCGCGCGGGAAACGCGCTGCACGACGCACCGCATGGATCCGCCTCCTCACTGCTGTATTCTGAACACTTCGATAATATCCGTGCGCTTTTGCAGCTGCTTGATCATCCGGTCGAGCTGCTCGCGGCTCTTGGTTTTCAGCTGCAAATTGATCGTCGCGGTGCCGTTGCTGTGAATCTTCGCCGAAACCGACTCGATGGGCGCCTTCATGCTGCTCATCAGCACGGCCAGATCGGCCAGCAGCCCGTCGCGGTCGTAGGCGACGATCTGCAGCCCGGCGAGGAACTCGCTCTCCGGGTTCGCCCAGCTGACCTCCACGATGCGTTCCGGCTCGAAGTTGATGGCGTTGATGCAGTCGGCCTTATGCACGGCCACGCCGCGGCCGCGCGTGATATAGCCCACGATTTCATCGCCCGGCACCGGGTTGCAGCAGCGCGCGAAGCGCACCAGCATGCCCGGCTCGCCCGCCAGATACACGCCCGCGCTTTCGGCCAGGTGCTGCCGCTTTTCGTTCTCTTCTTCCGTGCGCACCGGCTGAGGCGGCGGCGCAGCGATTTTCTCCGCCCGGCGGTATTCCTCCTTGAGCCGGCTGATAACGCCCACGGCGCTCATCGCGCCGAATCCGACGGACGCGCATACGTCGTCCCAGTCGAACAGGCTCAGCTTCGACAGGAGCGCGTTGACATATTCCGGCTTTGTCAGCGTCGAGAGCGGAATCGTTCCGCGCGCGGCCTCGCGTTCGAGCATCGCGCGGCCGATTTCGATGTTCTCCTCTTTCAGCTCCTTTTTGAACCACTGACGGATCTTCGTCTTCGCCTGCGAGGTTTTGACGATGTTCATCCAGTCGCGGCTGGGGCCCTTGGAGGCGGAGCTGGTCAGGATTTCGACGAAATCGCCCGTTTCCAGCTCCCGGTCAAGCGTGACGATGCGGCCGTTGATCTTCGCGCCCACGCACTTGTTGCCGATGGCGCTGTGGATGCGATAGGCGAAATCGAGCGGAGTCGAGCCGCGCGGCAGGCTGATAATATCGCCCTTGGGCGTAAAGACGAACACCTCGTCGGCGAAAAGGTCAACCTTGAGCAGATCGATAAACTCGCGCGCGTCCTTCGTATCCGACTGCCAGTCGAGAATCTGCCGCAGCCAGTACAGCTTTTCGTCCAGCGCGTCGCCCACGGCGCGGCCTTCTTTATAGCGCCAGTGCGCGGCGATGCCGAACTCGGCCAGGCGATGCATCTCTTTGGTACGAATCTGCACCTCGAAGGGCTGCCCGTTCTGCCCCACGACGGTCGTATGCAGCGATTGGTACATATTCGCCTTGGGCGTGGAGATATAGTCCTTGAACCGGTTGGGCACCTGCCGCCAGAGCGTATGCACAAGCCCCAGCACGGCGTAGCAGTCCGGCACGGTATCCACGATCACGCGCAGGGCGATCAGGTCGTAAATCTGCTCAAAGGGCAGATGATGCAGCGTCATCTTCCGCCAGATACTGTACAGGTGCTTCGGCCTCCCCGAAAGCTCGAAGGAAAGGTGCAGCTGCTCGGTGATGTTTTTCGACAGTTCTTCCTTGACCGACTCGATGATCTTTTCACGCTCCGCGCGGCGCATGCCCACCTTCTGCGCGGTGTCTTTATATTCCTCCGGGTAGAGGTATTGGAAGCACAGATCCTCCAGCTTGGTCTTGATCGCGTACACGCCCAGCCGGTGCGCCAGCGGCGCGTAAATATCCAGCGTTTCACGTGCGATGGCGATCTGCCTGTCGCGCGGCTGGAATTTGAGCGTCTGCATATTGTGCAGGCGGTCGGCCAGCTTGATGAGCACGACGCGGATGTCCTTGGACATGGCGAGGATCATTTTGCGCAGGCTTTCGGCCTGCTGCTCCTCGCGCGAGATAAAATCCAGCCGCGACAGCTTCGTCACGCCGTCCACCAGCTGCGCCACTTCCGCGCCGAACTCGTTCTGGATCATTTCCAGCGTAACGTTCTCGCAGTCCTCCACGCAGTCGTGCATCAGGCCCGCTGCAATCGTCGCGCCGTCCATCATCAGATCGGCCAGCGTCGTGGCGACCCGGACGGGATGGATGAAATACGGCTCGCCCGATTTGCGCTTCTGGCCCTCGTGCGCCTTTTCGGCGAAATGCCACGCCCTCTCCACCAGCTCGGCGTTTTCAGGCGTATGATATTTCGTTACGCACGCCTTCAGCTCTTCCAGCGTCATGCTTCGGTTATCTTCCGTCATGCCTCTTCCCCCCAATGGCATACCCGCCGCAGCCTGCGGAGCGTCGGGCTGTCCGACAGCGAACAGCGCCTCGCCGGCATCATCACCGCTTCAAACGGGTCGCGGCTTAAAAGCACCAGCCCCAGCTCGTCGAATGCGACGAGCCCCAGCCGCGCGGCCGCCGCGCTCATTCCGGCCGCCTGCGCCAGCGCCTTTTCCGATTTCATCGCTCCCGGCCACGCGCGCAGCACGCGATACAGCCCCCGCAGCGCGTCGTCGGTAGGCATCAGGGCGCGAAGCGCCGCGTATACGTCCGGCGCATCCAGCGCGATCTTCTCGCGATACCCCTCGCCCGCATCGTCCTCCGGCAGCGCGCACAGGCAGTTGTAGCGCCGCGGATCGGCCGGCTTTGAAAACGCGCAGTCGAGCCGGTCCGAAAGCCCTTCCTCAGAAAGCCAGTCTGCCCAGCGGAGCGCGCCCTCAAGCGTGCGCACCGTCAAAAGCGTTCCCTGGCAGCTTTCCGTCAGAAGCTGCTTCACATGCGCGCGCAGAATCTCCTCCGGAACGGGCGCGGGCTCATCCTCACAGGTACGCAGCAGATACATTGCAAACGCTTCCTCCCGCTCGCGGCATCCCTTGAGGAACGCGTCCAGTCCCTCGTGCGGAACCAGCCGCTTCACGTCCATCTCGGCGCTGCGCCGGCCCATCCACTCGTTGATCGTGGGCGAAAACACCGCGTCTACCGTGTCGGGCAGCCGCGCGCGTTCGCCGCCCAGCCCGAAGGCGATACCGCCCACGCTCGCGCCGTCCTGCTCCATGCGCAGCTTCAGGTGCCGTCCCTCCGCGCCGACCGCGCGCGCCTCGAGCAGATGCGCGCCGCGCGCCACCAGTACGGGCGCGGGGTTGCCGATTCCATTGGGCGCAAGGCGCCCGAAATCATCCGCCAGCTCGCAGGTTACGTCCGAAAGCGGCACTTCGAAATCGTACTGCACGCTCGGAATATACGCGTCCGGCTCGGCCAGCTCGGCGGCGGCCTCGTTGACGCGGCGGCGGAACTCGTCCATATATTCGGCGCGCAACGTCAGCCCCGCGGCCATTGCGTGCCCGCCAAAGCGCTCATAAAGATCCTGGCAGCGCGAGAGCACCGCGTGAATGTTCACGCCCGGCACCGAGCGCGCCGAGCCGGTGCACACGCCGTCCTCCCGGGAAAACACAATCGACGGCCACGCGTATTTCTCCGTCAGCCGCCCGGCGGCGAGGCCCACCACGCCGCGGTTCCAGCCTTCGCCTACGGCGATGAGCACCTTATCGCACAGGAAATCGGCGCTCTGCGCCACCTGCCTGTCCGCCTCCCGCACGATGGCCGCTTCCAGCCGCTGCCGTTCGGCGTTGGTTTCGTCCAATTCGCGGGCGATGCGCGCGCCCAGCGCTGCCTCGCGCGTGAGAAGCATTTCCACGCAGCGGTTCGAATCGCCCAGCCGTCCGCCCGCGTTCAGCCGCGGCGCGATCTGGAAACCGATATGCCCGGCGTTGATCGTCTTTCCATCCAGCCCGCACAGCGCAAGCAGTTCGCGCAGACCGGGCCGCTTCGTTTTTTGCAGCTGTCCAAGCCCCAGCGATACAATCGCGCGGTTTTCGCCCGTGAGCGGCACCATATCGGCCACCGTGGCCAGCGCGGCAAGCTCCAGAAGCGGCTCCGCCGCCTCCCGGCCCCACAGCGCCTGCACGATCTTCAGCGCTACGCCCGCGCCGCACAGTCCTCTTCCGCTGCCGTCGCCCAGCAGCGGATCGACCACCGCGTCCGCCTGCGGAAGCCGCTCCGGCGGCTCGTGGTGATCGATAATCACGAGCCGCAGCCCGATCTCGCGCGCAAGCGCCGCTTCGGCTATCGACGTAATACCGCAGTCGACCGTGACGAGCAAATCGTAATCCTTCGCGATTTCGCGCACGGCCTCGGGGTTCAGGCCGTATCCCTCGTTATGGCGCGAGGGGATGCGGTACGCCGCGTCGGCTCCGTGGGCGCGCAGCGCCTCCGTCAGAATCGTCGTCGCGCACACGCCGTCCACGTCGTAATCGCCGTAGACGATGATTTTTGCCCTGCGCTCCATCGCGCCGCGAATCTCGCGCACTGCCGCGTCCATGCCGTACAGCGCCGACGGATCGGACAGATCGTCCGCCGACGGGGACAGGAACCGGCGCGCCTCCTCCGGCGTGCGCACGCCGCGCAGACGCAGCATCCGCGCAAGCTGCGGCGAAATCCCGCAGCCCGTCAGCCTGTCCTCGCCCGTCTCCTCCGGACGCTTGATCAAACGCAGCATCGATAAACTCCTTTGAATAGAACAGGAAGCCCTCCCCCTTCGCGGGAAAGGCTCCCTGCATGGTTTCTATTACCGTTTGCGCGCGCACGGCAGGCACGCGGCCATCGCCGTATGCCAAATCTTCAGAATTCGTTGACCCCGTGCGTTCATGGTTTCCCTTTCCGGCAGCGCGCCCATCTCGAGTGATTGTATAAATTATACGCGCTTTGCAGGGAAACGTCAAGAAAAAGCGGCGGCGGATCGAACTGCGCGCCGCTCTTTTTACGCGATGCGCTTTTTCATCACGACCCGCGTCCCTTCTCCCGGCGCGGACTCCACGCGCAGCTCGTCCATAAACGATTGCATCACCGAAAAGCCCATGCCGCTGCGTTCCATTTCGGGCTGCGTGGTATAGAACGGCTGCATGGCCTGCTCGACGTTTTCAATGCCTACGCCGTCGTCGGCGATTTCAATTTCGGCGGTATTCTCGCCGGGTGCAAGCGTAACGGTGAGACGGATTTCGCCGTCCGCGCCGTGCGGATAGCCGTGGACGATGGCGTTTGTAACAGCCTCGCTGACGGCGGTTTTTACGTCGCTCACTTCTTCGAGCGTGGGGTTAAGCTGCACCAGAAACGCGCTCACCGCCACGCGCGCGAAGCTCTCGTTCTCCGGGCGGCTGGAAAAGGAAAGGCGCATCCGATTGGTCTTGTTCACGTGCGTTCCTCCTAACGGCATTTTTCGATGATCTGGTAAAGCCCGGACATGCGGAAGATTCTGTCCACCTGCGGGCTGACGCCCCGCACGGCCAGCGTGCCGCCGCGCCGGGCAAGCTGGCGGTAGCGCCCGATCATCACGCCGATTCCGGAGCTGTCCATAAACGTCAGCTTCGTCAGATCGACCACCAGCCGCTTCACGTGCGGATCGGCGATCAGCGCGTCCAGCGTGGCGCGCACGCGCCCTGCGCTGCAATGATCCAGTTCGCCCTCGATCTGTACCATAATGGTTTCCCTGCGCGCGTCGAGCGGCCTTGCCGCGGCGCACTGTCCTTCCGTCATGTGCCGTCCCCCTTTTGCATAGCAATTTCTGACGCGGTGAGTTTCCATTTTGTCTCATCCATATCCTGCCGCGAAAAATGGGGCTTTATACCACATTTTGGCAATCGTTCGACAAAAAATGCGGCGGCGTGGTATAATAACGCAAAAGAAAGGATGTGCGCGCATGGAAATCCGCGAAAAACTGCTCGAACTGGCCGATCCGAAGTATAAGGCCTTTCACGCCAAGCTCATCCCCACCGTGCCGCCGGAGCGGATTCTGGGCGTGCGCAAGCCCGCGCTGAACGCGCTGGCGCGTGAAATCGAAAAAACGCCGGAAGCGGAGGCTTTCCTGCGCGCGCTTCCGCACGAAACCTACGACGAAAACGCGCTCCACGGCGCGCTGATCTGCCGCATGCGCGATTTCGACGTGGCGCTGGCCGCAGCGGAAGCATTCCTGCCCTATATCGACAACTGGGCCGTATGCGACATGCTCTCGCCCAAAGCTTTTGCAAAAAACCTGCCCGCGCTGCACGGGAAAATCTTCTGCTGGCTGCAATCAGACCGGACGTACACGGTACGCTTCGGGCTGGTGACGGCGATGACGTTCTTTCTGGACGGCGCGTTCGCGCCCGATCTTCTGGCGCGCGCGGCCGCCGTGCGCTCGGAGGAATATTACATCCGCATGGCGCAGGCGTGGCTGTTCTGCACGGCGCTGTGCAAGCAGTACGACGCCGCGCTGCCATACCTGACGCAGCGGCGGCTCGACGCGTGGACGCACAACAAAACGATCCAGAAATGCCTGGAGAGCTATCGCATTTCACCGGAAATGAAGGCCTATCTCCGTACGCTGAAGGTTTAGCGGGCTTCGCGGGCGCTTTTTTCAGGGCCGCAGGGCGGCCCTATAAAAAAACTTTCCCGCAGCTTGACAAAAAAGCCCTGCTCTGCTATGATTTGCGGCGGTTAAGCAAGCTTAACTTCAAAGGAGTGTGAGCAATCATGTTTGAAACGACCGTAAAGATTGACGGCATGATGTGCGGCATGTGCGAGGCGCATATCAGCGATACGATTCGCAGCGCGTTTTCTGTAAAAAAAGTGAGCGCATCCCATTCAAAGGGGCAGGCCGTCGTCCTTTCGGAGCAGCCGCTCGACGAGGCCGCGCTGCGCGCCGCCATCGCCAAGACCGGCTACGAGGTCACCGACGTAAGCTCCCGGCCCGTCGAAGCGAAAAAGGGCTTCCTTGCCGGACTGTTCAAGAAATAAAGCGCAAAAAGCAACGGCCGTTCCCTTCGCGGGACGACCGTCTTTTCTTCTGCGCCGGGTTATTCCGTCTTCATATCCATGCTTTTTTCCGCATGGCGCTTAATGGCATTATAGGTCTGCTCGCTCAGATCGTGCTCCACCTTGCAGGCGTCCTCGCGCGCGGTTTCTTCATCTACGCCCAGTCGCACGAAAAACGCGGTCAGCGTCTTATGGCGCTCATAAATCCGGGAAGCGATCGCGTAGCCCGACTCGGTCAGCGTAATCAGGCCTTCTTTATCCATTGTAATATAGCCGTTTTCGCGCAGGCGCTTGGTTGCGTAGCTGACGCTGGGCTTGGTCACGCCAAGCTCCGCCGCGATATCAATCGAACGAACGTAGCCGTGCTGTTCCCGCATCATCAGCATGGCCTCAAGATAATCCTCCGAAGATTCCAGAATTCTCATAACGGGGTTCACCTTCTTTCTTTCCGATTAGGTTAACACACTCAAACCCAAAAAGCAAGTCGCAATTCCGGCGCAAGCGCCTTCAGAAAGCCGCTCTTACCCCAGCTTCAAAAAAGCACGGCCGAAAATGCCGAAAACAAAAAAGTTATGAAAAGGGGGTTGACTTTTTTCCCGGAATGTGGTAGATTAATTCTCGCACAAGATATGGTCGCATGGCTCAGTTGGTAGAGCACCGTGTTCACATCGCGGGGGTCACAGGTTCGAGTCCTGTTGCGACCATTG
>SFFS01000218.1 GCA_004557805.1 Clostridiales bacterium | reverse complement strand
GAGATCATGGAGAAAAAGAAATTTATGACGATCGACGGGCTGCCCGTTGAAATTAACGGCGAATCTAACCTGCTGGAGCTGATTCGTAAGGCCGGCATCAAGATTCCCACGTTCTGCTATCACAGCGAACTGTCCGTTTACGGCGCGTGCCGTATGTGCATGGTGGAAAACGAGCGCGGCATGCTCATGGCTGCCTGCTCCACCGCTCCGCGCGAGGGCATGGATATCCGCACCAATACCGAGCGGCTGCGCCGCTATCGCAAGAATATCCTTGAATTGCTGCTGGCCAACCACTGCCGCGATTGCACTACCTGCGAGAACAACGGTTCCTGCAAGCTCCAGGAGCTGGCGCGCCGGTTTAACATCAGCGGCGTGCGCTTTCCGAACACGCAGCCGGAGCCGAAGCTGGATACGTCTTCGGTCAGCATCGTGCGCGACAGCGCGAAGTGCATCCTTTGCGGAGACTGCGTGCGCGTGTGCAACGAGGTGCAGCATGTCGGCGCGATCGATTTCGTCTTCCGCGGTTCCCGCATGAAGATCGCCACCGCGTTTGACAGGCCCATCGCCGAGTCCCCGTGCGTGGGCTGCGGCCAGTGCGCCGCCGTCTGCCCGACCGGCGCGATTGTCGTCAAGTCCGACATCGAAAAGGTCTGGAAGGCGCTGGAAGATAAGGATGTCAAGGTTTCCGTGCAGATCGCGCCCGCCGTGCGCGTGGCCGTCGGCCAGGAACTCAAGATGGGCGTCGGCAAGAGCGTGATGGGTAAGATCGTCGCAGCGCTGCACCGCATGGGCTTTGACGATGTGTTCGACACCGTCACCGGCGCGGATCTGACCGTGCTGGAAGAATCCGAAGAATTCCTCGGCCGCGTGGCCGAAGGCGGCAAGTTCCCGCTCTTCACCAGCTGCTGCCCGGCGTGGATCCAGTATTGCGAAAAGAACTTCCCCGAGCTGCTGCCCAACGTATCCAGCTGCAAGTCCCCGATGGAGATGTTCGCGGCGATTATCAAGGAGCAGGCGAAGCTGTCCTCCCGCAGGCACTTCCACGTGGCCATCATGCCCTGCACGGCCAAAAAGTTCGAGGCTGCGCGCGATGAATTCAAGCATGACGGAAATCCGGACGTCGACGCGGTGCTGACTTCGCAGGAACTGATCCGCATGATTAAGGAAGCAGGCATCGCCTTTGATGAGCTTGCCCCCGAAGCGGTCGACGTGCCGTTCAGCGGCGTGTCCGGCGCGGGCGTGATCTTCGGCGTGACCGGCGGTGTGACCGAGGCAGTGCTCCGCCGCGTATCGAGCGATAAGTCCCGCGCGGCGCTGGCCAACATCAGCTATTGCGGCGTGCGCGGCATGGAAGGCGTGAAGGAAGCGACGATTCCGTATGGCGATATTGAAGTGAAGATCGCCGTCGTCAGCGGCCTTGCCAACGCGGACAAGCTGATCCGCAAGATTCAGGCCGGCGAGGCGTTCTATCACCTCGTTGAAGTGATGGCTTGCCCGGGCGGCTGCGTCAACGGCGGCGGACAGCCCTTCGGCCATAGCGAAGTGAAGTTCAAGCGCGCCGAAGGACTGTACGAGGTCGACGGCGAGAGCAGCATCAAGCGGTCCGAAGAAAACGCGGTTGCCACCGCGCTTTATCAGGGATTGCTCAAGGGAAAGGTGCATGAGCTGCTCCATGTAAGCTATGTGAAAGGAGACGCGTAATCATGCTCGAGCTGAACGTTTGTATCGGCAGCGCTTGCCACGTTAAGGGCTCCTACAACGTCATCCAGACCTTTCAACACCTCATTGAGGAAAAAGGTTTGAACGACAAAATCGATTTCAAGGCGACTTTCTGCATGAGGGAATGCCAGTGCAAGGGCGTCGCAGTCAGCATCAACGGCGTGAAGCATCATGTCACGCCGGAAGAAGCGCGCGCGTTCTTCATTGAAAGCGTATTGCCCGCCGTGCAGTAACGGACAGGTTCGGGGCGGCTTCGCCGCGCCGGGAGACGGAAACTCAATAAAAAAGCGGCGCTTGGGAGAAATCCTGAGCGCCGTTTGGCTGTTGAAAGGATTGATGGGGCGAAAGCGGGGAATGGGTTTGCGGCCTCTTTGAATGAATGCGCCGAAGTGATGGAGCGTCTAGGCGTATCGGAAGGTCCGTGGAACTCTCAGATACACCCTATTAAAAAAGCATCCGCTCTACGGATGCTTTTGTCATATACGCATTTCAGCTTTTATGCCGCAACGCCAGCACGCATGTACCGGTCAGCCATGCGCCCGAGGGAATCGCGGAATAAGTGATGAACCGCCGGCATGTTTCAGCAGAAGTGAAATACAGCGAGCAGACGGCGGCAGCGCCGGTCAGACAGCCCATACACAGTGACAGAGCGCGTGACGATTCCATGTTCGGGCAGAGCATTGCAGCCGTATTTTCCGACGCGGCGCCCAGCGCCGCAATGCCCATCAGCAGCGCCGAGAGCCACAGGAGCGCTGCGCACATGCTTGCAAACGGCAGCGAAAGCATTAGCTTCGCCATCGTCTGCGCGCCGGTCGCACCGAGCGCGAGCGTCGTCTCGCTCGCCTGCGCGAGACTGTCGAGCAGACGAACTCCGAACGCGCCGAACACGGCGGAAAGCGCCAGATATGCGCCCAGTCCGGCCGCGTAAACGCCCAGCATTGTCTGCCGCACCGTGCGTCCGGCGGATGCGCGCCGTGCGCTGATTGCGAGGATGGGACTCCAGCACAGCCAGTATGAAAAGAATGCAGTCGTTCCGCTGGCGGCGCCGCCTTCTGCGGCGGGCGCGAACATTCCCGTAAGGAATGCTTTACACGTAAGCCAAAGGCTGCGAAGAAGCGGCGTCAGACCGTTGCCGGTAAGAAAAATCATCACGAGCGCAAGCGTTGGCCAAAGGGCGAAATTGATAAACTGTTTGCGCTTTCGGACGAACATCAACGCAGCAAACCCGGCTGTACACACAGCCGCAGCCAGCCAGAACGGCAGTTTTGCGCCTGAGAAGACAGGCACCAGCGCGAACGATTCGGCCGCAATCGGTGCGAAAAAGCATAGCGCGGCGATTCCCGCACAAAAGGCGGAAACCGCGATCAACGCGCGCAGCCACGACGGACGCTTGGCGTTGTCAAGGCAAACGACACCTGCTGCAAGCGCCGCAAAGGCCCATGGCAGCGGGCCGAAGCGCAGCTCCGGGAAAACGGCCGGTTCCGCCGCCAACGCGCAGGAAAGCGTCTCCAGCGCGAAAAACGGCGCGCCTGCCGCCATGAACGGCCCGGCCAGCGCTGTAAGCCAGGAGAGCGTGGGCTGCTTTTCGCCGGGAAGCGCGCGCTTTCCGCAGGGAAGCAGCATTACCAGAACGGAAAGAATCAGTGCGGCCAGCGCTGCCCAGGACAGAAACGTCATGCCTGCATCGCGGCGGAAACAACCGCGTTGACGACTGCGCCGTCGGCCTGGCCCTTCAGGCGGGGCATCAGCGTTTTCATGATGCGTCCTTTATCCTTGGGCGTAGGCGCTTCGATGCCCAGTCCTACGAGCACCTCGGTCA
>SFFS01000217.1 GCA_004557805.1 Clostridiales bacterium | reverse complement strand
GATCTCCCAGGACAGCGACGGCGGCAGCAGCGATTCGATCTGCTCGTTGGTCGTGGGCAGCGCCAGGATCGCGCCGTCCAGCCAGCGGCTCGCCAGATCGAGCACGTCGCGCGTATTGGAAAAATCGATGGAAATGACCGAAACGATATAGCCGTTTCTTGAAGCAACCTCCTGCGCGCCGGAAAGCACCTCGCAGTAATGCGGGTTATTCAGATTATCGACCAGCATCGCCACGTGGCGCGTTTCCTTGGTGGAAAGGCTGCGCGCGAGCAGGTTCGGCCGGTAGTTCAGCTGCGCGATTGCGCTTTCTACCCGCCGGCGTACCTCGGGAGTGACGTTCTTGGTGCCGTTCATGACATAGGAAACCGTTGCGACCGAAACGCCGGCCAGCGCCGCGACGTCCTGCCGTGTGGCCATCTGTACGCCTCCATCCTGCGGTTACCCGCGTAACCTAAATGCACTATAACACACCCTTTGCAGAAAGTCAATCTATTTCGTTGTAAAGATGAATATATTTTACACATAAAAAATATTTATATGGAATTCACAGATGGAATTCGCGGACATTTGTCCGTAAAACGCAAACATTTTGCTTGCTCTTACCCCGCTCTTGTGCTAAAATGACCCCATCACGGGGACGGAGGACTGGAATTATGCAATATATCAGCACGAGGGATGCAAACCGGCGCGTCAGCGCGTCGCAGGCAATCGTGGCGGGCATTTCGCCCGACGGCGGCCTTTTTCTGCCGGAGAAGATCCCGCAGGTAACGCCGGAGGAGCTGTCCGCGCTCTGCGCGGCCGATTATCCGCATCGCGCCGCGAACATCCTCGCTCGCTTTCTGACGGACTTTACGGAATCCGAGCTGCTTTCATATGCCGAAAAGGCGTATGCGCGCGAAAAATTTCCGCCCAGAGAGGTCGCGCCGGTCGTGTCCATCGGCGATAACGGCCATGTGCTGGAGCTTTTTCACGGGCCGACGAGCGCGTTTAAGGATTTTGCGCTGCAAATGCTGCCGCATCTGCTCACCGCTTCGCTGCGCAAAAACGGCGAGACGCGCACGGTAATCATTCTCGTGGCCACGTCGGGCGATACCGGCAAGGCCGCGCTGGAGGGATTCGCCGACGTGCCCGGCACGAAAATCTGCGTTTTCTATCCGCACGGCGGCACCAGCAGCATGCAGCGTTTGCAGATGACCACGCAGCGCGGCGAAAACGTCATGGTTTCCGCCGTGCGCGGCAACTTCGACGACGCGCAGACCGGCGTGAAGGCGCTCTTCACGGACGAGGCCTATCTGGCGGAACTGGCTGCGCGCGGCTATCTGCTCTCCTCGGCAAACAGCATCAACTGGGGGCGGCTTGCCCCGCAGATTGCCTACTATTATTCCGCTTACTGCGATCTGGCCGGCGCCGGAAAAATCAGGATGGGCGAGAAGATCAACGTCTGCGTGCCCACGGGCAATTTCGGCAACATTCTTGCCGCGTGGTACGCCAAACACAGCGGGCTGCCTATCGCGCGGCTGATCTGCGCGTCGAACCGCAACAACGTCCTTTCCGATTTCCTTTCCACCGGCGTATACGACAAAAACCGCGCTTTTCATCTTACGACTTCGCCGTCGATGGATATTCTCGTTTCCTCGAACCTCGAGCGCCTGCTTTCGCTGACGCTCGAGGATGAAGCGCAGCTCAAATCGCTCATGGCCGCGCTGAAAACCGAGGGCCGCTATGAAATCAGCGCGCAGGCGCGCCGGAAGCTGCAGGCCGAATTCGCCTGCGGCTGGGCGGACGACGAGGCCGTTGCGGCGGAAATTGCCGAAACGCTCGCGCGCGACGGGTATCTGCCCGATACGCATACGGCCGTGGGCCTGCGCGTCTGGCGCGAATATCGCAGGAGGACGGGCGATGAAACGCCGACGGTGCTTGCCGCGACGGCCAGCCCGTTCAAGTTCTGTCCGGCCATTCTCGGCGCGCTGGGCAAGCCCGTTCCGGAGGGCGATTTTGAAAGGCTTTCCGCGCTTTCGCGCGAGACGGGGCTGCCCGTGCCGCCGCGCCTTGCGGAATTGCAGGGGCTTCCGGAGCGGTTTGCGGGCGTCGTCGATCCGCGCGCCATGCGCGGCGTGGTCGACGCGATGCTGTAAAAAAGAAGGAGGCGACGCAAATGAAATATATCGTAGTGCTCGGCGACGGCATGGCCGACCGGCCGCTCCCCGAACTGGGCGGACGCACGCCGCTGGAAGCGGCGAACAAGCCGCATATGGACGAAATTGCGCGCCGCGGCGCGGTGGGTATGGCGCAGACGGTGCCGCACGGCATGCCGCCGGGAAGCGATACGGCCAACCTGTCCGTCATGGGCTATGCGCCGGAAATCTATTATTCCGGCCGTTCGCCACTGGAAGCGGTGAGCATGGGCGTGCTGGTGAACGACGACGACGTGACCTTCCGCATGAACCTTGTCACGATGTCGGACGAGCCGGACTACGCCGCAAAGACGATGATCGACTACAGCGCGGGCGAAATCAGCACCGAGGAAGCGGCGGAGTTGGTGCGCTTTCTTGCGGAGAACCTCAACTGCGGCGATCTGCAGATCTACCCCGGCATCAGCTACCGGCACTGCCTCGTCCTGCGCCATGCGCAGACGGGCACGGCGCTCACGCCGCCGCATGATATTACCGGAAGGCCGGTTGAGGGCCATCTTCCGTCCGGGCGCTACGGCGAACGGCTGCTGGCGCTGATGGAGCGTTCCTGCGCGCTTTTGCGCGATCATCCCGTCAACCTTGCCCGCCGCGCAAGGGGGCTCAAACCGGCCAACAGCTGCTGGCTGTGGGGCGAGGGCACGCGCCCGAAGCTGGAGCCGTTTGAAAAGCTCTATGGCGTGAAGGGCGGCGTGGTCTGCGCGGTCGATCTGCTCAAGGGCATCGGCCTGTGCGCGGGCATGCGCGTGCCGGACGTGCCGGGGGCTACCGGCGCGATGTGGACAGACTTCGCCGCGAAGGGGCGCAAGGCGCTGGAGCTGCTGCGCGACGGCTGCGATCTGGTTTATATCCACATCGAAGCGCCCGACGAGTGCGGCCACCACGGCGCGGCGCAGGAGAAGGTAAAGGCCATCGAAGCCATCGACCGCGACGTGCTCGGTTTTCTGATGGACGCGCTCCGCGCGGAGGGAGAACCGTTCCGCATCATGCTTACGCCCGATCATCCCACGCCCTGCGCGCTTAGGACGCACGTGGGTGACCCCGTGCCGTTCGTGCTCTACGACAGCGAGAAAGAGGAAGCGCCGCACGCGCCGCGCTACACGGAAAGCGAAGCGGCCGCGACAGGGCTTTTCCTCGAAAAAGGCCCGATGCTGATGGAACGGCTGGTAAAGGGAAGGGGCTGACAGGGCGGCGTTCGCCGCCATGCCGGCACGGGATTTGATTCGGCTCCAGCGTGGGTCTGAAAAGGCCGTGAGATTCTGTTCCAGCGCCTTTTCCGGCATTTCTGTGCCGGAAAACTTGTGGAAACCCCGCACAACGCCGCATAAAGGCTGACGGGCCTTTACGCTGTCTGCTGTTTGCCGA
>SFFS01000022.1 GCA_004557805.1 Clostridiales bacterium | reverse complement strand
GAATAACGTGCTTGTCGCCGAGTTCTTCCGGTTCCAGCTGCACGTCGAGCCAGGCCGTCAGCGTATCGACCGCCGCGCTCGTCAGCGCCAGACCCGATTCGCGCACGGCGTTGGTGAAGTTGGTTCTGAACGTTCCGGCCATGTCGTTGCTGACAAAATTGATCATCTGGTCGAGATCGACCATGTTCTTCGTCAGCGGCGCGACGAGGTTTGCAGCGTAGCGCTCCACCTCGGCGTCCATATACACGGAAAGCGTTCTTTCGAATTCCGCGCGGCTGCGCGCGGTCACGCTGCCCGGCAGGTGCTCGTCGACCGTCTCCAGCAGCGCGCTGTGCAATTTCGCTTTCGCCGCGGCCAGCTGTTTGCTGAGCGAGGCCTTCAGGCGCGTTTGCAGCATGGTCTTGTCGAACTGCTTGCCGCTCAGGCCGCATTCGATATAGCTGAGCATGGTGTCAAGCAGACTGTCCTTCGCCACAGGCAACAGCAGCTTCGCAATTTCGCCCGCCGAGAAATTCTTTTTGAGGTTCGCGCTCAGCTCGCTCTTCCAGCTTTCCAGGTCGAACGCGCTGTCGAACGCGTCGGTCAGCATTTTGTCCAGGCCGCCGATGATCGCGTCGGGCAGCTGTTCCAGCGCGGCGGAAGCCGCCGTGATATTCTCGCTGAACTGCGCCTCCAGATCGGCGATTTTCAGCAGCTGCTCCAGGCCGGTTCCCTTGAGCAGTTCGCTCATGAACGTGTTCGCCACACCCGCCATCTTCTCGGCGAACGACGAAGCCAGCGCCTTGCTGTCGAGGTACTTGTCGAGCCCCAGTTCCTTGAGCAGGTCGGAAATCAGGCCTTCGAGCACGGCCTTCAGCCGCTCCTCGAACGCCGTGGCGTCTTTCTTGCTTTCTTCGTTCTCATCGCCGTCGGTCATGTCGATCATCAGGGCGCGCACGTCGAGCGTTTCGGCCTGAATGGCCGCCTTGCCGACGGTCGCCGTGTTTTCGATATTCACGATGTTGATCGCAACCGCCGCGCCGATGCCCGTCGCCGCCTTGGACGTGCTGGCATTGGCCTTGACAGCGGCCTCGGTGCGGTTCCTTGCGACGACGCGCACCGCGCCGTTCATGTCGTTCTCGTATTCGTTGCCGCTTTCAATCTCGCCGCAGTTTTCGCTGGCAACAGCCGTAATGCGCGCGCCGCCGCCGAGGAACGCCTCGGACGTGCTGCGCATGATGTTCAGCGCAAAGCCCGCCGCTCCGGCGACGCTGCCTTCGCTCGTCTGTGCGGGCTGCCGCCCGATCGCCTGCGACCCCGTCTGCTTCTGCGATATACTGCGCGAACCGGCGCTTCCGGCCAGTTTGCCCGCGCCGCCGATCAGCTTGTCCGTCTGGTTGTCGGCGCTGCCCTTTCCGTTCGCGCCCGTGCTTCCGGAACCGCCGCCCGCCGCGCTCGCCGTTGCGACCAGCTTCAGCGTGCTGCCCGCCTGCGCGCCGACGTATACGCCGTTAGCCTTCGCGTCAGCTAGCATATGCGCGCGCGCGCCGTCGTTGATCACGGAAATGGCGAACGCGCCGCCCGCCGCGACCTTTGAACCGGCCGCGGAAGCATTTGCGGCCGCGTCATGCGCCGCCATGTTCTTGGCGAACACCACAACGGTGTGCAGCTCCTGATCCTGCCGCGCCATATCGATCGTCGCGCCCCGCGTGCGTCCCAGATAGGCGTTCGCCCCGCTGCCCGCAACATCCAGCGCCACGACCGGCGTGATTGAATATCCGCCCGCGCTGCCCGCCTTGGCCAGCACCGCATCGGTCACGTCCTGCTGCGCGATCACGCGCAGGCCGTCGAGGTCGATCGTTTTAGCGGCGCTGTCCGCCGTGCTCTTCAGCGTCGTTCCGTCGGCAATTCCGGCGTTTGTGTCCGCGCCGCTGACGCCGACCGCGATGCCCGCGCCCACGCCGGTGTTTCCGGCCCGGAGATTGCCCGAAGCGTCCGCCTTCGTGCCGAAGTGCGCGAACGACTCTGCTTCCACGTTCAATTCGCCGCCGATGGCAAGCGTCGTTCCCTCATGGATAAGCGCCGAAGTCTTCACCGTGTTCACGCTGACGGCCACCGCGCCGCCCACGCCGATGTTTCCAGCGGAATAGCCCGCCTTCGCTTCGTTCACCGCGCTGACGCGCTCGCTCTCGTCGCCCGATTCGGCGCTGACCGTCACGCCCTGCTGCGCGCGAATCTCGCCGCTGCGGACGACCGCGCTGTTCGCATGGCGCACCACCGACACGCCTACGGCTACGCCCGCGCTGATTGCCTTGGTGCCGGGCGCGTCGGAGCCCATTTCAAAGGAAGCCGTCACGCGGATGGACGCCGTGCCGGGCGTTCCTTCCGGAACTTCAAAGGAATAGGAGCCGTCCTGACCGCGGGTGCAGGCGACGGAGGTTTCCCGCGTCTGCCCGTTTTCCGTCACGGTGATGATTGCGCGCACCGTGCCGCTCTTGGGACGATAGCCGCTTTGCGGCGCAAGGGTTACCTGCACGCGCTCCTTCGCGTCGGCCTTCGGGGTCGAAACCTCGACCGTCCCGTTCGCCGCCGCGCCGGCCGAGACGGCGATCGCCTTGTCGGCGGTCGTCGCTTCTACCTTAAGCATCGCGCCCTTATCTTTCCAATCGGCCGGAATGGTGAACTCGCCGTCCGCGCCGACGGTGATCGCGTCGCCGGTTTCGCTGCCCGTCGCGTTGAGCAGCTTGATCGTCGCGCCGGCAATTTTCCTGCCGAGCTTCGCCTGCTCGTCGGACACGGTCAGCTTGAGCGTGTCGCCCGCGTCGGCGCGCGACTGCGAAACCTGCACGCCTCCATCCGGCGACATGATTTCCATATCCTTGTCGGCAAACGCCGCGCTGATCCGGATCTCCGTCCCTTCGGGCGTTTCCGGCATTTCAAAGGAATATACGCCGTCCACCGGCGCAAGGGTCACGGGCGGGTTCTCCCCTGCCTGGTAGGTGACCGTCGCGTTTTTGCCGTTCTCCGGCGCGACGGTCAGCGTCACCCGGTCGCCTGCCTTGGCTTCGCTGGCATTGCTTGTCACCGTGCCGCCCGCGCTCGCCGCAGGCACGGTGATCGTACGCGTATCGGCGACGAACGAGGCGCTCACGCTGATGCGCGCGCCCTCGGGGACCGCCGACGTATCGAGCACCCACTGGCCACCCGCCTGCGTCAGCGCGACGGTCTGCGTCGCGCCCTGCGCGTCAATATACGAGGCGGTCACGCCCGCCGCGGCGTCGAGCTTATAGCCCTTTTCGGCGGCGGCGGTGAAAACGTATTTGCCCTGCTGCGCCGTCGACGCGCCGGAGGGCTGCGTCAGACTGCCGTTCGTCTGCGTGCCGACATAAACCTGTTTGCCGATCGTCTCCGTCGCCACGGGCCGGTCGCCCGTAAACGTGACGCTGACGACCGTGCCTTCTTTAACGTTAGACAGGTCGAGCGTATAGCTGCCGTTCGCATCCAGCGTGAGTTCGCCGGTCTGCGTCTGGCCGTTTTTGTCAGTGTAGGCGTATTTCGTACCCGTCACCTGCGCGCCCGCGGCGGGCTTGAAGGTGAAAGCGTCGCCGCTGCGCTCAGTCGTCACGTTCGCTCCGTTGCTCACTTTGACGGTATACGCGCCGCCTTCGGCGTAGAAGCCCGGATGCCTCACCGCTTCAGGCTGCTCGGGGGCTTTTTCCGGAAGGTTCTTCATGCCTTCGCGCGTCGCCGCCGTACCGTCGGCCACGTTCGAAACGACGGTCGCGGCGTTCGCCGTAACGGCGGCCATGCCGCCCGCTTCGATCACGCCGCCCTCCAGATCGACCAGCGCGCTGTTGCGGTTCTGCGCCACGGTTACGGAAAGCGCGCCCGTCACCTGCGAACTGCTGGCCGTCGGCTGGCCGGGCTGTGCCGGCGCCGTGCCGGTAAACTCGGCGGTAATCGTCACGCCGCCCGCGTCCACGTCGTCGGGCATGGTGAAAACGTATTCGCCCTTGTCGTTGGGCTGAATCGTAATCGTCACGAACGTCGCGTTCGCGCCCGCCTTGCGATAGGAAAGCGTCATCGAGCCTTCCTTCAGGCTCGCGCCCTTGACCGGGTTGGGGACGATCACAACCTCGCGCCCCGCGTCGGCGTTGGTAATATCGGCCTGGGTTACCAGCGCGCCGAACGGTTCGCTGCCCGTCACGACTTCCAGCTTGATGGGCGTGCCCGTTTCGCTGTCGCGCGCGGCGCGGTTCGCCAGCGCGTCGCCGTCGCTCGCCGCGCCCTCGGTCGCCTCGTTGAACAGATCGGAAATGCCCTCGTATTCGTCCGCCGGCTCCTCCTCCTCAAAGAGCGAGCGCAGATCGTCGCCCTCGACCGGGGCGTTTCCTTCCTTATAAGTAACGCAAATGTCAACGGGGTATTCCGGCATGATAAACGTGTACTTCAGCGCGGTCGTCGGCTGCGTCAGCGTCGCGTAGGTATATTCCGACGCGCCGGGCACGAGATAGCGCAGGCGCACGGTATCGACGGTATAGCCTTCCTTCGGCGCGACATAGACGGTTACCTCGCCGCCCTTTTCCGCGCGCTGCGCGGAAAACGCCACCGCGCCCTTTTCCGCGTCGTTGCCGACGCTCGAACGGACGGCGTATTTGTTTTCGGTCACGCCCAGGCCGGCCGTGAGCTTCGCGATGGTTTCGTTCTTTTCTCCGGCGGCGTCCGCCGCCTTTTTCAGCAGCAGCGCGGAGATGTTCCTGACATAGTCGAGCGTTCCGGGCGTGTCGCCGTTCGCGTTCTTCTGCTCCTGATCGACGTTCGCGCTCTGGTCGGCGGGCAGCGCGGAGACGGCTTCTGTCGTCACCTCCGCATTCGCCGCGGAATTCACGCGCACATCCTGCTGGGCCGTCAGGCGCGCGCCGTTGACCAGCTTCGCGCTCACATCCTGTAGAGCGACGGCAATGGCGAAATATCCGCCCGAATTGCTCGTGGTCGTCTTGCCGGGCATTCCGGCCGTGTCCTTCGTGACGCCCTTGCCGCTCCCGGCGGTGGTGGTCACAATCATCGAGCCTTCGGCGGAAAGATCGATATTCCCCGCCGTCAGCGTCGCACCGTCCACGAGAAGATGCACGTCGTTAATCACCGAGCTGACCGCAAGCGAGATGGGCAGCAGGTCTGCGTCGGCATGCGTGGTCACGTTCACACGGCCCGTCGCCTTGGCGGTAATATCCTGCTCCGCGGTGAGCCGCGCCGTTTTGCGGATGTTGATTTCGGCCTTCTCTACCGCGACGCTCACGGCCAGCGGCAGTTTGAAGCTGTTGGCGTTGACGGTCGCGTCGGTTTCCGCCGCCAGGTGGATCGATCCGGTCAGCGAAGTGATGCTGCCGCTCACGTCGATGATCGCCTTGCCGACCTTCACGTTCACAAGCGTCTCGCCCGCCGCGGCGACGATGCCGCCCTTCTGCACCGCTCTGGCGGCGATATCGTCGTCGCCCTTCGCGGTAATGGAGCCATTTTCCGTCACGATGACCTTCGCCGTTTGGCTGACGTTGAAGAAGTCGGCCGTCATCGCTTTCACGCCGCTGATGATGCCGTCCAGGCTCAGCCCGCCGGAAGCGGCCGCGCTCGCATCCTCGGCATGGATGAGGATATTGTTGCCCCTGAGCGCGCCGTCGATGGTGATCACGTCGCCCGTCACGCGCACGTTCATCGCGCCCGCGTCGAGGTTACCGATCTTCATCTCGCTCTCGCCGGTGTTCGACTTGTCGAGAATCAGGCTGTTGAGCAGCCCGCCGCCGGTCACGCCGATCAGACTGGACGTGCTCGTCTTCAGCACAAAATCGGTGAACGCCTCTCCGTTCGCCGTGTAAAGGCCGTTTTGAATCTTCTCCTGGGTGATCGTCACTTGCGCTTTATTGGAAAGCTCGTCGGTGAAGGTTTCAACCGAGCCGCCGGTCGTGATCTTCGCGGAGTGCTTTTCCTTGTTGCGCAGCGAAATCTCGTTCTCGTCGCCGCTGATGCGCTTGCCGCCGTTCGCCTCGTCGTCGTTGTCGTCGAGCGCGCCGGTAAGGTGCAGCCGATCGAATCCCTCGCCCGCATCGACGGAAAACACATCGAACGCGTCGGCCGCGGAAACGTCGACGTTCACGCGGTCGTTGCCCGCGCCGGTCGAGATGTTCGCCGTGCCGGTTCCGGCATTCGTGCCTGCGGCGACCGAGCCGGACAGCGTCACTTCGTCGTTGCCGCCGCCGGTGGAAATGGTAACGCCGCCGGAATCGGAACTGGCGGAAACGTTCACCTTATCGTCGCCGTCTCCCGTTTCAATCGTCGCCGAGCCGTCCTTCCCCAGTTCGAGGTTTACGTTGTCGCCCTCTCTGGTGCCGGTGTAATTCAGGTTCGCGTTGGCCACGGAGGTCTTTTTCTCAAGCGCGAGATAAATGCCCGCCAGCATCACGTCGATGCCGTCGATCTTGATGTTGCCGTTCACCTTCACGCTCGAATCCGCGCCGCCCGTTTTCGCCTCGTCCTGCGCGGCGACGATCTTCAGCGTAAAGTCTTTGCTCAGCGAAATGTCCTTGGAGACCGCGTCCTTGGAGATGGTGATGTCGCCGTCGTACGCGCCGGACTCCACCTCGATCGTGATCGATTCGGACAGGTTCGTCAGGCTGCCCAGCGCCGCGTCGATCGCCTTCTGGATCGCGTTCTTCACGACGGGGTCTTTTTCTTCTTCGGCGGCTTCGCCGCTTTCTTCCTCCGCGCCGCCCTCTCCGGTTTCACCCTCTTCGCCGTTCTCCTCCTCGCCGGACGCTTCGCCTTCCGCCTCCGTCTCGGGGCTGTTGTCGAACGTCTTCTTTTCATCGAGGATATCGGTGCCCGTCACGTCCAGATGCTCGGTGATCGTCGCCTCGCCCGGCTTTACCTCCGCGGACACGTCGGGATCGTCGTCCGTTTCGCCGTCGGGATCAGGCTCCTCGCCCACCTCGTCCGCGGCCGTTTCGCCTTCGCCAGCGGGTTGCGGTTCGCCCGGCGCGCGCAGCGGTTCCGCCGCAGGCGCTTCCGCCGCGCCCGGCGCGCGCAGCGGCGCAGCCTCGTTTCCTGCCGAATCCGAATCAGACTCGCGGTCTGTTTCGGAACTCTCAGGAGCATCCGATTTGTTTTTCTCCAAAACGGGCGCGGCGGCAGGCGCGCCGTCCTGAGCCGTTGCAGATTTCTCCGTCATGTTCTCAGACTTCCCGTGCGCACTGCCGCTGCCCGTGGAATTATTCTGTTCAGAGGACGCCCCTGCGCTTGCGTCCCCCACAGACGCATTCAGCGCAGGTTCGACCGCCTGCGCCGCGGGCTGCTCTCCCGCCTGCGGCGCAGCCGCCTCCTCATAAGAAGGAGACGGCGGCACGTCCAGTACCGTCGCATCCTCCGCCAGCACGCCGACGGCAACGCTCATAAACGCCAGCAGCAATGCTGCCAGCAGTGCCGCGGTTCTGCGCAGCAGGCCGATCCCCTTCGCCGAAATCTCGTTTTTTCCCGATCGCTTCATAGATGGCACCTCACAATTTTGAGTTGTCAGTCGGTTCCGTTTTCTCCGTCAGTAGTTCAAGGACGTCTCAAGATCGGCAATATACTTCTCTTCGTCGCCCATTTCAAGGTGCGTCTGCGCGCGCTGGTAGTACGTCTGCGCCAGGCTGTACTCATGCTCTATGCACAGGTTCAGATCAGCCAGCGCCGCGTCGTAGTCGCCCAGCATGCGATAGGCGTAGGAACGGTAGAACACCGCGTCGTCCGCGCCCGCGCCCCGCTCGATGCAGGCCGTCAGATCGGTCAGCGCCGCTTCGGCGTCGCCCGCCTGCAAATAGCTCAGCCCGCGGTTGAACAGGCTGTCCTCCGCCATCACGCCCGCGTCGATACACTCGGTAAAATCCGCCGCCGCCGCGTCGTAGTCCGGCAGCGACATATAACACACGCCGCGATAATACAGCGCGATGTCATTCTCTTTCCGCGGCGCCTGCGCGCCTTCTTCTCTCCCGAGATACGCCGTAAAGTCCGCCGCCGCATCGGCGAACAGTCCGCTGCTCATCCGGCAGACGGCGCGGTTGTACAGCGCATCCTCCCCGTAGGATTCCTTTTCAATGGAAACGGTAAAATCGGCGATCGCCTTTTCATACTCGGTCTGCGACATTTCGCATACGGCGCGGTTATAGTACAGGCCGTCGAATTCGCCGCCCGCCTCCACACACCTGTCGAGCGCTTCCAGCGCGCCGGCGTAATCCTGCGCGTTCATCCTGCACACGCCGATATTGTATAATGAAGAAACCCCGTAAGTTTCATCGTCCGCACAGGCTTCGAACTCTTGCGCCGCTTCCGAAAACAGACCGAGGTTCATCTTGTAGACCCCGCGCTGATAGTTCGCTTCCGCGTCGCTGACCGCCGCCGCGTCGGTATACGCGCCGTAGCTACTCAGCGCTTTTTCATAATCGCCCTTGGCTTCGTACAACTGCGCGAGAGTCGCGTACATTTCCTGATCGCCCGTCAGCTCGATGTATTTCTCCATATTCTCAACCGCTTCCGAATACAGACCGGAGTCGGAATAAATCTGCACGCGCACCAGATACGCATCCGCCATTTCCGGCGAAATCTCCGTGGCCTTCGCAAGATCGTTCAGCGCAGGCTCGTTATCGCCCTTCATCGTATAAACGCAGCCGCGCTTGAGATACAGGTCGGCCGCCAGCGCGGCGCTCTGTTTCTCGTCGCAATAGTCAAAGCAGGCATTCAGATAAGTAAGCGCCTTGTCGTATTCCCCGGCGTTGATGTAATGCACCGCCAGCGTGTAATACGTGTCCAGCTTCTGCGTTTCCTCCGCAAACGCCGGGAATACAAACATCGCCAGCAGAACGGCCCACGCCGCCACACGTTTCCAAAATGCGCTCTTCATCCGAATTCCTCCTTATTCCGTTTCCGTCGGTTCTCCGCGCAAAAGCCGTTCCATCATCTGGAACGTCGCGTCAAACAGCTCTTTGTCCTCGCCGTGCAGCATAACCCAGTCGAAATCTTCGAGCGCGCCTTCGCGGTCGCCCAGCTGCATGCGGCAGATCCCGCGGCCATAGGTGCTCTTTTCAACCTCTTCGCCGGCGGCGATGGCCGCGTCGAAATCGGCCAGCGCTTCTTCATAGCGTTCCGCGGTAAGCAGGCAGCTCCCGCGCAGGTAGTTTGCGAAAACCGTACCGCCGTCGGTTTTAAGACAGGCGGTCAGGCTGTCGATCGCGCTGTCGTAATCGCCCATCTGTACATGCGCCGCGCCGGTCATCAGGCAAAGCGACGAAACGTCTGTTTTCGCCAGCGTCACCTTCAGCTTGCCGGTCGCTTCCTCCAGCCGCAGGTCTGCCGTTTGACCGCCCTCGCCGCTGAGAATCGCCTGCACGGCGCGATCGCCGTATTCGCATGCACGCGCGTAATCCTCGGAGATGTAGGAGCAGAGCACGATATAGTAATTGAGCGCTTCCGGGTTTTCATAACCGCGCGCCAGCGCGCTGAGAAAAGCCTCGTCCGCACGCGCATACTCGCTCTGCCGCATCCAGCCGATGCCCATCATCACGTCCGCCGTCGCAGCGTCCGCGCCGCCCGCGGCCGCATAGCGCTCGCAGTCGGCCTCGGCAAGTTCCATCTGCCCCAGATTCGTATAGCAGTATGCGCGATTGAGATAATAATCGTCGCTGCGATAGGTTTCGTCGTTCAAAAGCAGCGTGTAGTAATCGGCGGCGGTCTGAAAATCCCCCGTCGCCTCGTAAATGTTGATCAGGTTCGGCAGCAGTTCCATGGCGTTTTCCGCAGTGTCGATGTAGCTCTTCACGTCGTCGAGCGCGCCCTGCGTGTCGCCGAGACTGAGGCGAACCTGCGCGCGCGTCAGGCGCGCTTCAGGCGCGGCGTGCAGCGCAATACCCCGGTCGAGCCAGTTTTCCGCGTCGGAATACTCCTCCATCAGCGTATACAGATAACCCTTGCGAAGATACAGATCGCCCAACCCTTCTTCGCCGCCCTCATAGCAGGCGATGGACTGGTCGGTACAAACCAGCGCGTCGTCATAGTTTTCCTTTGAAATGGCGATTGCCGCCCCCAGCTCGTAATCCTCATAATCGCGCGCAACGGTCAGATAATCCTGCATATAGCGGCTCATCCGGCCAATGCGCCCTAAATTGGCATATTCGTCGTTGTCAAGCAGCTGCATGGCCGCGATAACGGCCGCATTTTTTACGAGCATTTTGGCGTTAAGCGAGACGTTTGTGGCGCTGTAGAGCGCGCCGGTACAGAATAAAATCACGGCGAGCGCGCCCGCAAGGGCTCTGCGGAATTTCTTCCGCGGCTGCTTCGGTCTGACTGCGCCTGCGTTCATTCTGCGCTCCTCTCTGTTTCAAAAGAATACAGGTATTCTTCTAATCTTTCGATCTTATCCTGCCATTTTCACCGTCGAACAAAATCTCTATTTCCTATATTTTACAGAAATTAATTTTAAATTTCTAAAAATATATCGTCTCCTATTCATATTTATATCATAAAATAGCAGAGAATACAATTCTTTTTTTACGCCAGGAAATATGATGTTGCCAGAGCCATATGCGCAGCGCTTCTGCCGTTAAAAGAGTGTGTTCATACTTTCCGAATCGGCTATGTATTTACCCTTGCACTCAGTACATGTGCGCACTTTTCAGATAAAATCAGCAGTCTTCCCGCGCCTCCAGATACAGCGCCTGATCGTCCGCATTAAGGATCATCTCCTTGATACTCTTTCCGATTATCCGCCCGATGATCTTCGTTCCGTCTTCATAAGGGAAGATATCGTCGTAGTCCGGAGTCAGAGAGTGCATACGATCATGGGCAACCTGCTTGATCGCGCCGCCCACGCCGGGCACATGGAAAATCCCGATGCCGCCATGGCTGAGCTCCCTGCAATACTGCACCAGCACCCGGTCGCCTTCCTGAAACTTCGGTTCCATACTCTGACCGCGCACCGTAATGATTTCGTCCGCAGCCGAAACTGCGCGGCTGTCAAAGAAATGGTCACGATCGCACCTCCTGCGAAATGTTTTTTAGGCTCCGGCGATCGTCAGAACGCCTCTCATAAGTCCGGAGAAGCCTATGTCCTGTCCACTGTCATGCGCCAATTATATCATAACGCTTTATGAAATAGCAGTATTAAATATCTGACTAAACGCGATTTTTCTTGACATAGATTGTAATCTCCCGTAGAATGATTCACAATAATGACTGCGACGTCTGAGAGGATCGCAGCCGGAGGAACGTCCCTCTCCCGCGGCCGGCCGCCGCGAACATGGGGCAAATATACTGTCGCAGGATGGAAGAGAATGCCCTAGGATGAACGCAGGCATGCCAAATATGTCAAAGGCTCGATTTCTGTCGCCGAAATGAGACGCGAGGGTGTACAGCCGGAGTTGGTAAACTGTTCAAAGAGCCTGGCGCCGCAGCCGAATACGACGGTGGACGGCAGCCGGAAGATGACGGCGCTGATTGTCGTATCGATGACCAAGGTTTCTTTTTGATCGCTACCGGCGTCGCGGCTGTACAATTCTTCTGCTTTGTCCTTTAGTCCATCACTCTTATATAACTATATGTCGCCAGCATCAAAGATTCTTTTCACCTGCTCTGTTGAATTTATTCTGCCTCATTCGTTTCTGCTCCGTTTCCACCGCCAAAAAAGGATGTAATGCGAACAGCTTTAACTATCTGTCCCAAATTTCATTGCGAACATATATTCCCGTATGATATGGTTGTCATACGGTATTTCCGTCATTCAACAAAGAAGGCGAGGCGAGCGTGAGCACAACGGACTGGAACCCCCTGAAATCGATATGCTAAAGGAACAGAATGAAACAGCCGAACAGGAAAGCAACCTGTTTACCATCGTGGACGAGCATATCCCCTCCCCGCCGGAAATAGAAGCGGAAGACGTCCTCGTTCTCCCCGAAATCCAGTCCATGACGGATTACATTCGCCTGCATTTTGAAGAAAAGCTCGTGGAGGAACTGTCCCGCAGTCTCCGCTGCGGCGAGCTGGCCGTACCCTCTGGAGGGTGGCTGTATCAGGAACTGCCCTGGGCAGGTTCGGAGGACGACGAGGAAGAAAGCGTCTCAGACCCAGGTTCTCCAGAGCCGAAGGACGGGGTTCCGGCAGATTGGGAGGATCCCCGATTTTCTGCTCCCGGCGTGCGCGTCGCCGGCGTGCGCCCGAAAAAAGGAGCCATCGTATGGTTCAATTACCGCCGCGTCGCAGAATGCGGCGTGGAGGCCGACCTGACGCTGGAAATGGAAATCGAGCTTCGGTGGTATACGCTCAGAAAAACGGTGTGCCAGCGCTACGACGTGGATATGTGGTTCGATATGGAAGAGGATATCGCCGCCGACTACGGTAATTTCCGCATCCACCGCCATCGCGGCGAAAAGCCCGGCGTCAGGCTGGACGATTATCTGGCGCCTGTATTCGGGTGGGAGGACGTCGAAAAGGAAGCGGAACAGATCATCTTTCAAGTCGCCCCGGAAGGACTGCAAGATCCCCAATGGCTGCATCCGGGCCTGTTTGCGGAAAGGTTGGGACTCAGACTCCTCCATCTCCCGCTGTACAGGCGTCCCCGGACCGCCAGCATACTGTTCTTCGGTCCGGGCGAGGCACTGACGGCGTCGGAGGAGGACGGAGATAAAGCGCCGCCCGTTCCGGTACAGGTGGAAGCCAATACCATCGTTATCAACAGCCGGTGCATCGGAAAGGAACGTGGCGCCGTCTTTCACGAGTGCTTTCATTTCATGGAGCATCGATTGTTCTTTCATCTTCAGCGTCTGCACTGCAGCGACGTCGCCCGTCTCGTTCAATGGAAGCCGGTTGCTCTTGAGAAGAACGGACGCAGCCCCATCGAGTGGATCGAGTGGCAGGCCCATGGAGGCGGGCTGTGCCTGCAGGCGCCCCGCACGCTGATCCGAAAATGCGTCGCTGAGGAACTGAACGGCCTGCGGCATATGCGCCGCCATATGGGCTATAAGCTGGAGCTCGTTGGCAAGAAACTGGCAAAGGAGTTCGGGATCTGCAACTATCAGCTGCGCAACCGCATGATCCAGGTGGGTTACAACGAGGCCAGAGGCTCGCTGAACTTTGTGGGCGACGGCTATATCGAGCCGTTCGCCACCGATCCGGGCGCATGCCGCGGCAATCAGAATTTCGTGATCATCCCGAAGGAACTGCTGGAAGAGTATGTGCGGAACGAGACGTTCCGCAGACTCATCGATACCGGGCGCTATATCTATGCGGACGGGCATATCTGTCTCAACGACCCGGAATACGTGGTTCAGCGGGGCAATAAGCTCCTGCTGACGGAATGGGCCAACGCCCATGTGAACCGGTGCTGCCTGCGGTTCGTTCGGACCTATCACCGGGACAGACAGACGCATTATGTGTTCGGTCAGCTCAACAGCGACGAGGCGTATAACGGCAGGAGCCTTGCATTCTCCATTGAGAGCGGCGCAAAGAACGTCCTGACGCAGGCGAAGGAAATATCCGAGGTATTGCTGAACCTTCCGTGCAGTTTTCCCGGAACGCTGAAGGCACATATGGAACGGCTGGACGTAACAATCGAATTGCTGGCGGAGCGGTCTCGGCTGTCGGTCTCGACACTGAACCGTCTCAGAAGCAAACAACAGGAACGATATAAAATAGATCAGGTCGCCGCCGTCTGTTTTGGTCTCCGGCTTCAGCCGGAATACAGCTTTGATTTGCTGCGAAAAGCCGGACTGGGCTCTTTGCCGACGCCGAGAATTCTTGTTATTAGCGGCGCGCTTCAATGCTTATATAAACTGGGTATTGATATGGTGCAGACAGCGTTAAAGGAACACGGATGCGAATTGAAACTGAATGAATGACGGAGGCGGGTTTCTTCCGGAACGGCATATCCTGCGGGGTATGCCGTTTTTTTTTGAAAAATTTCTGAAAAACGTGTCAGAAACTGACACGAAAACCAGCCGCTTTTGCGCCAAAGATGCAAGATTGCGGATACAAATATTCATAAACTGACTGTGTTTTCATATAATTCGCCATTTTGATGCAGAAATAAAAAAGCAAAATGCAAGTTTTAATTCAAAATAGCATGTCAGTTTCTGATATGTTCTTATGAGTTTGAAGCCGTTATCATAATGCTCGTGAGGTGGCCACCCACGAAATCAGGAACACGGCAGCACGCGATGGAGGCTGCGGCCGGCAGAGAGGCAAGGATTTTGCTCAAGAGAAGGAATCCTTCTCCCCGCCCCATGCCGCAGGTCTGCCCGCCGGCTGTCCAGTCGGTCTGCGCAGTTCGTTGCCGTTTCGAGATGGAAAGGGAGGTCGTCTTTATATTTACAAGCAACGAAAGCAGGGAACAGGTTTTCTGCAAGGTCAGGCCGGCGAAGGTGGACTTCACCCGCAGCGGCTGGCGGCAGTTTGCGAAACTCAACCGCCGTCTGGGCGCACGGTTCATCCGGGGATTCGTCCTTCGGTATGAACTGGCGGCTTACCTGACGGCGCACGAAGCCGCAGGCGTTGAATTAGACGAAGGCTGTCAGGAGGTTCGCTACGATCACGGCATGTATGTACTTTTGCGCAGGACGCGGGGCGTGTGGTACGTCACGGACGTCTTCGCCGCAGAAGAAGCCGTCGCCTATGAACCGGTTTTCTTCTGGCAGAAAATCCGGCGCGGCGCCGAATTTATCCTGGCGCACGTTCTGAGCGGCTGGCGGCAGCTGACGGAAAGGATGGCACCGGCGTTAAGGACGGCGGTGAGCGTATGAAAACCGCCTGTGAGTGCTGCGCCAAAGGCGCCAGCTGTACCCTGCAGTACGATGAAGAACGGCGTGCTCAGTGCCCCATCCTGGACGCCGGCGACGAGCCGCTGCGTTACCGCAATTCCGAAGGCTACTCCGACCCTACGGCCTTTTTCGCTCTTCGCAACGTCATGAAGGATTCCAAAAAGCAGCAGAAACAGCCGAAGGATACGGACAAACTGAAGGCGGCGGACAAACCGGATCCTGTCGACAAGCCGAAGGCTGCCAGGAAGCGCCGTCCCCGGACGCAGGTGATCCATTACGACTAATCGGCTCTAACGACCGAACAGCTCAGATGACCGGGCAGGCAGTGACGACCAGTAGCCCCAACGACTGAAAAAAGGAGGAGCATCCTCATGAACGAGAAAACCACCCGACTGGTCACGGCGGAATCCGTCCGTGCCGGTCATCCCGACAAGTTCTGCGATCAGGTGGCGGACGCCATTCTGGACGCGCATCTCAGGCTGGATCCCAACGCCCGCGTCGCCGTGGAGGTCTTCGCCACGGCGGGCAAGATCGTCGTTGGCGGCGAGATCACTTCCAAGGCAAAGGTTTCCTACGACAAGATCGTGGCAGGCGTGATCAACCGCATCGGCTATACCATGAGCGATCTCTGCGGAGATCCGCACGGGTTGCTGGAGCTGGAAGTCTGCCTCCACGAACAGTCCCCGGATATCTCCGCTGCCGTAAGCAAAACCGGGCCGGATACGGGAGACGCAGGCGATGCAGGCAAAGCGCTCGGCGCGGGCGATCAGGGTATTATGGTGGGGTACGCTGCCAGCGAGACGGCAGAATACATGCCCCTGCCCGTGGTGCTGGCGCACCGCATCTGTAAACGGCTGGACGAGCTGAAGCCCACTACCCCGTGGCTGGGCGCGGACGGTAAGGCTCAGGTTACTGTCGCCTATGAAAACGGCGTGCCCGTCGCCGTGACCGCCGTAGTTGTTTCTCTGCAGCATGACGCGGAGATCGACCATAAGAGCATCCGCCGATTCATCGGCAAGGAAGTGCTGGGCAAGGTGCTGCCCAGGGAATTGCTGAAGGAAGATACCAGCATTCTCATCAATCCTTCCGGAAAGTTTGTGTTGGGCGGCCCCGTTGCGGATACCGGTCTGACCGGGCGCAAGCTGGCGGTGGATCAGTACGGCCCTGCGGCGCACATTGGCGGCGGCGCGCTGTCCGGAAAGGATTCGACGAAGGTAGACCGCTCCGGTGCGTATGCCGCCCGCTGGGTTGCGAAGAACATCGTATCGGCGGGCATGGCGAAGCACTGCGAGGTGCAGGTCGCCTTCGCCATCGGAAAGAGCGAACCCGTCAGCGTTACGGTGGATACTTTTGGTACCGGAGTGATCCCCGACAGCCGAATCGAGGCGGCGGTAAAAGCGGTCTTTGACCTCACACCCGCAGGAATCATCCGTGACCTGAAGCTGAACAGACCCATCTATTCTCGACTGGCCCGTTATGGACATTTCGGGCGCACGGAGCTTGAACTCTCCTGGGAAGAAATCAATCGCAAGTACGAACTCCTGTCCGCGGCGCTGAAGCAGAGCGACCGGCAGGAACGATAATTCCCCGTCAACTATCGGAAAGGAGTTTAAACATGACCATTCACATTCAGATGCTTCAGGACATTGCCACCCATGCCCGCGCCATGGCGGACAGTATGCAGGCCATCGTGGACGACTGCGCCGAGCAGCTTGTCAGGCGAAAGGCTGCCAGCGAGAGCGAAGAGTCCATCCTGAACGAGCCGTTCAACAAGGCTGCCCAGAACGGTTTTGCCAGCGGTGAAACGCTTCCAAAAGAAGTAATTTCTGCACTGGAAGATCCCAATATTATCAAAGTGGCCTACAACGCTCAGTTCGAGCGCGTATGCTTGTCGCGCTATCTGGGGCACTGGCTGGATCCGCATCAGTGGCGCTGCACCATGGTCATGGCGGCGTACCTGACGCTGCCGGGAAGATTGGCGGACGCCGCCGTCGCCCTGGGCACAACGGAGAAGAAGATGGAGGAAGGCAAAGACCTCATCCGCTACTTCTCCGTCCCCTGTAAATCCACCAAAACCAATGGCGGCAGAACGCGAAACCTGCCTGCCGACGCGCCTGAAAAGTGGGCGGTATATAAGCAGTATGCTCCGTCTGGAGGCTGCGGGATACTGCGTCTGTATGCACGTCCACGACGAGGCGGTCATTGAAATGCCCATCGGTCAGGGCTCTCTGGAGGAAGCCTGCAGGCTCATGGCGATTGCGCCGGACTGGGTGGAAGATCTGCCGCTGCGGGCAGATGGAGAGGACCATCTGGCCTTCTACCGAAAAACGTAAGGCTTTCGTCCCGGTTTTGTCCATCCATCCTGCTTGCTGTTTTCGCCGCAAAGAGCGAATATGTCCCGGAGGAGCAGGCCATGCTTCCTCATCATCCCCGGCATGACAACCGGTGCTCAGCAATCGGATGAAGGAGGAGGACGCCACTATGCCGCCGCGGCGCCGTATGAAATCACTGGCAGGCAAGCAGAGACGAGCCAAAGAATGGCAGCGCTCCATATGGCTGCAAAAAAACACGGAGGGAATCGAAAATGAGCTATGAGGAACTGAGCCGGCTGGTGGGCCGGGAATTTTTCAACGCCGGGGTACGGTATTTCGCCGTTGCAGCGGGTGAAGAGAAGCTGCTGCTTTTGGAGTATGACGAAAGCGGCGCGGCGGTTAAGTACGTCGTTGCCGAGCATCCCTGGCTGGAGGACGGAGATCTTCGCTGGGCGTCAGGCGAATACCTGAATTTCTGCCACTACTTTACCTCCGGCGAAGCTCTGCTGGGTGCGGCTCGCGTCATGCACCAGACCTGCCAATAAAACGATCATCAGGAGGAAAGAGCCTATGAAATGGCCAACGAAAGAGGAAGTTGAGCAGGTGCGGCGGGAGTATCCACCCGGAACCATCGTGAGACTCGTTTGGATGGACGATCCGCAGGCACCGCCGCCTGGAACCACCGGCAAAGTAATCGGTGTGGACGACACGGCCAGTTTGCTGGTCGAATGGCAGACTGGCAGTTCACTCAACGTGCTGTATGGAATCGATCAGGTGAAGAAGCTCTAAACCACATTTGGACATAAGCAGCCGAAGCAGAACGGCTGCTTTTTCTGTACCCCATACACCCTGACACATCAAGGAGGATTCAGAATGCAGGTGAAGTACGACCGCAAGCTCCTGATCGCCATTGGCAGGAGCCGGAAAGCGTCCCAATGGCAGAACAAAGAAATGCTCTGGAGCGAGTTTCTGGACAAGCTCGCCACTACGACGCGCACCCGGGAGACGGTAGCTGAATATGCCGCGCTACCCAAGGGCGAGCGCGATACGATCAAGGACGTGGGCGGATTCGTCGGCGGGTATCTAAAAAACGGGAAACGCAATAACGCCAGCGTGGTCAACCGCTGTATGCTGTGCCTGGACGCAGACAGCGCCGATCCCGGCCTCATGGACGATCTGGACATGACGTTTATCAACGCCTACGCGCTTTATTCTACCCACAGTCATACCCCGAAAAAGATGCGCCTGCGGCTCATTATCCCGCTGACGCGCACGGTTACGCCGGACGAGTATGCCGCGGTCTCCCGCCGCGTGGCGGACGATCTGTGGCTTTCGCGTTTTGATCCCACCACCTTCGAACCGGCGCGGCTCATGTACTGGCCCAGCACGCCCGAGGACGGCGAGTTCTTCTTTCATTGCGAGGATGCGCCTTTTCTTGATCCGGATGAAGTGCTGAAAACCTATGCCGACTGGCGGGGCGCCTCGCTCTGGCCCACGACGCAGCCAGTGGAAGAACGCATCCGGCATACTGCCGGCAAGCAGGAAGACCCCATGGAAAAGCGCGGGATCATCGGCACGTTCTGCCGGGCGCATACCATTACCGACGTGCTGACGCATATTCTCTCTGACCGCTATATGCCTACGGAGCAGGAAGATCGCTACACATTCATCGGCGGCAGTACCACGGGCGGACTGGTGGTTTACGACGACAAGTACGCCTTTTCTCATCACGCCACAGATCCCGCAGGCGGCAAGCTGTGCAACGCCTTCGATCTGGTACGCTGGCATTTGTTCACGCCGGGTGGTACTGCGCCGGACGGCTCTCCGGTAGGCGACGAAAAGAATTCCATCAGGCGGATGCAGGAGTATGCCGCGCATGACGAAGCGACGAAACGCCAGCTGGCCGAGGAGCGCCGTGCGCAGGCCATGGAAGAATTCGGTGATCTGGACGCCGAGAATAACGCTTCCGTTTCATCGGGCAATACGTCAGATGGAAACTGGCAGGACGCTTTGGAGATCGACAAGCAGGGGCGCGTGAAGGATACCCTCGGCAACCTCGCTCTCATTCTGCGCAACGATCCCACGCTGAAGGACATCGCCTACAATATCCATCGCAGCGGCATCGACATCCGCAGGGACGCGGACGGCAAAACCACGCTTCCCTGGACGCAGCTGAAGCCCGGCTGGAACGAATCCGACCTGGGCGCAATCCAGATCTATCTGGAACGGGTCTACAATCTGTACACTCCCAGCAAGCTGAAAAGCAACCTGCTGGCGATTGCGGCCGAGCGCAGCTATCACCCCGTTCGGGACTACATCGAATCCCTTCCCGCCTGGGACGGCGTGCCCCGGGTGGACACGCTGTTCGTCGATTATCTGGGCAGCCCGGATACGCTGTATATCCGCGCCATCGCCAGAAAGATGATGGTCGCCGCCGTGGCGCGCATCTATGAGCCGGGGATCAAGTTCGACAGCGTGGTAGTGCTGAACGGGCCGCAGGGCATGGGCAAAAGCTCTTTCTTCGCCAAGCTGGGCGGCAAGTGGTTCTCCGACAGCCTGACCATCAGCGACATGAAGGATAAGGCCGCGCCGGAGAAACTACAGGGCTACTGGATTCTGGAATTGGGCGAGCTGGCGGGGCTTAAAAAGATGGACGTGGAAACCGTCAAGGCGTTCATCACCCGACAGGATGATAAATTCCGGCATTCCTACGGCTACAGCGTGGAGGATCATCCCCGCCAGTGCATTATCGTTGGCAGCACGAACAACGGCGATGGTTTTCTGCGAGACGTGACCGGCAACCGCCGGTTCTGGCCGGTGACCTGCACGGCCAATTCGCCGCATCGCCCGTGGGAAGTGGAGAACATTGTTCCGCAGCTGTGGGCGGAAGCCTGGCAGCTGTATAAGAACGGCGAGAAGCTGTTCCTGACGCCTGAGGAAGAAAAACAGGCGGAGATGGAGCAGACGGCCGCACTGGAGAGCGACGTCCGCGAGGGCATGATCGCGGAATACCTGAACACACTGCTGCCGGAGGACTGGGATAAGATGGATCTGGCAGAGCGCCGGGGTTTCCTGCGCGGAGATCAGTTTACAGGCGGCAATCGCACGGGAACCATCCAGCGCACGACCGTCTGCGCCGTGGAAATCTGGGCGGAGTGTTTTGGAAAAGACCCTTCCATGATCAAGCGCTCCGACACCTACGACATCTTCGGAATGCTGATGAAAATCGGCGGCTGGGAGAAGTACAGCGGGAACAGGAACGGACTGCTGCGCCGTCCGCCTTATGGGCCGCAGAGGTGCTACGTGCGAAAATGATTTGAACAGCTTGCCGCAAAAGGTCTACCTGTCTACAGATTGTGGGAGCACTTCACTCAGA
>SFFS01000216.1 GCA_004557805.1 Clostridiales bacterium | reverse complement strand
ACCGAGGAGACCTGTTCGTTCAAGGCCAAAGGCTTCACCGTCCGTCTCCGCATGGAGGAGCGCATCGAACCGCGCCACGTCAAGATCGTGGGCGACGACGGGGGAATCCCGATGGATTTCGCCTTCTGGATTCAGCTCCACAAAGTCTCCGACACCGACACCCGCATGCGGCTGGTGCTGCACATCGAACTGAACATGATGATGAAGATGATGATCGGCGGCAAACTCCAGGGCGCCATCGACCAGATCGCCGAAGGCATCGCCCGCGCGATGCAGGCGCAGGCGTAGGACGCCTGCTTAAAAAAGCAATCGCAGGATGACACGGCCTCCGACCCCGACCGTCGCTTCCGCAGCGTAAAAATTTTCAGAAGACAACCGCAGACATGAGACCGGCCGACTACATCGCTTCGCTGTTCAAGCCTTCCGGAGGTCCCGGAGGGGAGTCTGCGGCATATGACTTCGATCCGATCGGCAGTTATTTCTACAACTGCCCGGCCGAAGAGGGAGTCTTTCAGATCGTCGACGCCGAGACGACGGCCGACCTCGACCTGAACGCCGTGTTCGAAAAGATCGACCGCACGACCTCACGTGTCGGCCAGCAATACCTCTACGCCCGGCTGCGGACGCTGCGGGGCGAGGAGGATGCCGCGGATTTCGACCGCCGGGTCGGTGCTTTCGAAAACGACGACGAACTGATGCAACGGTGCGCCGGACACCTTGCACGCCTCGCGGGCGACGACGCCTACGACCTCTGCCGGCTGATCTTCGACACCCCGGTCCGGGTCCGCCGCATCGGACTGATCTACGCGCTGACCGCTGCGGCCGCGGCCGCGCTGCTTCTCGCGCCGTTTTATCCAGCGCTGTTGCTGCTCTTCGTGGCGATCTACGCGGTCAACATGTATATTCATTACAGCAACAAAATCAACATCTCCCTCTACACATCGGCCGTAAAGCAGCTTTCCACGGCCCTGAAAACCGCGCGGTACCTTGCGGCAGAGGGGGTTCCCGGCTCGGACGAAGCCGCACGGCCGATCCGCCGGGTCGCCGAGGTCGAGCACCGCAGCCGCATCGTCGGCACGCAGGGCGACGGAGGCAACGAACTGGCGGCCGTCGGATGGCTGGCATTCGAGCTGGTGAAGATCGCGTTCAACATCGAGGTGATTCTTTTCCACCGCTTCACCGGCAGCATCGCGACTCACCGCGACGCCATCCACGACGTGTTCCGCTTCATCGGCCGGACCGACGCGGCCATCTCGGTCATGCGCCTGCGCCGCGCCGCGAAGACCTGCCGCCCGACGTTCACCGACGGCAAATACCTCGAAGCCGTGCAGGTCGTGCATCCTTTGATCGAGGGCTGCACAGCGAACACCCTGACGCTCGACGGCACGGGGCTGCTGCTCACCGGGTCGAACATGTCGGGCAAAACCACCTTCATCCGGACGGTGATGCTCAACGCCCTGTTGGGCGAGACCCTCTGCACCTGTTTTGCGGAGCGGTTCACGGCGCCCTACATGCGGCTCCACTCGTCGATCCGCATTTCGGACGACATCACCGAAGGGACGAGCTACTATTTGCAGGAGGTGCTCACCGTCAAGCGGCTGCTCGAAGACGCGGACCGGCCCGCGGCGTGCCTCTTCGTGCTCGACGAACTGTTCAAGGGCACGAACACCACCGAACGTATCGCGGCCGGGAAAGCCGTGCTGGCGCGCCTCAACCGCGGGCCGCACATCGTGCTGGCCGCCACGCACGACATCGAACTGGCCGAACTGCTGCGCGGCGACGGCTACGAACTGCACCACTTCCGTGAAGAGGTGGCCGACGGGCGGCTGGTATTCGACTACTGCCTGCACACCGGTCCCCTCACCACGCGCAACGCCATCCGCATTCTGGAGCTGTACGACTACCCGCCCGAACTGATCGCCGAGGCGTACGACACGCAGCAGAAACTGCTCGGCAACGGTTAAATCGCGCCCGTTTTATAACCGGGCGCGATCCGTTCAGAAACCGGAAAGGGCGCAGAACCGGACCGGAAGCCCGGCTGCCATCTTCCGCCCATACGCCCCGGTTCCTAACCGGGCTATATCCGCGGCTTCTGCAACATGCGGATCACCAGCGAGGCGGCATAGATCAGCAGGGCGTAAATCAGCGATATGAATGAAACCTTCAAGCCGCCGGCAACCAGCGTCAAAGGAACGTCGCCTACCTGCTGCACGACTTCAGCGGCATTGAACATCCCTTTCAACTGCCAGATCAGGTCGGTCACCAACACCAGCAGGCCGATCTCCCTGACCCATGCCGGGGCTTTCCACGCGGCAAACAACAGACAAATCAATTCCACGGTCAGGATCGACATGATCCATGTCCCGCCCTGAAGAAACAAATCGAACATAACGCAAAAGTTTTAAGTCATCGCGGGACCATTCCCGTCTGGCAAAGATAGGCTGCCGCAGGCCGAAACCACAAAAAAACCGCCCGTCGAATCCCGCTCTTACGCCGTCGAATCCCGCCGATCGGCCCCGGGAGCGTTTTTTGCGGGGCCGGGCGGGAAGACCGGGAGCTGATTTACCTATATTTGTAAAAACGGAAATTCCGCATGAAACAGTTTCTGCCCGTCGTCTGGTGGCTCACGGCCACGCTCGTCATCGCCTTTGTCCTCGTGGGGTTGGGGTATCTCTTCGCCGACGCCCTCCTGCTCGGAGTGCTGTTCCTGCCCGGAATGCTCACGGCGCGTTACTTCGTGCCGCAGCTGTCGTTCGAAAACCGGCGGCAGGGAATCCTCGACACCGTCTACCTTGCGCTGGCGATCCTCGGCATCGAATACCTCTCGCTGATGCTGGGCCATGCGGTGGTGCTCGGCGCCGGCGAAGGCGGAATGCCGGGGCTGCTGCTCAACCCGCCCTTCATCCTGCTGGTCCTGACGGCCCTCATCGCTCCGGAAATAGCTCTCGAAAAACACCTCGAACGCCGCTGTCCCTACGCCCGTTCGATCAGTTTTGTCTCCGACCGCCGCAAAATCACGCTCGACCCCGCGGAAATCAGCTACGTCGAATCGAACGACAGCGAAGTGTGGATTCACACCGCCGGGGGCCTCGCCTACCGCACCAAAACCCGCATTTCGCAATGGGAGACACAGTTGGACAGCCGTTTCCTGCGCATCCACCGCTCGTTCATCGTCAACACGGCGCGCATCGACCGCTGCTGCCCGGCACACGTGGAGATCGGCGGAATGACCATCGAGATTTCGCGCAAATACCGGGAGGCCGCGCGCCGACAGCTCACAGAGCAGGCCGCAAACGCCTAATTTCGGCCCATAGCCGCCGCCACGCAGCGGATCGTCGGGAAAGCGTCGCGCAGATTGTCTGCCACCTCGCGGGGCGCACACCACACCGCGGAGTCGATCCCCTCCTCGGTCTGGGGCGTCAGACCGGCGCACCCGGACGCATGCAGTTCGTACCAGTGGGTCCGTTTCAGTTCCCAGCGCGCAGTTTTCGGAAAATAGTAGGCGTGCAGCGTCTCGCACAGCGGCCGCACGACCCGAGCCGCCACGCCCGTCTCC
>SFFS01000215.1 GCA_004557805.1 Clostridiales bacterium | reverse complement strand
CTTGTCAAGGAAGGAATTGCCTTGCATGCGCGAGGTGGGCTGGGGGCGCTTGCCGCCGCGCTTATTATTGCTGCGGCGTCCGCCGCGATTGTTGCGTCCCGAACCGCCGTTCAAGCCGCTTCCGCCCAAGCCAGTGCCGCCGGGGTCGCCCGCGTAACGTGCGCGATGCTTTCCGCTGCCGACGCCAGCGCCTGTGCCCGAAGAGCCGTAGCCCGCTACGTTGCTGATTTGGGACGATGACGAAAAGCCGCTTGAAGCATGCTTGTGCCGTGCGCTCGATGCGCCGCGCGCGCCGCGACCGCTTCCGTAACCTCCGCCGTAACCGCTGCTGTAGCTGCTGCGCTTCGAAGAGAATGACCCGTTCTGTTGATTTCGTTTGATCGCCATACGTTTATTGTGTCATTTCCTTTTCACTTTGCGGCGCGGTGTCGCGTGATTGTTACAATAAATCCCAAAGAAATAAGAGGCTTCCTGCGCGCTTGCTTCAAAATGCGCGAAAGTCCATTATAAAGGGGTGGCGGGCCCGTGACGGCGAAAGTTCCCCCTGTGCATGGATTTTCCAAAGGAGCCCCGAAACATATGAAACAGGAGGTAATCATGAGCAATGAAACCCGTCGTATTCTCTTGGTGGAGGATAACGATGACATTCGCGAGGCGGTTGCCGCGTACCTGGAACGCGATTATTGGGTGACCTCGGTAAGCGACGGCCGCGATGCGCTGAACGAATTCCATGCGCATCATTTCGATTTGATCATTTTGGACTTGATGTTGCCCGAGGTTTCGGGCGAAGAAGTGTGCCGCGTGGTGCGCGACACGTCCGATGTGCCCATTATCATGCTCACGGCAAAAGGCAGCATCGAGGACCGCATTATCGGTCTTGAGCTGGGCGCCGACGACTATCTGGTGAAGCCGTTCAGCCCGCGCGAGCTGGTGGCACGTACCCGCGCGCTGTTCCGTCGCGCGCATTCCGAGTCCGAGCCGCAGCGCGAGGTGCTGGAGTTCGGCGAGCTCACCATTGACGTTTCCGGCCACAAAGTGCTGGTCAACGGCGAGGAAATCATCCTGACCGCCAGCGAATTCAAGCTGCTCACCACGCTTTCTCGCTACCCGGGTCGCGTGTACTCACGCATGGAGCTGGTGGAGAAGGTTCTGGGTTACGACTTCGAAGGCTACGAGCGCACCATTGACTCGCACGTGAAGAACCTGCGCGCGAAGATCGGCGACAACCCGCGTGACCCGAAGTGGTTGCACACGGTGCACGGCGTGGGATATCGTTTTGAGGATCCTACGAAGGTGTCAACCGAGAACGCATAAACGCGAAGAAACGCATGCATGGCGGCGGACTGGACGGACCTGCGGGTTTGCCTGGGCCGCCGCTTGCTGTAGAGGGCGGTAGTAGACGGCAGTGGCGGGCGCTGATGATGCAGAGGCATTGTTGGCCCCGACGGCAATAAGGCAGCAATAAAGGCGGCGCTGTGCCGCTGACTTGCTTGGTGCGCAGTGCGGCGAGCAAGGACCGATTCAGAGTAACGGATTGATACATGAATTACAAAGACGAACAGCGCGCGGCTGATAAGCGCGTTCTTGATGCCACGTGTGAAAGCGAAGCACTTGCAGCTCAGGCGGCCGTAGAGGCAGCGGCCCAAGCTGCGGCAGCGGCCGAAGCGAATCTGGGATGGGGCAAGAGCGCTTCGGCGCCCGTTGTTGCAGAGCGCATCAACGTGGGGCGCATTCGCGTGGGAAGCGAAGGCGAAGACGCCTTGCAAGAGGCAGCTGCTCTGGCAAGTGCGTGCTCGCTTCCGAATTCGAGTGGCGTGGTGTCGTCCTCGGCACCTTTGGGTGCCGGGGGAGCTAGCGTGCCCACGGGCGCGCGCGCTGCTGCCGCCGCTGCGGCTGCCGGTGCCGCAAGTGGTGCAACGGATGCGGACGCAGGTGCAGCTGCCGCGGGTGCTGCTCCGGCGCAGGCGGACGCGGCAGAAGGCGCTGCCGGCACGGGAGCGGAAGTCAGCGGGGCGAAATTCCCTACCGAAGAGCTTCCCGATAATGAATCCACAGGTAAAGACGGCAAAAAGAAGAAAAAGAAGCGCAAGAGCTTCCGCTGGAGCGATCTTACCTACATGACGCGCGTCACCATGAGCTTTGCGGCTATCGCCGCCATGACGCTTCTTGTTGCGGTGGGTGTTTTGTCGGTGGCGTGGGGCGAGCACTTCAACTCCTACGCACGCGAGAACGCACGTGCAACGGCAGATGCGGCCGCCGCGCGTATTTCCCAGGCGTACGTGGACGAAGGCTACAAGTGGACGCCGCAAGTGACGGTTGCCGCTTCCTACGTTTCGGCCACGTATCCGGGCGTGGGTGTTGTGGTGACCGACCACGAAGGAACGGTGCGCTACGATTCATCGTTAGGTGCCGATGTTTCCTCTGATCTGGACACGAACTTGTCGCTGGTGCCCGAGTCGTCATCGCTTGCTGCGGTTTCCTACATTACGGTGGACGGCTCGTTTATTGGTTCTGTGCGCATTTGGTCGTTCGGTTCCGACTCCTTCCTGCGCAAGGCCGATGAAACGTTCCGCGATAACTCCTATCTAGCCATGGCGCGGGCAACCGTTATCGCCATTGCGCTGGCAACCGTTATCGGCTACGTGTTCGCGCGCAACCTGGTGTCGCCCATCAATGCCATTTCGCGTACGGCAAAAGCTATCAAAGAAGGCGATCTGTCGGCCCGAACAGGGCTTTCCGGCGAAGACGAAATTGCGCGATTGGGCAGGACATTTGATGCCATGGCCCAGGCGGTGGAAGACGATCGCGAGCTGGAGCATCGCCTGACAACCGACGTCGCACACGAGCTGCGCACGCCGCTTATGGCAATTCAGGCCACCGTCGAGGCCATGATCGATGGCGTGTATAAGCCCACCGAGGACCGCTTGAATCAGGTAAATTCCGAGGTCAAGCGTTTGAGTCGTTTGGTTGACGCGCTGCTGCGCCTTTCGCGTTTGGAGAATCGCGCGAACCCCATGAAAGAGGAAGTCATTGACGTAGGCGACTTGATTTCCGGCCTGGTGAAAACGCACGAGGCGTTCGTGAACGATTCCGGCTTAACGCTCAAGTATGAGATGCAGAAAAACGTGATCATCAAGGGCGATGCTGACATGATTCGCCAGGCCACGGCGAACCTCATTTCCAACGCGGTGCGCTATACGCCCGAAGGCGGCACCATTACGGTGCGCGTGCGCCATGGTGAAATCATGGCCGACATTGTGGTGGAGGACACCGGCATTGGCCTTTCGCCGGAAGAGGCGCGCATGGTGTTCTCGCGCTTCTGGCGCGCCGACGCCGGCCGCAATCGCGATACGGGTGGCCTAGGCGTTGGCTTGGCCGTGGTGAAAGAGATCGTGGATCGCCATCATGGTTGGGTGCAGGTAGAAGGAAAGAAAGGCGAAGGCGCGCGCTTCACCATTCGCATCCCCTTGTATGATCCCAGCCAGGATGAACCCAAAAGCAAGCAGCGCGGCATTGGCCCGAAAGGCAAAGTCCGCGCGAAGAAATAACGCTGCAGGGCGCGGCGGTGCGTTG
>SFFS01000214.1 GCA_004557805.1 Clostridiales bacterium | reverse complement strand
TGTCGGCGGCGGTTTCGGTTCCGTCCGTCTCGAAGCGCGATTCGAGATGATAATATTCCGGGCGGTACGCTTTCAGGCGGCGCATCAGCGCCGGAAAATCAATTTCGCCCTGGCCGGGGAGCAGATGCTCGTCGCCCAGGCGCGGACCGTGATTATCGTGCAGATGCATCGCCGTCATCCGTTCGCCAAAACGCGCGAGCGGGTCCTCGCCCGGCGTGAAGCAGTTCGCGTGGCCGGAATCGAAGCAGAAGCGCATCCGCGGCGAAGGGACGCGCGCGTACAGATACGCGTTATAGTCCGGGAAGCGCGTGTTTTCCCAAGCGAGGTTCACGCCGTATTTTTCGGCGGCTTCCGCCAGACGGAAAGCGCGGGCGGCGCCGGTTTCGTTGGGCGGAGGCGTTTCCAGCCTGCGCGTCGTATGCAGGACGAGGTTGGACGCCCCGCGCTCCGCGCAGAAGCGGACGCCTTCCAGCAGCGACTGCTCATAGGCCGCACCGGCCTGCGTGTTGCGCCAGAGATCGGCCGCATGGTCGGTCGGCGCGTGCACAACGGTTACCCGCAGCCCCTGCCGCGTGGCGGCTTCAAAAACATCTGCGGGGGACGCGCTTTCAAAGGCGGCCGCCCGCAGAATAATCATAATCGCGTCGAATCCGGCCTCGCCGATCAGGCGCAGCCGCTCCCGAAGCGGGATATGAAAGAAACCGAAACTGAAATCAAGTCCCAGCTTGGGGACGAAGCGGTCGTCGTGCTCCTCTGCAACGCTATCCATATGGGGTATAATAATGTTATTTCGTCCACATGTCAACCTTTTCTGTTATTATTGCATGAAAATTTTTCCGGAGAGGCCGACAATAAACCGGAAAACGTTTCTACCTGCGGCGTTACTTTTTATCCGCTTTTTTCACCAGCGGCGTCAGCGTACCGTCCGGTTCTTTGATGCGCACGTTTTGAAGCGTCTGCTCCATGCCGCGCCGGAATTCCTCCAGATATTGCGCGCGAAGGCGCTGCTGCTCGGCCGTTTCTTCCGGGGTAAGGCCCTCCTCGTGTTTCTTTTTTGCCAGCGCGTTGATGCGCGCGATGCTCTCGGCGTCCATTCTGTTCCCTCCTTTTTTGCGATGGAATCATTCGACGCGGGAGGGACTCGCTCCTGCCGCCGAAGAAAAGGAATGGCGCTTTGAGCACGGTTATGATATACTGCTTTTGCCGCTGAACGGCGGTAAAATTACGGTCATAAACCGAAACAGGAGGGATGCGCATGACGGATGCAGGGGCGAACAAACGCGTTCTGCTCAGGCATGGAAAACTCTACGACGGCGCGGCAAATCCGCCCTTTGCGGGCGACGTGCTCATTGAGGGCGACAGGATCGCGCGTATCGCGCCGGAAATCTCCGAGGACGCGGATACGGTGATCGATCTTCAGGGGAAGTCCGCTGCGCCGGGATTCATCGACGTTCACTCGCACAACGACTGGTTTGCCATTCACAAAAACAGCCTGCCGTATTTCGAACCGTTTATCCGGCAGGGAATTACCACGTTTGTCACGGGAAACTGCGGGCTTTCTTCCATCGGCTTTGAGGACGGCACGCCGCACCTGGACAAAATCGGCGGAGGGCTGTTCGGTTATCACGGGCAGACCGACGGCGTGTATCCCGACGCGAAGCGCTTTTTCGAAGCCGTGGATGGACGCGGGCCGTGCAACATCGCCGTGCTGGCGGGCCATTGTTCTGCTCGCGCAAGCGTGGCCGGAGACGCGAACCGCAGGCTGACGCCCGAGGAAGAAGCCCGCATGCTGGGAATTCTCGAGGAAAACCTCAGGCAGGGCGCGGCCGGCGTGTCGCTGGGGCTGATGTACAATCCGGGCATGTTCGCCGACGAGGAGGAGATCCGGAAGGTCGTCGAGCTGTGCGTCCGGTACGACAAGCCGCTCACCGTGCACCCGCGCGCCGAGTCGAAGGTTTCCATGGCGTATCCGCAGCTGCTGGGGCGTTCGCATCTGCTGCGGGCGATGGATGAACTGGCGCGGTGCGCCAAAGGCACGAACCTGAAGCTGCAATGCTCTCACCTGATTTTCGTCGGGCGCGGCACCTTTGCGGATAAGGCGGAGGCGATTGCGATTATCGAGAAAATGCGGGCCGAAGGCGTTCGGGCGCAGTTCGATATTTACAACGAGAAAAAGGGCGTTTCGGTGATTACGGTCATCCTGCCTGCGTGGTATCAGGGAATGAGCGAAGCGGAACGCAGCAGGCCGCTGAACCGGATCAGGCTTGCGGTGCTGGTGAAAGCGTCGACAATGCTGCTGGGATTCGGCTTCAGGGACATTGAAATCGCCTATATCGGGCCGGGCTATGAAGCCTACGAGGGCAAAACCGTACATGAACTGGCGCAGGAGCGCCGCATGAGCGATCTGGCGATGTATCTTCAGCTCTGCCGCGAATCGAACTTCAAGGGCCGCGTCAATATGGGGCCGTATACGACGGACGAGATCATTCACGATTTTGAAAAGAACCCGCTGTGCCTGTATATGACGGACGCGTGGGTGGAGGATCATGGCGTGCAGAACCCGGCCATCTACGACTGCTATCCCAAGTTCCTGCGCGATTCGCTGCTGGGCCTCGGCGACACGCTGCCCAACACCATCCATCGGATGACCGGCGCAAGCGCGGAACGGTTCATGCTCCGCGAACGCGGCTATCTGCGCGAGGGGTGTTTTGCGGATATTACCGTTTTCGATGAGGAAGCGCTCGCAAAGGCGACGCCCGATCAGGAGAAATCGTTCGGAATAGAAAAGGTTTTCGTCAATGGGAAGCTGATTCTGGACGGGGAAACGCTTGACCGCGGCGAAGCGGCGCGTTCCGGCAGGGCGGTACGGGTATAGTCTAAAGGTTAGTTTTGCTTTTTCGGAATTATTGCATGATTCAGCGGCGGGAAGGGCGCGAAAGTCCATTCCGCCGCTTTTTTTTAACGAAAAATTTAGAGATGTATTAATTATTGACGGAAAACATACAGCTTTGCTATAATGAATTGAATTTACAGGGAAGAGAAGAAGAACGATGCGTGAAAAGCAATACAAATATGAAACGACAAAACTGAAACTGATCGAAATGGCCGCCCGGCTGCCCGCCGGCACGCCTCTGCCCAACCGCAACCGGCTTGCCGAGCAGTGCGGCGTGGCGCGCGTTACGCTGGAACGCGCCATTTCCGAACTGATCGGTGAGGGGATTCTGGCCTCCTACGACGGCCGCGGCACCTATGCGACCGGCGCGGCAGCGCCCGTACAGCGGGCCGAAAAAACGACCGCGCCGCAGCTGGACGAGCATATCTGGGCGCTGCTGGTGTACAGCGTAACGAAGGGATATACGCCGGACATCCTGCGCGGGGTGGAGGATTTTGCGCGCGAACACGGCCGCAGCCTGATTGTCTGCAACACCGATAACGATCCGCAGCGCGAGGTGAGCTACCTCGAAACGCTCTGCGAACGGAACGTTTCCGGAATTGTGCTCATTCCCAGCACGCATTCTGCCCCCAGCTGGGAGGTGTTCGAGGCGATTCGAAAGAAGGGGATTTCCGTCGTTGCGTGCAGCCGCCAGGTGCCAGGATATAATTTTCCGGGAGCGTTCCAGAACT
>SFFS01000021.1 GCA_004557805.1 Clostridiales bacterium | reverse complement strand
CGTAAACATCCGCTTCGCCATCTCGGGCTGCACGGCGTAAAACTGTACTGACGCGCACACGGAGGCCGCGAGCATCGCGGCTTCCTTTTGTTTTTTTACCTGCGCCGCCGCAAGAATCATCTTCTCCAGCACGCTGCAGAAGTTTTCCTGCAGCGCCCTGGGCAGAATTTCGCTCATCCCTTTGGGCAGCTGCGCCTCGTTCGCCGCAGCCAGCACATACACGCGGTTTTTTGGATGCAGGCAGAGATGAATGTGACGATAGAGCAGCCGTTCAAGTTGCTTGACGCTCTCGTCGGGCGTTTTTTCATCCGACGCAAGGTATTCCCGCGCAAGCCGCGTCACCGGCTCATAGGCAATGCGCATGCGCTCGGCGGCCTCGTTAAGCGCCCATGCGCACAACTTTTCCCGCGTGCTAAGCGGCACAAGCAGCGCTTCGTCCGCGCCCATACGGCGCAGGTTCGCGCGCGTTACGGCGGCATAGCCGCCATAAACCAGCGCGTTCAGCGCCGCCTCCAGCAGCCGATCCTCGGGGCTGAGCATCGTCTGGCCGCTCGTGTTATAGGCCGTGCCAAAGTTAAAGTTGGGCATCTTCTGCCGCCTCCCCGCTCAATAGTACTTTTCCGCCAGCAGCGCGCGGTCGTTCAGCTCGGGCGGCGGCGCAATCCGGCCGCGGGCGAGCTTCCCCGTCGCGGTATGCGGCAGGCTTTCCACGCGCACCAGCCCGATGGGGATCATGTAATACGGCAGGCATGCGGCCATGTAGGCGCGAAGCGCCGCATGATCGACCGGCCTTTCCGCGGTATAATAGCCCATCAGCAGCCGCGTGCCGCCCTGATCGACGAACGCCGCGCAGCAGGCTTCCGTAATTCCCGGATAGCCCAGCATTTTCTGCTCCACGCCGCCCAGCTCCACGCGGTAGCCGCGGATTTTGACAAGATTATCCTGCCGCTCGCAGAAGCTGAGCGTGCCGTCGGCCGCCTCCGTCACCAGATCGCCGGTGCGGAAAACGCGCTCATAGCCCGGCGCGCAGTCGAAGGGATTGGCAAGGAAACACTTTTTATTTTTCTCCGGAAGGTCCAAATATCCTTTACAAATCTGCGGCCCGGAGATCCACAGCTCGCCGCGCGTCCCGCGCTCGACCCGGCTGCCGTTTTCGTCCACGACGTAGTATTTCAGCCCCTTTACCGTCCTGCCGATGGGGTAGGCCGTGCGCTCGTCCTCCACGTCGCAGTGGCTGATGATGCCGCAGCCCTCGCTCGAGGCGTATACGTCGACGATGCGGTAGGGGCGCTTGCGCAGGTTATGCACCGGTTCGCTGCCCACCAGCAGGATGCGCAGCGGGCTGTCCTCGTCGCAGGCGATGTATTTGCACGCCATATGCGGCGGCAGGAACGTCACAGTAATGCCGCGCTCACGGTAATAGGCCGCGATGGCATGAATGTCCCTGCGAATTTCCTTGGGAATCAGATGCAGCGTCATTCCCAGCGACAGGCTGACGGCAATATCGTATACCGAGGCGATGAACATCAGGCTGGCGAAGCAGCAGTATTCGTCGTCGCTGCGGAAGCCGATTTCTCCGAAATTGGCGGCTGCCGCCGCGAGATTCGCCTGCGTGATGCACACGCCCTTGGGATTGCCCGTCGAACCGGAGGTATACACCACCACGGCCAGGCGTTCGCGTTCGCCGGTTTCCGGGAAAAAGCCGCCGTCCTGTTCGCGGCGGGCCGCTTCGATCAGCTGCGCCGTCGCCTGGATGCGCACATGGCACTGCGCCATGCAGAACGCGTTCTGGCTCTCGGGGCAGGCGCTCTCGAGGAACACATAGGCGCAGCCCGCCTTCCACGCGGCGAGCGCGGCCACGAGCGTCGCGGCGCTGCGGCCCGTCTTGATGGCGATCACGCCGCCCTCCCGCGCGCCCTCCGAAACGAACGCGCGCGCGACCTGATTGCTCATTCTCTCCAGCTGCGCATAGCTCAGGCGCATATCGGAAGCCGCGACGGCCGTCTTTTCCGGATAGCGGGCCGCAGCCATGCGGAACAGTCCCACGATCGTATTGCGCTCAAATGCCTCCGGCTGCGAAAGCAGCGTATCCGACCATAAATCCTGCATATCGACACCACTTTCCGCTCGAGCGTTTCCCGTGCGGACGCACGCCGCACGGGAAACGCCGGACGTTTACTCGCGGCCCTCGAGCAGCGCCCGCAGGCCGATGGGAGCTTCGGCGAAAATCGCCGGATCCATCTCCTTGAGGTTTTCGGAAACGATGGGCTTGAACTCCATGAGGTCGAGAATCTGCGTCTGCAAATCGATGCCGGGCGCGATTTCGGTCAGCACGAGTCCCTCGCGCGTGAGCCGGAAGACGCAGCGGTCGGTGATATACAGCACGTTCTGGTTAATTTCCGCCGCGTGCGGGCCGGAGAAGGTGACCTGATTGATCGCCTTGAGGAACTTCTTTTCCGCGCCCTCCTGCAAAATGACGACCTTGCCGTCGCGTACCTCGGCCTTATAGCCGCCCGCCGTCATTGTGCCGCAGAAGATCACGTTCTTCGCGCCCTGTGTAAGGTTGATGAACCCGCCCGCGCCGGGACGGCGTTCGTGGCCGCTCTTATCCATGAAGCGGCTGACGTTGACGGAGCCGTTCGGGTCGCACTCGGCGAGCCCCACAAACGTCGCGTACAGGAAGCCGCCGTCGTACAGGTCGAAGATGGTCGGACTGTCGACGATCGCCTGCGCGTTGGAGGTTGCGCCGAAGGAGGTTCTGGCGGCGGGCACTCCGCCGAAAGCACCCGTCTCGACCGTCAGCATCAGGTCGTCGGCAATGCCTTCCTCGCTGGCCACGCTGGCGATGCCCTCGGGATAGCCAAGGCCTGTATTGACCGGCACGCGCAGCTTCAGCTCCATCGCAGCGCGGCGCGCAATCGTCTTTTTCACGCTCAGCGGCAGCGCGGCGGAGGCGGAGACGGGGTATTTGTATTTGCCGGTATAGGCGGGGTTGTAGTATTCGCCCATCGTCATGCGGTGATTGCGTTCGGGGTCTTTGGAGACGATCAGCTTATCAATGAACACGCCGGGGATGACCACGTCGCGCGCCGGAAGCGCGCCCTTGCGCACGATGTTTTTCACCTGGCACAGCACAATGCCGCCGCTGGCCTTCGTCGCCATGGCGATGGCCTGAATGTTCGTCAGCACGGCCTCGTCCTCGCAGGTGAGGTTGCCGTCTTCGTCGGCGGTGGTGCCGCGAATGAGCGCAACGTCGATCTTCGGCGTTTTATACGCCAGATATTCCGTTCCGCCGATGGTCACAACCTCGACCAGTTCCTCTTTTGTGATGGAATTGCACTTTCCGCCCTCCAGCCGCGGATCGACGAACGTGCCGATGCCCACGCGGCTCAGCTCCACGTCCAGCCCCTTGGCGCGGCTGCGGAACATATGCTCTATCACGCCCTGCGGGAAGTTGTAGCTTTCCACCTTCAGATCCTGCTGCATCTGCATGATGGTATGATTGGAGCCGTTATGGCCGACGATGACGCGGCGAATCATGCCCTCGTGCGCGAAATGTTCGAACCCGCGCTGCACGCCGCCCACCGGACCCATATCGCCCACGCCGGAGCCGGACATGATGGTCATATTCTGCGGATGGCCTTCTTCCTTGAAGCGATCTTCCAGCGCGATGCAGATTTCTTCCGCCAGGCAGCTGTTCATGTTGCCGCCGCAGACGAGGAACGCGCCGTCCTTTACCAGCGCAGCCGCTTCCCGAGCCGAACAGACTTTGGTATACATGGCAAATCCTCCTTAAAAGTGGATCGGAGATTTTGATTGATAATTTTTAGACATATCGGAATAAATTTTTCCGGGTGCGTCGGTGCCGGCGCACCCGGAGAGGGAGGTTATTTTACCAGCGATTCGACAAGGCGGCGCACGAACGTGCGGATCTCGTCGATCTTATAATCGTTGTGGCCCATCGATTCCGTGCCCTCGGTGGCCATTTCGCCGGCTTCGGCGGCGATTTCAGCCGTCGGAACCTTGCCGCGCAGGAATTCCTCCACCTTGAACAGGCGGACCGGAACCGGCGCGACAGCGCCCAGCACAAGACGGATATCCGCAATCTGACCGCCTTCAAGCCGATACGCCCAGGCCAGCGACGCCATGGAGAAATCGATCGACGAACGCATACGGAATTTCTCGTAGCCGGTCACATAGCCTTCCTTTTCGGGAATGACCAGCTCTGTGACGACTTCGCCCTGTTCGAGGTTCGCATAGCTCTTGAGGTTGGTGCAGAAGAAATCCGCCGCCGCGATTTCGCGGCCGAGGGACGTTTTCACCGTCGCGTCCATCATCACCATTACCGGCGAAAGGTCGGACGCATTGACGGAATAGCAGCCGCAGTTCATGCAGCGCTTGGCCTCCTCCAGACCTTCCTCATAGGTGAGGGAGGTGGAGTCTTCCTTGTCGATGCGGCGCGCGGCGGCGTCGACGTTATGACCGTTATTGGCGGTCTTGAGGCTCGCGGTTTCGCGGTCGAAGCGCAGGAAGCCCTGCTGCTCGTCGCGCGCGGGGTTGTCGGCGCCCAGCTCGTCGTTGATAGCCTCGGCTGCGCGGCGGCCGGAAGCGATGCCCTTGATGACGGTGGTCGGGCCGGTAACAGCGTCGCCGCCGGCGTAGACCTTCGGGTCGGAGGAGCGCTGCGTCTCGGGCTCGACGGTAATCAGGCCGCGGTTCATCGCCAGCGTCAATTCGTTATCCAGGAACGACAGATCGACGCGCTGGCCGGTCGCCAGGAGGATGCTGTCCGCGTCCACGTCGAGCGTCGTCGCGTCGTCGTAGGTGGGGTTGAAGCGGCCGGTCTCGTCGCGCAGGGCGGTGCAGGCGCGCAGGGTCATGCCCTGAATCTTCTGGCCTTCATACTTGACGCGCACCGGGCCCCAGCCGTTTTTGATAATCACGCCTTCTTCTTCGGCGCGCTCCACTTCCTCGGCGGAGGCGGGCATTTCGTGGCGCTGCTCCAGGCAGCAGAGGGTGACGGATTTCGCGCCCAGGCGCTTGGCCGTAATGGCCACGTCCATCGACACGTTGCCGCCGCCGACGACCAGCACATGGTTGCGCTCTTTCTTGTTGACCCACTTGTTTACGTCCACCAGGAACTGCAGGCCGAACTCGGTGAACTCTTCGCCGTCGAAGCCCAGCACGGGGCGCTTCCACGCGCCGGTGGCGATGAAGATCTTGTCGTTCGCTTCCGTCAGCTCGCTGATCTGCAGGTTCTCGCCCAGCTTCGTGCCGCACACGAACTTCACTCCCATCTTTTCAATCGCCTTGACGATCGTGCGGACATATTCCTTGGGCAGGCGGAAATTCGGAATGGCGTACATCAGGTAGCCGCCCGGTTCTTCCATCGCGTCGTAAACGGTGACGGTATGGCCGGCATTGCGCAGATAATAGGCTGCGGCAAGGCCCGCGGGGCCCGCGCCGATCAGCGCGATCTTTTTGCCGGTCTCCTTCGCAGGAGCCTTATAGAACTCGTCAAGGTGCGCCAGGATGTAATCGCCCACCACGCGCTCGACGCTGTGAATGGCCACGGCTTCGTCGGTGGAGCAGCGGTTGCACTTGGTCTGGCAGGTATGCGCGCAGACGCGGCTGGTCATCATCGGCAGCGGGTTGGCCTGCATGAGGATGCGCGCGGCGCCCTCGAGGTCGCCCTTGCGGTAATGCGCCATATAGTTGGGGATATCGGTGCCCGCCGGGCATTCGGCCGAGCAGGGCGTTTTGCACGCCTTCATGCCGCCGAACACAGAATGATAGCGGTTATCGCCGCGGATAGCGAAGCATTCGCTGCCGCCCTTGCGCATGCAGGGCAGCGTGCCGCCGACCTGACCCGGATAGCGGTAAAACCAGCAGCGCACATCCTGACAGAGGTTGCCGCCGATCGTCGCGCGGGTGCGGATGATGGGGCTGGCGACGCTGTACGCGGCCGCGGAGACGGCCTTAAGCGAATCCGCCTTCAGCGTTTCGTCGTTCTCAATTTCATCGAGGGTCGTCATCGCGCCGATCTTCACCGCGCCGTCCTCTTTTTTCACGTAGGACATACCGGGAATGTCGCGCAGGGCGACGATGGTTTCGGGATATTCCAGCAGCAGCTCGTCCTTGAGCACGCCGAGCAGATCGGTGCCGCCCGCCATGACGGCGGCCTGGCTGGGGTGGCTGGCCTTCAGGATTTCGGCGGCCTCGCCGAAGGTTTCCGGCGTCTGATATTTGAAATGCTTCATGACTTATTTGGCCTCCTTGCTCTTGATGGCCTTGAGGATCACGTCCGGCGTGGCGGGATATTCGTTGACCTCTACGCCAATGGCGTTGGAAATCGCCATCAGCACGGCGGACGCGCCGGCTGCGCCGGAGATTTCGCCGATGCCGATCGCCTTGAACATGAAGGTATCCGGGTGGCTCTCCTCGATGACGCAGTCGTGCTTGGGCATATCGTTGAACGTGCGGCACTTGTATTCCAGCTGGCTGCAATTGAGCATGCGGCCGGTGCCGTTAACGTCGTAGATGCATTCTTCCATCGTGGCGGTGTCCATCGACGCGGAGCCCACGCCGCCCTGCAGCTGCATGCGCACCATGCGGTTGTCGATGATCTGGCCGATGTCCGTGCCCTGCATGAAGCGCGGAATTCTCACGGCGCCGGTATCGAGGTCGACCTCGACCTCAACGAAGAAGATGCAGCAGCTCGGCACGTCGAACTGTTCGATGTGCTCGCCGTAGCCCACGACGTTCAGGTCCTTGTTGCCCAGCTTCTTGATCGGGATGCTCTTTTCGGGCCGGTCGCGCAGGAATACCTGGAAATCCTTGGTTTCCAGCTGCTCGGGCGAGCAATGGAAATACGCCGCGCCCATTTCGAGCACCTTGCGGCGCGCGTCCGCGGCGGCCTTGGAAACGGCCTTGCCGACGGTGATCGTTCCGCGCGAACCGCACAGGCCGAAGTTGACGACGTTCGCCAGCGAATCGGGATCGGTCACGTACACGCGCTCGATCGGCACGTTCATCACTTCTGCCGCGAACTTCGCGGCGGCCGCGCGCTGGCCCATGCCGGACTCGGTCACGTCGGTCTGTACGATCAGCGTCGCGTAGCGCCCCTTCACATCGTGCTGGATGCGGACGATGCACTGCGTGTTGTCCTCGGCGACGTCGGCGTTGCCGATCACGCCGCAGCCCACGCCGTACGCCTTGCGGCCTTCGATGCGGGTCGGCTTCAGCCAGCCCTTCCAGCAATCCTTCCAGCCGAACTTGTCGGCGGCCATCTGCATGGTTTCCGGATAGTGGCTGCTGCCGCGGCTCTGCCAGATGAGGCCGTCGCGCCAGTAGTACTTGTCGCCCGGGGCGACGTAGTTTTTCTTGAAGCACTCGACGGGGTCCTTATCGGCCTGCATCATGCAGTGCGCCATGTTGCGCGCCAGGCAGCTGTTGAGCTCCTGTCCGCCGTACCCTCTGACGATGCCGGCCGCCGCCTTGTTGGTAACGACGACCTTCGAGTCGAGATCCCAGTTCTTACATTTGGCCATGACCAGCTGCGCTTCGCCCAGGCCAACGCCGACCTGACCCTGCACCGCGTCGCCCAGACAGCCGGTATCGACGTACCAGCATCCCTGCACGGCGTTGAAGATGCCGTCCTCGGTCATGCCGATCTTGGCGCGGATCTTGGAGCCGAGACGCTGCTCATAGGCGGCGAACTGCTCGTGCTTGTTGAGCACCAGCTTCACCGGCCGGCCGGTCTTGATGGCGGCGATGGCGCAGCAGAGGGTGGTGACGCTCATGGTCTGCTTGTTGCCGTAGCTGCCGCCGACATTGAAGGTCTTGACGCGCAGCTGGCTCTTGGGAATGCGCGGGCCGTTATAGAGCTTGTAGATGAACGGGCTCTGGCTGGAAGCCCAGATGGTGTAATCGTTGCCGCCTTCCCAGCGGACGATGCAGCTGGGCGCCTCCGGCGCGTTGGGCGAACACATCTTGTTGAACTCGACCATCGAGTCGGCCACGTAAGCGGACTCTTTGAAGCCCTGCTCCACATCGCCGCCCTCGACATGCCACCACGGGCCTTCCGGCTGGAAGTGCGGAACGCCGGGGTCGACCTCGTTGGTGCCGCTCTTAAACTTGCCCGGATAGAGGACGGGCGCGTCGGGCTTGAGGCTTTCGATGGCGTCGTACACAGCGGGCAGCTGCTTGTATTCGACTTCGATCAGCTGCATCGCGTCGCGCGCGATATCGACGGTATCGGCCGCAATAACGGCGACAGGGTCGCCCACATAATAGACTTCCTGCGCCATGAGGTCCTTGTGAACCGGCCAGCCCATGCTCCAGCCCTTGGGCATGTCCTTATAGGTGATAACCGCGTGCACGCCGGGGAAGGAGCGCGCCTTTTCCACGTCGATGCGCGTAATCAGCGCGTGCGGATACGGGCTGCGCAGCACCTGCGCGTAGATCATCCGCGGCACGGAATAATCGTCCAGAAACGTGCAGCGGCCGGTGACGATATCGCGTGCGTCCGCACGGACGCGGTATTTGCCGATGTGGCGATACGGAGCGGGGCGGCCGTTGACGATGGGCGCGTCAAAATTAAACTTGCCCCTGGAAATATCCGAATCACGCATCTTCTTCCTCAGCCTCCTTCACGATCGGGTACTGATCGGACTCAACGCCCGCCAGCTTGTCCAGCGCCTCCAGCACGGTGTAATGGCTGATGCAGCGGCAATAGTTGCCCGCGAGCGCTTCGCGGATCTGTTCGCCCGTGGGATGCGGGTTTTTCATAAAGAGCGCTTTGGCGCTCATGATGATGCCCGGCGTGCAATAGCCGCACTGGAAGGAATAGCAGCTGATGAACTTCTGCTGGATGGGGTCGAGCTCGTGGGTTTCCGGGTTTTCCAGCCCTTCGATGGTGAGAATGTCGCTGCCGTCGCATTCGACGGTCAGCACCATGCAGCTCGCCACAGCCTTGCCGTCGATGATGACGGTGCAGCAGCCGCACGCGCCTTCGTCGCAGCTTTCCTTGGTGCCGGTGAGTTCCAGCCGCTTGCGCAGCGTCTGAACCAGCGTTTCGGACGGCGGAATCATGCCGAACTTTTCGCCGATCAGAAACTCATACTTCTGACCGTTGACGGTCATCTGGATGGATTGTTTCTCCATAGCGTACTCCTCCACTTGATCTGTTCGCCGGGCACAGGAGGCTTGCAGGCGCCTGATGCTTCGGCAGCGGCTCTGTGCGAATGTCCATCCCGCAAAACCGCTCTTTTTGAACGAAGTCGGTCGTTCGACCTGTTAATTGCATTTTATCGTGAACAATTTGCTTTGTCAATAGATGATTATCAAATTTTGTCGAAATTCGCGCATTCTTGCCGCAGCAGAGCCAGATTTTGTTTTATTCTTATCAATAAAGTCGAACGACCGATTTACATACAGGCAAAAAACGCCGCGCCCGTCCGGCGCGGCGTCTCTCTTTCAGCTGTGTTTTTTATTTCTGCCAGGGGTTCAGCGATACATTCGCCTCGATGGCGCGCATGAAATAATCGTGCAGCGCCATCTCCAGCTGATGCTTATCGGAAATATCAACGTCCATGAACTCGGCCAGCTTGTTGAGGATGACCGGCTTTTCCGTCACCGTCATGATCGTCGCGCTGATGGAGCGCGCCATGACCAGCGCCGTATACGGGTTCGGCCGCACGCTGACGGCCTGAATCAACTCCGCCAGCACGGATTCGTTCGTCTGCACGGCCACGGCGGCCATGATGCCGCGCGAGCTTTCCGGCAGGCCGTTTTCATGCTCGGCAATGCCGATGTTGATCCAGCTGCGCTTATAGTCGAGCGCCTGCCGGATGCGCGCATGCAGGAACCGGTCGAGATAGCCCCACGCCTGCTCTTTATCGACCGGCTTCTGCTTGAGAAAATGCCGGATCTCGCAGGCCTTTTCAGAATAAATCTTTTGAAGATCCTCCGCCGCCTTCATCACGGCGGCCTTCGTCAGCTCTTCCTTGCTGCCGAAATGGAAGTTGATCGCGGAAAGCGTCACCTTCGCCGTGTTGGCGATCATGCGGGTAGTCATCGCATCGTAGCCATAAAGCGCAATGAGCGCCTGCGTCGCTTTGATCAGGCGCTCCTGCGTCGTTTCTTTTCCGGTAAAGTTCAGGTCGATAATATCCATTCCGTTCTGATCTCCTGCGCGCGCATTTCCGAGCGTCCCACTCGGCCAAACGACCTATTTCTTATAGTATCATAGCATCCGCATAAAATCAACCCGCGCAAAGCGGAATTTTTCGAGGGCGGACATTTTTTCCGCGCTCTGCGCGGAAAGAACAGCCGCCGCACCGCTTACGCCAGGAAGCCCAGCGCGTACCAGAGCGGAATGCTCGCCAGGCAGCCCAGCAGGTTAATCAGCATATACAGCACTGACGCCTTACGCATCTCCGGGAAGGTGACGTATTTGCCGCCGGCCACGCCGAGCGTCGCCATGGCGAACGGATTCATATACGGCACCGTCCAGCACATTGAGGACATGAACTCCACGAAGATGATGACGTACAGATTGATCCCCGCCGCGTTCATCAGGCCGCCGAAGATGGCCATAACGATCACCAGCGCCGTATTCTGCTCGATGATGAGGAAACGCAGCGCATACGTGAACAGACACAGGAACGGCACGAAAATCCACGGGCTGGAAACCAGCGGCGCAAGCGCCGGGCCGAGCACGTTGGCGATGGCCGCGCTCCAGCCGAGCGAGGACATATAGTTCGCCATGCCCAGCAGGCTTCCGATAAACACCACCAGGCTCCACGGAATCTTCGTGTTGAAATCCGACGGCGCGATCAGCCCCGTCGCGCACATGACGCACACGGCCGCCCAGCCGATCATACCCGTATCCATGCCGTGCAGGCCGGAGGTCGACCAGAGCACCAGCGCGGTCACAAGAATGGCGGCGGCGATTTTTTCATTGCGGCTCATCGGGCCCATTTCCTTCAGACGATCCTTATAGAACGTCCTGGAGAAGGCCAGCTTTTCCTTCGGCTTGCATACGACGGCGCAATAGACGAACGTGCCTGCCAGCAGCACCGCAAACCAGACGACGGCGGCCACCAGCCAGCTGACGAAATTGAACGACGCGCCCTGCGCGCCCAGCGACTGTGCGTAGGAGGTAATGAACCCGCACATGACCGACACATAAACCGAGCCGGTGATAAACGCGTTGCCGCCCAGATACGCGGGCAGGTAGCAGGCCGTAAACAGGCCGAGCGCCTGTCTGCTGCGCGGCTTGATTTTCATTTCTTCGGTGGTGGAAGTTGCGAACGGGATCAGCAGGTTGACCTTCGCATTGACCGACGGGATCAGCGGGCTGAGCACCGTACCGGTACACATCATGGCGACGACCGCGCCCGTATACGTCGGCGGGAAAAGCGAAAGGATGCCGATGGCGATGCGGTTGAGAAGTCCGCTCTTTCCGATGCCCGCCGAAAGCGCGAATACCATGATAATCAGCCACACCGTCGAACCGCTGAACGCGCCGAACAGGCCGCTCATGGTAAACACGGGCGCGCTCTGCAGGCCGGTTTTGCGGAAAACCGCGTCGGTGAGGATCATCAGCGCGGACGCGCCGATAACGACCACCCAGTCGGGCAGCGCCTGCGTCAGCAGCAGCACGATCACAGACAGGAACACGCCCGCGTAGACGTAGGAGGCGGGGGTGAGCAGCTCGGTTGCCGGCATCGTCACTGCCAGCGCATAGAACACAATGACCAGCGCGAGGGATACGATCAGGCCGATTTTCTTTTTCATGCCTTTTTCTCCTTTGACGGCGGTGCCGCGCCAAGCCTGCAACAGGGCGCGCCGCCTTTCCGTATCGCTTGTGCCGGACGCGGATGGCTCGTCCGGTATAGGTCATTCGACCGACTTTTGCTCAATATAGCATATTGCTAACTATTTGTCAATGTGCTCGCAGCGTTTTCCTCATGGAAAATACGCCGCCTGTCAACTTTACTTATCCATAAAAAAAGCGTATAATAAGCGGCAAATGCTTTCTTCCGGAGGGATTGAGAATGAAACTCGGCGTTGTGGGGCTCCCGAACGTGGGCAAGAGCACGCTTTTTAACGCGATTACACAGGCCGGCGCGGAAGCCGCCAATTATCCTTTCTGCACCATCGAGCCGAACACCGGCGTAGTGGCCGTGCCCGACCGCCGGCTGGACGTGCTGACGGAAATGTATCACCCGAAAAAGACCACACCCGCCGCGATCGAGTTCGTGGACATCGCCGGTCTTGTCAAGGGCGCAAGCCGCGGCGAAGGGCTGGGCAACAAGTTCCTGAGCCATATCCGCGAGGTGGACGCAATCGTCCATGTGGTGCGCTGCTTCGAGGATGAAAACATCGTGCACGTCAACGGCAGAATCGATCCGGCCGACGATATCGCTACGATCAACCTCGAGCTGATCCTCGCCGATCTGGAAACCGTGCAGAAGCGCGGCGACAAGGCGCGCAAGATGATCAAATCGGGCGAGAAGCGCTACGCCGAGGAGGCCGATCTGGCCGACCGCATCGCGGCGCATCTGGAAAAAGAACAGCCCGTCCGCACGTTCCCCTTCACGGAGGAGGAGCGCGCAATCGAAAAGGACTGGTTCCTGCTGACGGACAAGCCCGTCCTCTACGCCGCCAACATCGGCGAGGACGATATCGGAAAAACCGAGGACGAAATCCCCGGCGTAGCCGCAATGAAGGCCATGGCCGCCAAAGAGGGCGCGGAAGTGCTGGTCATTTCGGCGCAGGTGGAAGAAGAAATCGCCCAGCTGGAGCCGGATGAGAAGAAGGAATTCCTCGCCGACCTCGGTATCGAGCGCAGCGGCCTGGAACGGCTTGTAGAGCGCAGCTATTCGCTGCTGGGGCTCATTTCGTTCCTCACCTGCGGAACCGACGAGGTACGCGCCTGGACAATCCGCAAGGGCACGAAAGCGCCGCAGGCGGCCGGAAAAATCCATTCCGACTTCGAGCGCGGGTTCATTCGCGCGGAAATCGTACCGTTTGAAACGCTGGTGGAAAAGGGCAGCATGGCCGCCTGCCGCGAGCTGGGGCTGGTCCGCTCCGAAGGGCGCGATTACGTGATGAAGGACGGCGACGTAACGCTGTTCCGCTTCAACGTCTGACAGAAAAGAAGCATGATGAAGAACGATACCATCGCCGCAATCGCAACGCCTCCGGGAACGGGCGGCGTTGCGATTGTGCGCATCAGCGGGCCGGAAGCGGAAAAGACGCTCCGCAGCGCGTTCCGGCGCGGGGACAAAAAAACGGAATGGAAAAGCCACGAATTCGTATACGGCCATATCGTGCGCGGAGGAGAAACCGTGGACGAGGGCATGGCCGTGCTGATGCGCGCCCCGCGCAGCTACACGCGCGAGGACGTGGCCGAGCTGCACTGCCACGGCGGAGAAACCGTCACGCGCATGACGCTCGAAGCGGCGCTTGCGGCGGGAGCCCGTCCGGCGCAGCCGGGCGAATTCACAAGGCGCGCGTTTGAAAACGGGCGCGTCGATCTGGCGCAGGCCGAGGCCGTGATGCGGCTCATCGGCGCGCAGGGCGAGGCGGCGGCGCGGCAGGCGCGGCGGCAGATGGACGGCGCGGTATCGCGCGGCGTGGAAAAAGCGCGGCAGAAACTGCTGGACATGCTGGCGGAAATCGCGGCGTGCACCGACTTTCCGGACGAAATCGAAGAAGCGCCCACCGCGGCAAAGCTGCTGGACGAGGCGAGGACGCTTTCAGGGGCGCTTCGCGCCGCCTGCGATCCCCGCAGCGCGCGCGTGCTGGAAACCGGCTTCAACGTGGTCATCGCGGGCCGCCCGAACGTGGGCAAGAGTTCGCTGCTGAACGCGCTGCTGGGCGAGGAGCGCGCCATCGTGACGAGCGAGGCCGGAACGACGCGCGACGCGGTGCGCGGCGCAATGGAGCTGGCCGGCGTGCGCGTAAACCTGACTGACACAGCCGGGCTGCGCGAGGCCGACAGCGAAGCCGAGAAAATCGGCGTGAAGCGCGCGAAGGAGGCCGTCGCGAACGCGGATCTCGCGCTGGTGGTGCTCGACGCGTCGCAGCCGCTCACGGAGGAGGACCGGGAAACGCTGGCCGAGACGGAAAGCGTAAACCGGTGGATCCTGCTCAACAAAACCGACCTGCCCGCAGCGGCAAGGCTGCCCGCAGCGGATATGACGATTTCGGCGCAGACCGGCGAGGGCGTGGAAACGCTGCGCGAGCGGCTGCGCGAGGAAGCGAAAAAGGCGCAGGGCGGCGGCGCGCTGCTGACCCAGGCGCGGCATATCGACGCGGCGCAGCGCGCGGCAGAATCGCTGGACGCAATGTGCCGCACGCTGGAAAGCGGAACGCCGCTTGATTTTGCGGCGGTGGACGCAACAGACGCGCTGCGCGCGCTGGGAGAGATCACCGGCGAAGACGCGGCGGAAACGGTGGTGGACGCCGTGTTCGCAAATTTCTGCGTAGGGAAATAAAAAATGAGGGTGCCAAAGGCCTGGCTCTCCGCCGCAAAACGGAAGGTCCAGGGAACTCAGTTCCCTGGCGGGGGCGCAGGGGGCGGAGCACACGCATCCTGCCGTCGTCTCGAAAAGCAACCTACCGCATGAATGCGGCAATCTATATAACCCCAAACCGGAAGGTCCAGGGAACTCAGTTCCCTGGCGGGGGTGCAGGGGGCGGAGCCCCCTGCCTTCGGAGGATCAATATGAAGAAAATTTTCTCACTGCTGCTGCTTGCGGCGCTTCTGTGCGCGCCGCTTTCTGTTTTGAGCGCATCCGACTGGAACTGGACGCGCGCCGTCATCGATGCGGAGACGTCCGATCGCGTCCACCTGCGCGCCGGCCCTTCGACCGGATACGCGTCGCTCGGGCTGTATTTTACCGGCACGGAGGTCGAATTCCGCGCCGTACCCGGCTCGGAATGGTCGGAGGTAACGATCGGCACGGAGCACGGCTACATGATGTCGCGCTTCCTGACAACTGCCGCTGCGCCGCGCCAGCCTGCGGCCCGGATAAATATCGCAGCGCAGCTGCGCTATACCCCGAACGCGGACAGCGGTTCCGGCCTGACGCTTCCGGCGGGCACATATGTCTGGCTGCTGGGCGAAACCAATTCAAGATGGTACTACGTGCAGGCCGGACTGGAATGCGGCTACATCCCGGAGGACTGCCTGACGCTTGCCGAAGGCATGAGCCGCCCGGGCTACGACGAAATTCTGGCGCAGTACGCCGCCGCCGTCCGCACGCGCAGCAGCGACGGATTCTGGTGGGTCAACGGCGAGGGCATTATGAACTATGCCGGCTACGGCGCCGAACTCGGCTATACGCTGCTTGACGTCGACGGAAACGGCGTCGACGAACTGATCGTCGGCGAACGTTCGCAAAGCGACTTCTCGCTGGGAATGATCTATAACCTCTACACGCTCAATAACGGCTATCCCCGCACGGCAATCAACGGCTGGGTCCGCAACGCATACTATCTGTGCGCGGACGGCCAGTTCCTGAATGAATGGAGCAACGGTGCAGGCAACAGCGGCTGGAGCGTCTACGGACTGGAAAACGGACAGCCCGTCTTCCGCTACGGAATCGTTTTCGATTCCGAAGGGCCATGCGGCGACGATCATCCGTGGTATTCCGTCACGTCGGCCGATCGCGCCCCCTCGGCAGCGAACACCGTATCGGAAAGCGCCGCAAGCAAAACGATTGCGTCGCTCGAAGGACAGATTCTTTCCCCGCAGCTCATGCCGTTTCATTAAGGCAAGACCGCGCGGCCATACTTTCACGGACATGAAGCCGCTCCGAATTATAACGAACCGCCCGGAAGATCTGCAAATCCTCCAGGCGGTTCGTTTTCTGTCTGTTTCATTCCGGCGGCGCTCCCGTTTCGTTCTCCGGCGCCTGCGCCGGAAAATCAATCAGTCCGCGGCGTAGGTGTCGAAGTAGCCCTGAATCCAGACGATGGGCGTTCCCTTGTCGCCCGAGCCGCTGGTCAGATCGGACAGAGAGCCGAGCAGGTCGGTCAGGCGGCGCGGCGTGGTGCCCTGCGAGGCCATCTGGCCGGTCAGGCACGCGGCCTTGGCGCGAATCGCCTTCTTCGCATCCTCCGCTGCCTGTTCGCGGCTTTCTCCGCGCAGCTGCGTATCGGCAAGATACTTGAGCTTGATCTCGTTCGGGCGGCCGTCAAGTCCCTCGGTGTAGGCGGGCGAAACGACCGGATCGGCCAGTTCCCAGATGCCGCCGACCGGATCCTTGAACGCGCCGTCGCCGTAGACCATCACTTCCACCTGCCTGCCGCTCTTTTCGCGCAGCAGCCCGGCCAGCTTCTCCACAAACTTTTCGCATTCGCGCGGGAAAAGCTTGACCGAATCGGCGGTAGCCATGTTCGAGCCGTACAGGCCGAAATCGGGATTATAGCCGCTGCCGTCAACCGGCGCGTTGAGCAGATCGGCCAGCGTCAGCGCCGTGCGCGCTCCGGCGGCCTTCAACAGGCGCACCGTGCGGGCGCGGGTATGGATATCGCAGGCGATAACGTCTTTGGTATAGGGCAGCACGGCGCGCGCGTCGTTCGCCAGCAGGATTTCGCTGTTGGGCGCATATTCGCGGTAGAGCTGCACGTAATCCATGCCGGTAAACGGGTGCAGCACCTTCTCGCCGAACAGCTCGCGGTATTTGCTCTCCGTCAGCACGTCGCGATAGGGATCGACGCCCTTTTCCTCCAGCTTATCAAGGCTGATGAGCTCGTTGCCCACCTCGTCGGCGGGGTATTTGAGCACGATGTAGAGCTTGTCCACGCCCATCGAAATGGCCTTGAGCAGCAGCGAAAAGCGGTTGCGGCTCAGGATCGGGAAGACGATGGCGGCCACGCGCCTGCCGTCCTCGCCAGCGGGAATCTTCGCGCGCACGTCGTCGGCAATCTGCTCGAGCGTGGCGTAATTTCCCTGCGTGCGGGCGACGACCGACTCGGTCACCGCAACCACGTCGCGGTCGCGCAGGGGCGCGTTCGCTTCCTCAGAAGCGGCAAAAACGGCTTTTGCGACCTCGCAGGCGAGATCGTCGCCGGACTGAAAGATCGGCGCGCGAACGCCGCGTACAACGGTACCAATCGTTCTCATAAAAGCAACCCTCCGAATATCGTCAAAAAAGGCCCCGCGCGTAAAATGCGCAGGGCAGATTACATGTAATGATAGCACAGAAAACGCCGCGCGTCATCCTTTTTCGCAAAATTCTTTTGCGGGAATGCACTGTGAGGCCGCAACCGCGCCGTCGGCCGCCGCCGTGACGATCTGCCGCAAGCGCTTTGCCCGCGCGTCGCCCGCCGCGAACACCCCCGGAACGCCCGTGCGGCAATCCTCGCCCGCCGCGATAAATCCCTGCGCATCCAGCGCCAGCTGCCCACGCACAAGCGCGGTATCGGGTTCGCGGCCGATCGACACAAACGCCGCCGCGATTTCCTCGCGGGCTCCGCTCGCCAGTTTTACGGCGCAGAGCGCCTTTTCCCCTTCAAACGCGGCCGCCTGCTCGTTCCAGAGCGGTCTGATGCGCGGGTTCTCCAGCACGCGCTGCGCCACGGCGCGCTCGGCCCGCAGCGCGTCGCGCCGGTGAACGAGCAGCACCTCGCAGCCGAGGTTCGCCAGATACAGCGCTTCCTCCGCCGCGGAGTTTCCTCCGCCGATCACCGCGACGCGCCTGCCGCGATAGAGCGCGCCGTCGCACGTGGCGCAATAGCTCACGCCGCGTCCCGTCAGCTCCTTTTCGCCCGGAACGCCCAGCAGGCGCGGCCGCGCGCCCAGCGCGAGGATCAGCTGCGCCGCCTCCCGCCAGCCCTTCGCCGTGCGCACGCGGCGGCCCGCGCAGTCGATCTCCGCAACGCCTTCATAATGCAGCGCCGCGCCCGCGCGCTCCGCCTGTTCGGCCATGGCCATGCAAAGCTCCGGCCCGCCGATTCCTGCGGCAAAGCCGGGATAGTTTTCCACCCTGTCCGTGCGGCCCGCCTGACCGCCCGGCATGTCCTTTTCATAAATATCCACCGTCAGCCCGGCGCGCGCTGCATAAATACCCGCCGTCAGTCCGGCGGGGCCCGCCCCGATCACGAGTACGTCCTGCATAGCTTCCTCCTTTGCGATGCGCTTGTATGATCTTATTGTATCCGATTTGCGCAGGTTTGAAAACAGATTCCGCCGGAATGAAATATTTTTCAAAAGAGCCGCATTTTATGCATAAAAAGTCGTTTTATGCGCTTGACATATGCATAAAAATGCGCTATACTTCGTCTCGTTCGATGGAAAACAAATCAAACGACGATTTTGAGGAGGAAAATAAAATGAAAAAACTGTTCGCTCTGATGCTCGCCCTCGCCATGATGCTCACCGCCGCCGCCGCTTCCGCGGAATCCCTGAAGGTCGGCCTGAACGCCGAATTCGCGCCGTTTGAATACGTCGACGACGACGGCAAAATCACCGGCTTCGACGTGGAACTGATTACCGCCATCGCAGAAAAGATGGGCATGGAAGTTGAAATCGAGAACATGTACTTCGACGGACTGCTCGGCGCGCTGACGAGCAAGATGGTCGACTGCCTCTGCACCGGCATGACGATCACCGAAGAACGCAAGGCGAGCGTTGATTTCGCCGATCCGTACTTCACCGCGACGCAGGCCGTCGTTGTGCTGAAGGATAACGATACCATCCATTCGATCGACGACCTCAAGGGCAAAAAGGCCGCCGTGCAGGACGGCACCACCGGCCACTTCATGGCGCAGGACGACCTGGGCTGCGACGTGAGCGACACCGTCTATAAGGCCGCGACCGACGCCGCGCTGGACGTTGTGAACGGACGCGCCGACTGCATGATTATCGATGACGCCGTCGCGCAGAACCTCGTCAAGAAATACGACACGCTGACCATCCTCGAGGGCATGGACATGCCGGTGGAAGAATACGGCATCGCCGTGAACAAGGACAGCGCCGAACTGCTGACCAAGATCAACGAAGCGCTGGCCGCCGTGAAGGAAGACGGCACCTACGACGCGCTGATCGCCAAGTACTTCAACTGAGAAGCGGCGGAAATCGCAAATCGAGAGGGCTTCGGCCCTCTCAAATTTTCGGCTTAAAACGCAGACAGAAAGGACGCGCCGACCATGGATAAGAAAAACATCAAGAAAGTCGTTCTCGCCTACTCCGGCGGACTGGACACCTCCATCATTATCCCGTGGCTGAAGGAACACTACAACAACTGCGAAGTGATCGCCGTCTCGGGCAACGTTGGGCAGGGAGACGAGCTGGACGGCCTGGAGGAAAAGGCGCTGAAAACCGGCGCGTCGAAGCTGTATGTGGAGGATCTGAAAAAGGAATTCGTCGAGGATTACATCTTCCCCACGCTGAAAGCGGGCGCAAAATACGAGGGACAGTACCTGCTGGGCACATCGTTCGCGCGGCCGGTAATCGCCAAGCGGATTGTGGAAATCGCCAAGGCCGAGGGAGCCGACGCCATCGCGCACGGCTGCACCGGCAAGGGCAACGATCAGGTGCGGTTTGAACTGACGATCAAAGCCTTCGCGCCGGATATGCCCATCATCGCGCCGTGGCGCGAATGGGACATCAAGAGCCGCGACGAGGAGATCGATTACGCCGAAGCGCACCACATTCCGCTGCGGATCAACCGCGAAACGAACTACTCCAAGGACAAGAACCTCTGGCACCTCAGCCACGAGGGCCTTGATCTGGAGGATCCCGCCAACGAGCCGCAATACCTCAAGCCCGGATTCCTCGAAATGGGCGTAGCGCCGGAAGCGGCGCCCGATAAGCCCACGTATGTGACGATCGGCTTTGAAAAGGGCGTTCCCGTCTCTCTCGACGGGCAGAAAATGGACGGCGTAACGCTGATTGAAACGCTGAACCAGATCGGCGGCGAGAACGGCGTCGGCATCGACGACCTGGTTGAAAACCGCCTCGTGGGCATGAAAAGCCGCGGCGTATATGAAAACCCCGCCGGGGCGATCCTCTATCGCGCGCACCAGGTGCTGGAAACGATCACGCTCGACCGCGACACGCAGCACTATAAAGCGCTCGTCGCAGAAAAATACGCCGAGCTGGTATATTTCGGCCAGTGGTTTACGCCGCTGCACGCGGCGCTGGACGCGTTCGTCGAAACGACGCAGCAGACCGTTACGGGCGAGGTAAAGCTGAAGCTGTATAAGGGCAATATTATCAACGCCGGCGTAACTTCGCCGTATACGCTTTACAGCGAGACGATCGCCTCCTTCGGCGACGACCATCACGCGTACGATCAGAAGGACGCGACCGGGTTCATCAACCTCTTCGGCCTGCCGATCAGCGTTCACGCTAAGATGGAGCAGGAGTGTCCCAAGTGAGCGTCGAATAAAAAGCGGAAGGTGCAGTGCAGGGGCAAAACCCCATGTGGAAGGTGCAGGAAACTCAGTTTCCTGCTGGGGGTTGTAGGGGGCAAAGCCCCCTAACCGTCCTCCCCGCACGGCGCAGCCGCCAAAAGAAGCGCGCAATGTTCGCGCATCCGCAGATGCGCGGACGAGCTAAACCCGCCTCATGAATGCGGATGAGCCGCGCAAAACCCCATGTGGAAGGTGCAGGGAACTCAGTTCCCTGCTGGGGGTTGTAGGGGGCAAAGCCCTCTAACCGTCCTCCCCGCACGGCGCAGCCGTCAAAAGAAGCGCGCAATGTTCGCGCATCCGCAGATGCGCGGACGAGCTGAATCCGCCGCATGAATGCGGATAAGCCGCGCAAAACCCCATGTGGAAGGTGCAGGGAACTCAGTTCCCTGCTGGGGGTTGTAGGGGGCAAAGCCCTC
>SFFS01000213.1 GCA_004557805.1 Clostridiales bacterium | reverse complement strand
GGGTGAAAACGCCAGAAAACGCGGCCTGCAGGTGCCGTTCATCTGCCAAGATATGCGCGCGCTCGAACTGCCGCGGCGCGTGGATGCGGTGTTTTCTGCGTGCGACGGGGTAAACTATCTGACGGGCGAGGGAGACGCTGCGGCTTTTTTTCGGGCCGCCTACGCGGCCCTGAAACCCGGAGGCGGAATTTTCTTCGATATTTCCAGCGCTTATAAGATTGAAACCGTGCTGGGGAACAACCTTCTTGGCGGCGATGGGCGCGAGGCGGCGTATCTGTGGCAGAACAGCTACAATGAAAAAACGCGCGTGGTGCAGATGGATTTGTCGGTGTTCATCAGACAGCCGGACGAACGGTATATCCGCTGCGATGAAACGCATTTCCAGCGCGCATACGATACGGATGAAGTCCTGGACGCGCTGGGTTCGGCGGGGGTTGCCGGCGCGCGCGCGTTTGGACAGCATGGATTGAAAGCGCCGGGCAGGACGGCGGAGCGGATTTTCTTCGCCGCGCGCAAGCCGGCGAAACAGGAGGGAATGACGATATGAATAAAGCAGCGATGGGCAGGCTTCTGCGCGGCACGCTAAAAAACGGCCAGGTGCGCGTGCTGATGTGCGATACGACTTCTATGGCGGAACTGTGCCGCCAGACGCATGATTCGTCGAACGTCTGCACGGCGGCGCTGGGGCGCGGCATCAGCGCAGCGGCGCTCTTGACGGCTGCTGCCGACGATTCGGACTCCAATCTGACGATGACGCTCAAGGGCGGCGGCCCGGCGGGCGCGCTCGTCGTGGCGGCGCATGGGCGAACGCTGAAGGCGTATATCGATCATCCGCATACGGAGCTTCCGCTGAAGGCAAACGGAAAGCTCGACGTAGGCGGCGCGCTGGGCAAGGACGGCACGCTTACGGTTGTGCGCGATCTCGGCATGCGCGAGCCGTACGTGGGACAGACGGAGCTGCAAAGCGGCGAGGTCGGCGAGGATGTGGCGTACTATTGCGTCGTTTCCGAACAGCAGCCGACGCTGTGCGCGTTGGGCGTGCTGGTGCATGAGGGCAGGGTGATTTCCTCCGGCGGCGTGCTGATCCAGCCGCTGCCCGGCTGCGAGGAAGAAACCCTGCAGGAACTGGAAGTGCGCTCGATGCTCTTCGGTGATGTGAGCGCGCAGCTTTTGCAGCAGCCGCTGGAAGAATTCTTCAGCGACTGCTTTAAGGGCCTTGATCCGCAGCTGCTCGAGGTGGAAGGCCTGTGCTATACGTGCGACTGCAGCCGCAGCCGCATGGAAAGGGCACTGATTTCCATCGGGCGCAGGGATTTGCAGGAGATTATCGACGATGGAAAGGGCGCGGAGCTGGTGTGCAACTTCTGCCATGAAAAGCACCAGTTCAGCACGGAGGAACTCAGGGCGCTGCTCGAGGCGGCCCGGCCGGAAACTCCGGCAGAATGACCGCGCGGTTTTTCTGATAGAATAGACCACGGCGCGAGAAAGCCGAAAAGGCGCCTGCGCCGAAAAAAACAATTTTCAGGAGCGATGGATGCAGAACGAAACGATGGGGCAGCTGCTGCCTTTCGTGCAGAGCGCGCAGGCGCTGAAGCGGTTCGCGGGAAAGCATACGGCGCAGGGCAACGATTTGCAGGCGCTCGAACTGCTGCGCCGCTCGCTCCAGCAGGAGCCGGAGGACGACGAAACCGCGCTGGCGCTGGCGGAGGCGTATGCGTCGCTGCAATGCTATGCGCTGTCGAACCGGCTGCTGATTCCGCGCATTACCAGTCCGGAAGTGGGCGAGCAGTGCCTTTTCGGCACGGCGTGCAACATGATGTCGCTCGGCATGACGGACTGCGCGCGCGATTGCGCGGTGATGTATCTGCACGATTATCCCGACGGCGAATGGGCGCCGGATGCGGTGGATCTGATTGACGACTGCGAAGGCGCGGAGGAGACGGGTTCTCAGGCGCTTCGGCGCGCCGAAAAGCGCGTGGAACGCGCGCTGCCCGCATTGGAAGCCGACAGGCCGGAACTGGCGGCGCGGCTGATCGGGCGCGCGCTTTCCGTCGGCCACCGGAACAGCGCGGCCAGTTCTCTGCTGGCATTTGCGCTGCTTGCAAAGCCTGACGCAAAGGCGGCCGTACAGGCGGCGCGGCATGCGCTGCACCAGGCGAAAGACGACGTGCGCGCCATTTGCGCCATGGCGGCCTCGCTCCATGCGCTTGGCTCAAAAAATACGGCGCGCGGATTTCTGGAAAAAGCGGCTTCCACGGTGCAGAGCGAGGATGAAGCGATGCTCGTATGCCACACCGCATGCGAGATGGACGCGCCGGACGTGATGATTGCGGTGCTGCGCGAAACCGAAGAGGACGCGCCGTATTCCGACGAACTGCTGCATTTGTTGGCCTGCGCCAACTACAACAACGGCCAGCGCGAAGCGGCCGTGCGGCGCTGGAAGCTGATTCGGCGCATCAATCCTATGGATGCTGTGGCGGAATACCGTCTGCGCGCGGCGGAATCGGACGCGCCGCCGGAAAAAATGCCTTATAACTGCCAGCTGCCGCTTACAGAGACGCTTGCGCGGCTCGGAAGACTGCGGCGTATGGTGGAGGAGGGCGCTGAAACGCTCCAGGCGCGGCTTGACGGCGAAACGGCGGACGACGGGCTGGAAGCGCTTCTGCGCTGGGCGCTGGAGAGCGACGAAACAGGCGTGGCGCAGGCGGCCGTGCGCGTACTGCTGGCGCTGCGCGGGCGGAAGGCCGAGGCGCTTTTGAAGGGCGTTCTGGCCGATTATTCGGCCGACGACGGCCTCAAGCACGAGGCGCTTGCGGCGCTTTGCGTGATGGACGTGAGGGGGCCGTTTTACTTGGTGATCGGCGGGAGGATGTCGATCGTACAGGTTTCGCGCGTTTCCAAGCGTGAGGGCGACGCGCACGAGAAGGCGTTCTTTTCCGCAATGAAAACCCGCACGAAAGCGGAGAACGAAAGCGAAATCCGGCTGCTGAAGGCGCTGTGCGGCGCATCGGCCCGCAGGCGCGAACTGACGGCTACGCCCGCGCGAATGAAAACGGTGGCGCTGGCTTACCGCATGCTGACGGGCGAAGGCTGCGCCCTTTCCAGACAGACGCCCCAGCGGCGCAGGCTAGAACGGCTTGCGCGGCGGCTGGCAAGGGAGGTACGGGAAAATGGAATGCATCAACTTTGACGAGCAATTCGAGCAATACGAGCACGATTGGATTCACGAGCACGCGGCCGAATACGGCAACAGCGTCGACCGCATGGAGGAAGAGATGCCCGCGCTTTATGAGGAGTGGCTGCATCTTCCTGCCGAATGGCTGGGCGGAATTCGCCCGTGCGATTATTTCGCGCGCTATGACGACGCATTTTTGCTCTGCGACTGGATGCTGGATTATTTCCGGCAGAACGTGCCGGTGCCGGATCTGCTGATCTCCATGTGCGGATATGGATCTCCTATGTTCAGTCCAAAATGCTTTGGTGAGGACGGGAATTTCATTGAGCCGGCCAAAGGAACCGGTCCCTTTATGTTGAAAGAAGAAAATCCGGAGCAGGATGTGACAGCAGTTCGTTTTGATGACTACTGGGGAGAGAAAGCAAAAACCCAAAATATCAAACTGAAAACTATCAAAGATGCGGATACCCGTATGGCGGCCTTGAAGTCCGAAGAA
>SFFS01000212.1 GCA_004557805.1 Clostridiales bacterium | reverse complement strand
GGCGATCACCATCAGGAACACGGCCAGGCCGGTCGCGTCGTTCAGGCCCTGCGTGCCCAGACCGTAATATTCGATGATGCGCGTCGTCACCGTATGCACCTTGCCCGGCGCGCCGATGATCGACGGAATGCCATAACAGCTGGCGGCGCAGACGAACACGAGCAGCGCGCCCGCGATGAGCGAGGGGGTCATCATCGGCAGCGTGACGGTCGCCACAGTTTTCAGCGGCGACGCGCCGCTGACGCGGCTGGCCTCCTCAAGCGACGGATCCATTTTCTCCATCGCGCGGGAAATCGTAATGAACGCATAGGGGTAATAGAACGTCGTCAGCACCCAGATCAGACCGCCGAGCGTATAAATGTTCAGCGGGCCGGTGCTGTCAGCCGCCATGCCGAAGATGGTGCGCAGCACGGTGTTGATCGTGCCGACGTTGGGGTTGAGCAGGCGCAGCCACGCCATCGCGCCCACATACGGCGGCACCATGTACGTCAATACGAACAGGCTGCGGAAGAACTTGCGGCCGTACAGGTTCGTGCGCCCCACCAGCCAGGCCAGCGGGAAGGCGAGCACCGTGCCGAGGATCATCGTGGCCGTCGCCGCGATGAGCGTATTCTTCAGCGCGCCCCAGTTCATCGCATACGTATACAGGCGGCGGAACGTTTCCAGCGTAAACGAACCGTCGGGGAAGAACGCCTTCACCACCAGATAAATCAGCGGCAGCATCTGGAACAGCAGCATGAAATCGACGATCAGCAGGATGATAATCCATTTGATATCGATGCGCCAGCTGTGCTCCGAGCCGAGCAGGATCATCATCAGGATCATATCCAGCGCGAGCAGGACGCCCGCCATGATGACCGTGCGGCTATGCGAAATGACGGCCTGCGCCGCCCAGCCGATCTCGCCCGAAACGCTGCACTTGAACGCGTCCAGCCGCGCGTCTGCATTGCGCACGGCCTTTTTGAACCCGTTGGCCAGGTCGGAGGACACGGTTTCGCAGTTCTCGTTCGCGCTGACAAGGAACAGCTGCATCAGCATCTGCTCGCGCTCCGCGCCTTCCTTGCCTTCAACGGCGTTGGCTGCTGCCTCGGGCAGCGCCGCGTTTTCATCGATCAGCGCAAGCAGCATGGCGCTTCGGAACTCCGCGCGCTCCTGCGCGTTCATCGGCGCAAGCGCCTTCTTCTGGCTGCTCGACACCTTCGGGCCGCCGATGGCGAACGCCACGTCGAACAGCTTATAACGCGCCGCCGCGCGTTCGTTTTCGGGCAGGCCGGCAAAGAACGCGTCCAGCTCTGCGCGCGCGCTTTCCCAGTCCACGCGCGTTTCCGCCCAGAAATCGACCACCATTTCGTCGACTTTGGCGTCTACGAGCGCGCGTTCGCCCGCTTCCAGCGCTTCCAGCGCGGGAAGAATCTCCCGATTATAACGGGCGTTCAGCTCGCCCGTCATCCGATGAATATAGCCGTATGCGGCCTCTGTGTCGTATCCGGAGGTCTGGAAGGTCTTAATCCCCCAAACGCCACCGAATATCATCACAAAGCCCAGAACGAGCAAAACGGCCAGCACGATCTTCACAAACAGCGGCTCCAAATCCCGCTGCGTGGCCAGCCGCGGCTGTTTCCGCGCCGAGTTCTCCATTCGTTCGCACTCCTCCTTCGGGTTAAAGAACGGCGGGAAGGGGAAGCCGCCCATTCGCAGCTCCCCTCCCCGCCTGATGTCTGATTACTTGGTGACGGTCACGCGCTCCTGGAATTCGGTGCGGATTTCGTCGCGATCCTGGTAGCAGCGCTCCCAGTCGACGCCCATGTCGGTCTCGATGAGGCCGTCGGTGTCGATGGAGTCGAACGGCACTTCCTTCATGCCGGCGAACACGGAGTGCATGTAGCCTTCAAGGATCAGCTTCTGCGCTTCTTCGGTGAGCAGCCAGTTGGTGATGGCTTCGCAGGCTTCGATGTTCATGTTGGCGCTGCGGTCCTCGGCCACGGTCATAACGGTGGACGGGATCATGATGTTGCCGTCGGTGGGGTAGATGCAGGCGATCTTGGAGCCCTCTTCCTTGCGGATCTTCAGGACGGATTCTTCAAGGATCATGATTTCCTTGCATTCGCCGGTCTGCAGCTTGGCAAGCGCGGTGGAGCCGGACTCGATCATCACGTCGTTGTTTCCCAGCGCGGTGAAGTAGTCGTAGCCGTACTTGTCGCTCAGGGCGGCGACGGCCGCCATCGTGGTGCCGCTGGTGAGCGGGTTGCCCATGGAGATGACGCCCTTCATGGCCGGATCATTCGCGAAATCGTAGAAAGACTGCGGCAGTTCCTCGGCCTTGTACAGCTCGGGGTTGTAGGCCAGAACCATGTTGCAGACGCGGACGGGATACCAGTAGCCGTCCTTGTCATAGTCGAAGCGGAGGATCTTGTCGGCGTCGGCCACTTCGATGGGCTCAAGCCAGCCGCCCTCTTTCAGTTCGAGGGAGTACGCCGGTTCGGCGACGAGCATCATGTCGCAGCCGAGGGTGCCGGTTTCCATTTCGCCGGCGAGCTTGGTCTGCAGGGAGCCGGTGCCGCCGTAGAAGAAGAAGGAGCCTTCATTGCCGGGGGTGAGGTTCGGGAATTCCTTCTTGAGGGCTTCGTCCATCATATCGATAACGAACTGATACATGGAAGTGTAGATCATCACTTCGCCGGTCACATCCTCGTTCACGGCGAGCGCGCTCACGCCGAGCGTGCAGAGCATAGCCACGGTCAAAATGAGAGCCAACAGTTTTTTCATAGGGTCAACCTCCTCAAATTTATTTCCACGCAGATTTGCTGCGTTGAAATGCATCTCGATGGAAAACGATCACAAATCCTGCAAAAAGTATAACATCATTTGAAAGTTTTTGCAAGTTCTGTCTGAAAAAAGGCAATAAAAAACCCGCCGGTACGATTCTTCATACCGTCGGGCTTTGAAACGCGGTGAAATTATTCTTCCGCAGGAGCGCCAACCGGGCACACGCCGGCGCACGCGCCGCAGCTCAGGCACTTATCCGCATCGATCTCGTACTTGCCATCGCCCTCGTGGATCGCTTCAACGGGGCATTCGGCCGCGCACGCGCCGCAGGAAATGCAATCGTCAGAAATCTTATATGCCATCGTAGTTCCCTCCTTCATATAATACAAGTGCAGTATAACACAAAGGCCGCGCGAATGCAATAACTTTTATCCGAATGTGCGGTGCATTTCGTTCAGCGTCCCCTGCCGGGGCGCGCAGCACGGCGGCCGCTCCATCTTCGGCGCGATATACACGCCCTTCTGCCGCGTGAAGCATTCAAACCCGGCGCGGCCGCAGCAGGCGCCCATGCCGCTCTCCCCCACGCCGCCGGACGGAACCTGCGGCGAGGCGGCGCGCGTGCCGCAATCGTTGATGCGGCCCGAACCGAAGCGCATGTCGCGCATCAGCCTGCGCGCAGCGCCCTCGTCGTCGCTGAAGCAATACAACGCGCGCGGCGCGGGCAGCTGGCGCATCAGCTGCACGGCTTCCTGAATGGAGCCGTAGCTCAGCACCGGCAGCACCGGGCCGAACACCGGCTCGCGCATCAGCGGCGAATCGGGCTTCGGCCGCGAAACGACCGTCGGCTCGATCTTGAGCGTATCGCGGTTCCAGCCGCCGCCGCAGAACACGTTTTCGCCCGCGATCA
>SFFS01000020.1 GCA_004557805.1 Clostridiales bacterium | reverse complement strand
AAATGCATTCCCCGCCCCGCCTTCGCCCGGAAATTCCGAAGAATTTCAGAAGGCGGGTTTCCTCCGTCAAAAAACGATAGTTTTTTGACGGCCTGACGGGAACCTTCCCTGAATGGGGAAGGTTCCCGTTTTTTATGACCGCCATACGGACGCGCAGACGGCCTGAGCGTCCAGACGATGCAATTCGCAAAGCCCGCAAGCGTTCGATCATCCCAGTAATGCTCTCTGATTCAAACGCTCGACTGGAACGTGCTCGGCTGGCTCCGCCGCACGTTCTCCTGCGGCGCGCTGGATGCGCTGATGCCGCTGCTGACGCATCTGGGCGACGGCGGCGGCATATGGCTCCTGGCGGCCGCCGCGCTGCTTGCCATGAAGAAATATCGCAGAAGCGGCGTGATGCTGCTCTGCGCGCTGGCCTGCGGCGTGCTCATCGGAAACGTGGCGCTGAAAAATCTCACGGCGCGTTCGCGCCCATGCTGGCTGGAACCGAGCGTGCGGCTGCTGATCGCCGTGCCGAAGGATTACTCGTTCCCCTCCGGCCATACGTTCGCTTCCACAATCGGCGCTTCGTGCCTGATGCGGACAGACCGGCGGTTCGGTGCGGCGGCCGTTCCGCTGGCCGCGCTGATCGCGTTTTCGCGGCTGTATCTGTTCGTGCACTTCCCGAGCGACGTGCTGGCCTCCGTCGCGCTGGGGCCCGCGATCATCGCGGGCGTAAGCTGCCTGTTCCGCCGCATTCCAGAAAGGAGCGCCTTATGAATACAACGTTGAAAAAGATCCTGCCGCTGGCGATGGCGGCTTTTCTTGCCGGCGGCTGCGCCGCCAAAAACGCCCCCGATCCTTCCCCCGCTCCCACCGGCACGCCCACGCCCCTGCCGACGGAAGCGCCCTGGACGCCGGAACCGACGATCACGCCGCGCACATTCGACGTCGACGTCGAAATGCCCGCCGCCGGAGCGACGCCGCTGCTGATTCACCCCATCGACGAGCCGACGCGTCCGCCGCTGACGTTCAATTTCACGCAGTATGTCTCGCAGCAGCTGGGCATTCAGTTCAACGTACCCGCTTCGTGGAAGCCCTCTTCCATTGAGGGCAGCAGCAACGCGCTTGTGTTCACCGAGCCGGAAAGCGAGGCGAACGAAGGGTTCGCAAGCTCCATGACCATCGTCGTCAACAGCTATTCCTCCCTGCAGACGCTTGACGACGCGCGCGCAGAGCTGGACAGCGTCATCACGCAGATTCGCGAAAGCTATCCGCAGCTGGAAGTTTCTTCCAAGGCCGAAAACAGGATGCTCGGCGAAGCGGGCGCATACGTCACCTACTGGATCAACATGCCGATGGATGAAAACGGCACGACGCTGCGCACGCGCGGCAGAATCCTCGTCGTTCCGAGGAACCGGAAGCTGTATCAGGTGCGTTATATCTGTCCGGCGGCGTACAACGCCGATTATGAAAACGTATACCGCGAATTCCGCACCAGTGTGGAAGAGCTGTAATCGCATTCCGAAAGCGCTGAAAAGAGGGGAGACTTCCCGTCTCTCCTTCTGTGTCTTTTGCATCCAGCACTTCGCACCGTCCATGCTGAAGCGCACCCGGCGTTCCGTGACTGCGAGGCGATGCGCTGTATCTCCCTTCAGCCCTCGCTTCGCTTTGGGCTTCCCGGCCCTTGCGCCGGACGCGCTTCAGCCTGCCCGATGTCCTGTTGACGCAGCGTTCCCGAGAATGCCAAACGCCGGTTTCTCAACGCAAAAGCGGAGAGCATTAACGCTCTCCGCTTTGGTTTCGTTCAGTTGTTTCAGTCCCGAATCTGGCGCACCACGTCCAGCACGCTGCCGTCGCGCGCTTCCATGATGGCCACCACGCGCTCTTCGAAGGGCAGCGGATCGGGCGTTCCGACGATGGCGTACGCCTGCTTCTGCAGTTCCTCGATCGTCGTGGTCTTGATGCCCGCAGCCTCAATCTGCGCCTTCAGATCAGCGCGGCGCGGGTTCACGGCTACGCCGTAATCGGTTACCAGCACGTCGACACACTCGCCCGGCGTGGTCACGGTCACGACATGCTCGCACACGGTGGCCATGCGTCCGCGCACTAGCGGGGTCACGATGATGGTGCATTTCGCGCCGGCGGCGGCATCCGGGTGTCCGCCCGGCGCTCCGCGCAGCACGCCGTCGGAGCCGGTGATGACGTTGACGTTGAAGTCCGTATCGATCTCCAGCGCGGCGAGAATTACGAAGTCCAGCTTGTTCACAAACGCGCCCTTGTTGGCGGGGTTGCAGTACTGGCTGGTGGAAATTTCAAAGTGACGCGGATGATTGTGCACGCTCTGCAGGCTCGGCACGTCGAAATCCTGCGCGTCCACGATCGTTCCGACGAGGCCCTTGTTCAGCAGATCGACCGCAGGCGACGTAATGCCGCCGATGATCCAGCTGATCTTGTAGCCCTTCTCCACGAGCATCGGCTCAAGGAAACGGTTCGCGGCCAGCGAGGGGCCGCCCGCGCCGGTCTGGAAGGAGAAGCCGTCCTTAAAATATTCGGTCGCGGCCATCACCTTCGCGCACATTTCGGCCATCATCAGGTCGCGCGGATCCTGCGTCATGCGGGCGGCAGCGGAAGCAATCTTCTTCGGGTTGCCGATCTCGTCCACGACGACCACATAGTCCACGTCAACCGCCTCGATGGACGGCGGGAAGTTCGGAAAATCAACGAGCGTATCGGTGATGACGACCACCTTATCGGCGTATTTCGCATCTACCATCGCATAGGACAGCACGCCGCAATCGCTCTTGCCGCCCTTGCCGCGGGCGTTGCCGTAGCAATCGCTCGTCGGCGCGCCGATGAACGCCACGTCGATGTGCACTTCGCCGCTTTCGACGGCGCGAATGCGCCCGCCGTGGCTACGAAGAATCGCCGGCGTTTTCAGCTTGCCATGCGAGACGACCTCGCCCATTCTGCCGCGGATGCCGCTGGTCTGCAGGCCGGTCACGATGCCCTGCTCGATATAATCGGCCACGGGATCGTGCGCGCTGCCCAGCGACGAGGCGGCGATGGTAATATCCTTGATGCCCAGCGCGACGATCTCGGCCATGACCATGTTCACGACGTAATCTCCGTCGCGGAAGTGGTGATGGAACGAGATGGTCATGCCGTCCTTCAGGCCGGATTTGACAATGGCCTCGCGGATGGAAGGCACAAGTTTCGATTCGAAGGGCTTTTCATACGCGCGTACGCGCGGCCCCTTCTTCTGGTATTCGCAGCCGTCCTTCGCGCCCTCGCCCTGATACGGCTCGAAGCCCATATCCAGAATCTCCTGGGGAATTTCGCGTCCGATTTTGTTTTTCATCTTACAAATCCCCCTCGTAAACGCCGGAGGCTTTCGCCAGGGCGATGGTGCGCTCCGCGCCGGGCACGAAGGCAATATCGATCATCTTTCCGTCGACGGTAAACACGCCCACGCCGCTCGTTTCCATTTCGCGATAGGCGCGCACGATCTTCTCCGCCGCAAGAATTTCCTTCTCGGTGGGGGTGAACACCTCGTGCACGACGGCAATCTGCTTGGGGCTGATGATGGATTTTCCATCGAATCCCATCTGCTTGTTCTGAATCACCTCGGCGCGGAAGCCCTCCACGTCGTTGAGGTTGGTAAACACCGTATCGAAGCACTGCACGCCGGCTGCGCGCGCCGCCAGCAGCATCTGGCCGCGGCCCGCGAGCATTTCGATACCGCCGGGCTGATAGCTTGTCTGCATGCACTTGCGGAAATCGCCGCCGGAAATGGCCACGCCGATCATCCGTTCGGGACAGGCCAGGCAGATTTCATACGCGTTGAGAATGCCGAGCGGGGATTCCAGCGCCGACATGACGAGCGTGGAGCCCTCCGGACGGCGGAACTCGTGCTCCGCGCGCTCGATATGCTCCACCACCGTGCGCACGTCGGAGGCGTGCTCGCACTTGGGGATGCGGATGCCGTCGCAGCCGGCGGCCACGCTTACGCGGATATCCTCTTTCCAGTGCGGCGTATCCAGGCCGTTGATGCGCACAATCTTTTCGCAGCCGCGATAGTTGATCGTCGTCAGCGCATGATAGAGCGAGAAGCGAGCCGCGTCCTTCTGGTTTTCGGCCACAGCGTCCTCAAGGTCGAACATGAGGCTGTCCGCGCCGTAAATATACGCGTCCTTAATCAGGCTCGGCTTCTGGGCGGGCAGGAACATCATCGTGCGGCGAAGCCGCTTCAGGTTCGGATTTGCCGTCATGACCGGATCGCCTCCCCCCACGGGAAGTTTTCGGTCTGGCCGCATGCGCGGAACACCGCGCATTCCACACGCGCGCGAATGGTGCAATCGAGCGCGCCGCGGTCGTTCACCGAAACACGGGCGTCGTTCACGCCCAGGCGTTCCATCGTTTCCAGCACCGTTTCGCGAATCTGACGGCCATACTGCGCCATGACGGTGGAGTGGATCGACAGATCGATCGTACCGTCGCCCGGCTCAATGGTCACCTGCGCATCGCTCGATTCGAGCGTGCCGGCGATGGCTGGCGTAGTCAATTTCATCTCTTTTCACCTCAACAGGGGCGCGCCGTCCCATAAAAGAACGGCGCGGCCATTTTTTATTATGATTCAGAAGTTCAGGCAGCCTTCTTCGCGGCCTTGCGCTTCCTAATCGCGGGCATGAGGATCGGGGTCACCAGCATGATGATGCAGAAGATCATGATGGGGCCGGCGATGGGGCGGAAGAACATCGTAGCGAAGCTGCCGCGGCACATCGTGTAGGCGCGGGAGAAGTTCGCTTCGCACATGCTGCCGAGCACCAGGCCGAGCACCATCGCGGCGCTGTTGAAGTGGCACGCCTTGACGATCAGACCGACGACGCCGGCGATGACCATGATCTGCACATCGGCCATGCTCAGCTGGTTGGCATAGGAACCGATGAGCGCCAGCATGAGGATGATCGGGCCAAGGTAGGCGTACGGCACGGACAGAATCTGCGCGAAAATCTTCGCAATGCCGATGGCGACGATAACCATCAGGATATTCGCCACGATCATCGACGCGAACGTCGCGGACAGGTAGGTCGGCTGGTTCACCAGGAGCAGCGGGCCAAGCTGCACGCCCTTGAGGACGAGCGCGCTCATCATAACCGCCGCGGCGTTGCCGCCGGGAATACCGAGTGAGAGCAGCGGAACCATCGCGCCGCCGGTCGCGGCATTGTTGGCGGTTTCGGAGGCGGCTACGCCCTCGATAATGCCGGTGCCGAAGCGCTCGGGATGGCGTGAGATCTTGTTTTCCATCGTGTAGCAGAGGAAGGAAGCGATCGTGGCGCCCGCGCCCGGCAGGATGCCCACGATGGTGCCCACGATGGAGCAGCGCAGCATAACCCACTTCAGGCTCCACATTTCCTTCAGATTGGGCATCTTCGTATTGACCTTGCCGCCGCCGATGCCGTCTTCAGGATTGAGGAAGTCCTTCTTGTTGGTCTGCTTGAGCACCTCGGTCACAGCGAACAGACCGATCAGGACGGGGATCATTTCCACGCCCGCCAGCAGCTGACGGCTGCCGAAGGTCAGGCGCTGCACGGCGTACATTTTATCCTGGCCGATGCAGGCGAGCAGCAGGCCCAGCAGGCCGGAGATGATGGTAGTCAGCACATGGTCGGAGTCCAGGCAGGTCAGGATGGACAGGCCCATGAACGTCACCGCGAACAGATCGCTCGGGCCGAAGGCCAGCGCCGCGTTGGTGAGCGGGCGGCTCAGCAGGAACATGCACAGCGCGGAGAACAGGCCGCCGACCGCGGAACAGAACAGCGCCACGCCCAGCGCCTTGCCCGCCTGGCCCTTCTGGGCCATGGGATAGCCGTCGAACGTCGTCGGCGCGGAGGACGGAACGCCCGGAATCTTGAACAGAATCGCGGTGATGGAACCGCCGGTGATGGACGAACAGTAAATGGCGACGAGGAACACGATCGCCGGGATCGGCTCCATGGTGTAGGTAAAGGTAAGACCCAGGGCGACCGCCATCGTGGCGGAAACGCCCGGCAGAGCTCCGAAGATGGTGCCCAGCACGATTGCCAGTACGACCATCAGGAACATCGTGGGCTGGAAGACAACGCTAAAACCGGAAGCAAGCAGTTCCCAAGTACTCATCTGACAATCACCTCCTTAAATCAGGCTTTCGAGGAACAGCGCAAACGAGCGCAGGAAGGGCACCGTGCCGCGCGGCAGGCTCACGCTCAGCAGGCCGCTGAACACAATGTACAGCACCAGCGCGATCGCAACCGAGCAGAGCGCCAGGCGGAGAATCTTCCGCTCGCCCAGCAGCAGGCCGTAGAAGAACAGCAGCAGGATGCACGTCACCATGAATCCGAGCGGTTCCAGGATGAAGGACACGACGACCAGGATCAGCATGCCCAGGAACATCTTGCTCTTGAAGAACCCCGGCACCGTAGCGAAGAACGCCTTCAGCGTGAAATTCTCTTTGCCCTTGTTCTTCTTGATGATCTTGTAGATGTTGACGGCGATGCACACCAGCAGCAGGATGATGATCGCCTTCGGCCACATGTCAGGCTGCAGCGCGTAGGGGTTTTTCTGCACCTTGATCGGAACGGGCGCTTCGAGGACATGCGTAAAGAACGTGATGCCCAGGAAGATGAACAGCGCCGCGTTGATGATAAGTTCAAACAATGCCTGTCAACTCCTTTTAAATGGAAAGAGGGGTAACATCGCCCCTCTTTCCATCCTTTTTGCGGTCAAAATGCGTTCAGTTCGCGTTAAACTTTTACGGATCAGTCGGCGTAGTAGTTCTTGGACAGAACGCCCTGCTCCTGGAGGTAATCGGACAGCATCTTGTATTCCGATTCAACGAATTCCTTGGTTTCCTCGCCGGGGGCGGGAACCTTGCGCTCGTCGTAAGCAGCGTTGTGGATGAAGGACTGCCATGACTCGTCGGCGCGCGCTTCTTCAATAGCGGCAACCAGCGCGTCGATGGCTTCCTGCGGGGTGCCGGCCTTGGCGAACACGCCGCGCCACGGACCCATGAAGGAATCAACGCCGACTTCCGCGGAGCACTCCATGTCCGGGAACACGCTCATGCGGTTTTCGCACAGCGCGAGGATCGGGATGATATCGCCCGATTCGATCAGTCCGGAGATTTCGTCGGTGCCGCAGATGGCCAGATCGCAGTGGCCGCCCACGAGCGCGGAGTTGACTTCGGAGCCGCCCGCGTAGGAGACTTCGAGGAGGTCGAGGCCGGCGACGGCCTGCGCCAGGGAGGCGCCGTCAACGCCGGTGGCGGTCAGCATGCCGACGGAGACTTCGTAGGGATGCTCTTCGATGTACTTGGACAGTTCGGACCAGTTGGTCACGCCGTAGCGGTCCATGCTCTTCTTGGAGGCCGCGATGATGTTGATGGAATGAACCAGAACGTCAATGCACTCGAACTCGGTTTTGAAATCCATCGAGGTCGCGCCCTGCATATCCTGCATGAACAGGCTCTGCGTGCCGAGCATGAAGGTGTAGCCGTCGGCAGGCTGCTTGTAGGTGTATTCGATGCCGTTGACGCCGCCCGCGCCTTCAACGTTCACAACCTCGACCGGAACGCCGAGGATACCCTGTAGAAGCTGCGCCATCGGACGGATGGTGCTGTCCGCGCCGCCGCCCACGCCCCACGGGCAGACGATGTCGATCTTGCGTTCGAATTTCCATTCGGCCGACGCGGCGGTCGCCATGGCCAGAACCATGACCAGCGCCATGAGCAAACATACAAGTTTCTTCATGGTGAAGTCCTCCTAACAAAATATTAACGGCTTTTCCATCTGGATTGAATAATATTTCCAACCCATCCGGTTTATGCTTGTATTCTATTGCATTTCAGGTTATAATTCAAATACACTGTTTTTTATGGATTCTATAAGTCCTGAATTATACCGCAAAAGGAGGTTATTTATGAACCTCAAGCACGCGCAGTACGTCATGGCCGTCGTCCGCGAGGGCAGCATTACTGCGGCCGCGAAAAAGCTGTATATCTCGCAGCCCTCGCTTTCGCAGACGATCAAGCTGGTCGAGCAGGAAGCGGGGCTTCAGCTGTTCGAGCGCGGCACCACGCCGCTGCGGCTCACCTACGCGGGCACGCGCTACATCGAAGCGGCAAAGAAAATGATGCAGATCGACGCAAACCTCCAGAACGAATTCTCCGCCCTGCGCATGGAAACGCACGGCCGCATGCGGCTGGGGTTTTCGGTGCAGCGCGGCATGATGCTGCTGCCGCGCGTGCTGCCGATGTTCATGGAGAAATATCCTCATGTGAAGGTGGACCTGATCGAGCAGGGATCGGTCATGCTGGAAAAGCTGGTGGCCGAGGGCGAATGCGACGTCGCGCTGGTGACGACCACGCCGCACTCAAAGGACGAGCTGGAATACACGCTCATCATGAACGAACGCATCGTGCTCATCGCCGCGAACAACACGGCCATCGCCTCCCGTCTCGAAGACGGCACGGAAATCGAACTGCGCGAAGCCGCGCAGGAGCGGTTCGTCGAGCTTTCGCCGGGGCACAGCGTGCGCGTCGTGCAGGATAACCTCTTCGCGCTGCACAGCATGAACCCGGAAATCCTGCTCGAAACGAACGTCATGGAGACGGGCAAGCGCATCACGGCCAACTGCCGCGCGGTCATGCTCTGCCCGGACGTATACGTCATAGGCGACGCCGAGCTCAAGGGCAAGGTGAAGCTCTATCCCCTGCGCTACAGCGACGAGTTCGCCCGCCACAGCTACATCTGCTGGCGTAAGGGCGTACACCAGCCGTGGTTCATACACGGCTTCCTTGAAATCCTGCAGGACTATATCCATCAGACGGAGCAGGGATTATTTTTCGGGGCGCCCTGCGCCCATGGAAACCGAATCCGCATTCCCGCGCAGGCGGATTATCCGCCGGAAAGGACGCACATGAACGAAGGCTCAAAGTTCAGGCGGCTGCTGTTTCTTCTATGGTATTTCGCGCGCATCTGTGCGTTCACGTTCGGCGGCGGCTGGAGCATCATCGCGCAGATGCAGCGCGATTTCGTGGAAGAACGCCATTGGATGACCGAGGAGGATCTCGTCGATATGACGAGCATCGGCCGTTCGCTCCCCGGCGTGATGATCGGCAACGTCAGCTTCATGTTCGGCTATCGCATGGCCGGCGTGGCGGGCGGCGTCGCAGCGGTGTTCGGGCTGAACGCCGCGCCGTTCGTCGTGCTGATGATCCTCACCAACATCTACGAGCAGTTCTGCTCCAACCTCTACGTCGTCAAGGCGCTCAGCGGCATCCGCGCGGCCGTACTGCCCATTATCGGCTCCGCCGCGCTGCGCCTGCGCAAGAGCAGCCTGAAGGATGCCGGCGGCTGGCTGATTATGCTCGCCACGTTCCTGATCGGCACGTTCACCGGCTTCTCGCGCGTGCTGACCGTCGTCTGCGGCGCGCTGGCGGGACTGATCATCATGGAGGTGCGGCAGCATGGTGTTCGTTGAGCTCTTTTATGTGTTTGCGCTCATCGGCGTGACGAGCTTCGGCGGCATGTCGATGGTGCCGCTCATCAACGCGCAGATGATCTCCCACGGCTGGATGACGAGCACCGAAGTGCTCGACATCGTCGCCATGGCGGAAATGACGCCCGGTTCGCTCGGCTTCAACTGCGCCACGTTCGCCGGGCTGCGCGTGGCGGGTATTCTTGGCGCGATCGTCGCCAATCTCGGCGTGCTCGCCCCCACCTTTACCATCACCTGCGCCGCTTGTTTCTTCATGAAAAAATTCCGCGACAACCGCCTGCTTCAGGAGGCCATGTACGGCATCCGGCCCGTCTGCATCGGGCTGCTCGTTTCCACCATCGCCGGGATGATCGACGGCACGCTCATCATCTCCGGCGCGTTCTGCTGGCAGTCCGCCGTGGTCGTCGCCGCCGTAAGCCTGCTGCTGTGGAAAACGAAGTTCGGCATTCCCGCAATCATCGCAATCGCGGCGGGAATGGGCCTTTTGCTGTTTTAATGTATCATGCAGGGAAATGCCCCGCGGCGTTCAGCCGCCGCGGTCGTATTTTTTCTGAAACTATTTTTGTCTGAATAAAGGTTTCTGCCGCCCTGCTGAAGAAAATGTCCAGTAAAACTGACGAAGGAGAATGAATATGAGTCCGCAGGAAATGTGGCGTGAGTTCTGCGTGCAGGAGATTCCGCACGAGGTTTGGAGCTACGGCGAGGCGGCCGACGAGCTGGCCGCGCTGACGCTTTCCGGCAGGAAGCGGGCGACGTCCTCATCGCTGCCGGTCTATGAAAAAGAAGGAACGCGCGTTCCACAGGCCGGCGATTACAGCGTTATCACCAACGCGGCGAGCGAAGCCGTCTGCATTGTGCAGACGACGCGCGTGGATATTATGCCTTTTCATGCAGTGAGCGCTGAACACGCCGCGCTCGAGGGCGAGGACGACGGCAGCCTCTCCCGCTGGCGCGAAGTACACGAGGCGTTTTTTCGGGCCGAAATGGCCGCTTGCGGCCTTTCGTTCTGTGAAAACACGCCCATCGTCTGCGAACGTTTTCGCAAGGTGTGGCCTTCGGAGCAGCCGCGGCGTATTGAAATTCCGGTCGACGCGGTGCGTCCGCTCGATTTCAAGCACGTCAGCCGCAACACCGGCAACACCACCTACGAGCAATATTTTGTGCGCGATGAAGAAACGGGCATGTCCGTCAAATTTATCCGCTACCCGAAGGGCGGCGTCACGCCGCTGCACGATCATCACTGCGCGCACGGCATGTTCGTCCTGCGCGGCACGCTTGTGACCGATCGCGGTTCCTTCGCGCCCGGCAGCTTCGTCTGGTTTCCCGAGGGCGATGTGATGACGCACGGCGCAAGCGCCGAGGAGGACTGCGACTGCCTATTCATCACCAACAAGGCGTTCGACATTCATTATTACGGGCTGGACAAATAAAGGAGGCTTTTATGAACCGTTACCCCTGGCTTGACGAAGCGCTACTCGCCCTGCCCGGCTGCGAGAAGGATTTCAAGGCGGAATGGGGCTGGCACCGCTATCAGGTGGGCGGCAAGCTTTTCGCCGCGACGTGCGCCCCCGGGCCGGAGCATAAGGTTGTAGGCGGTCACGAGATTCTCTCGGTCAAATGCGATCCGCAGCTTTCCGAGCTGCTGCGCAGCCAGTACCCCGACATCGTTCCCGGCTTTTATATGGATAAGCGCTGCTGGATCTCCATTCTGCTCGACGGCTCCGTGCCCGACGATCTGCTCCGCAAGCTCTGCGCCGATTCGTATTCTCTCGTCTTTTCCAAACTGACGAAAAAAGCCCAGCGTCTCATCGCCGGAGAATAAACGCCAGCCGCGCCGTTCCCTCCGAACGGCGCGGCCTGTTTGTCTGCATCCGGCTTTCTTTTTTGGCGGCGCGAAAACAGCGACGCCGCCCGTTTATTTCGACGTTCATCCCCCGGCACTTCTTCTCCGGAAAATAAACGTCAGCCGCGCCGTTCCCTCCGAACGGCGCGGCCTGCTTGTCTGCATCCGGCTTTCTTTGGGAGAGCGCGAGAGGGCCTTTCTTTCTCCTGAAAGAAAGGCCCTCTCGCAAAAAACTCCACTCACTCGTCCCCGCTTATCTCTCTTCTCTGAAATACGCCAGTCCCAGGCTCTGCGGCGGCTGATCCTCGGGGCGCTTGCGGAAGGACGTGATGCCCAGCACGATAATCGTAACAACGTAAGGCACCATCTTGAAAAACTCCTGCGTCGCTCCCGCAATGGGGATACGCGTATAGAGCACATACAGGCCGCCGAACAGAATCGAGGCCCAGATGGCGCGCACGGGCTTCCAAAGCGCAAAGATGACCAGCGCGATGGCCAGCCAGCCGCGATCGCCAAACGCGTCGTTCTGCCAGGTGCCGCCCATGTATTCCATCACGAAATACAGACCGCCCAGGCCCGCAATGGCCGCGCCCACGCAAATCGCCACATATTTATAGCGGCTGACGTTGATGTTGTTCGCATCGGCGGTAGCCGGGCTTTCACCGACGGCCCGCAGGTTCAGGCCCTTGCGCGTACGCGCAAGAAAATATCCTGCCGCAACCGCAATGGCGATAGCGAAATAGGTCAGGAAGCCGTAGCTGAAGAACATGGTGCAGATTGCGTTGAGGAAGGGATTGTTGACGACCGTTTCGCTCGCGGCGAAGGCAAACGTCGACTTGAACGCCTTGCCGGTGAGGTAGACGGTGATCTGTCCGGTTTTGCCCGTCAGCTTCATGATCGAGCCGCCCATGAAATTGCCGAAGCCCACGCCGAACGTCGTCAGCGCAAGACCGGTCACGTTTTGGTTGGCACGGAAGGTGATCGTCAGGACGGCATAGATCAGACCGCCCAGCGTCGCCAGCAGCAGCGCGCTGAGGATCGATACCATCATCGCCACAAACGGGATGGGCGATGCGGCCGCGTTTTCATACAGGAACGCGCCGATCAGGCCGCCAATGCCGCCCATATACATGATGCCGGCAATGCCCAGGTTCAGGTTGCCGCTCTTTTCGGTGAGGATTTCGCCGACGGCGCCGTACAAAAGCGGAATGCCCTGCATCACTGCTGCATGGAAAAACGCGCTGGTAAAGAAGCTCTTGAGAACGGTAAGGACAAACTGCATCTTACAACGCCTCCTTCCTGCCGCCGCGGAACACGAGGCGGTAATTGATGAAGAACTCGCTGCCGAGGATGAAGAACAGGATGATGCCCGTGATGATATCCGAGAACGCCTTGTTCAGCCCGCAGCTGGTGGCCACGCCCTTCGCGCCGTAATCCATGAAAACGAGGAAGAACGAAATTACGATCATCATGAACGGATTGAACTTCGCCAGCCATGCCACGATGATGGCCGTAAAACCGCGGCCGCCTGCGGTGTTGGTGGAAATGGTGTGGCTCGAACCGGAAACAAGGATGAACCCCGCCAGACCGCACAGCGCGCCGGAAAGCGCCATGGTGCGGATGATGACGCGGCGGACGTTGATGCCCGCATAGCGCGCAGTGTTGCCGCTCTCGCCCACGACGGTCAGCTCATATCCGTGCTTGGTATACTTCATATAGACGAAAATGAGAATCGTCAGCGCCAGAACGATCATCACGTCGATGATATAGTTCTTCGTGCCGAACGCGCCCGAAAGCCAGCTGGTCGTCATATGACCAGCCTTGGTGGCCTTGTTGATTACGCCGATGGAGCCGGAACCCTGCTTGGCTTCCCACAGGATGGAGAAAGCCGAAACGATCTGGATGGCGATGTAGTTCATCATCAGCGTAAACAGCGTTTCGTTCGTGTTCCAGAACGCCTTGAACACAGCGGGCAGAAGGCCCCACACCATACCGGCGAGAAGGCTGAAGCACACCATGTACGTAAACAGCAGCCAGGTTGGCATCGCATCGCCGAACTGGCGCATCGCAAACGCCGTGGCCAAGCCGCCCACAAGAATCTGTCCCTCGCCGCCGATGTTCCAGAAGCGCATGCGGAACGCGGGCACGAGCGCCAGCGCCACGCAGAGAAGGATCATCGTATCGCGCACGGTCGTCCAGATGGACATGGCGCGGTTTTTCCACGCCAGATCGGGCGTGCCGAACGTGGTTTCAAACATGGTTTTGAACACCGTCACCGGGTTCAGGCCCGTAAAGGCCACGATCACCGCGGAGCATACGATCAGCGCCAGCAGGAGCGCCAGCGCATATATGCACGCGCGCTGCCAGCCGGGCATGGCATCCCGCTTGACCATGCGGACAAACGGCTCGCGCAGAGTCTGTTCCTTTTTCATCTGTTACGCTCCCTTCCTGCGCTGCGTCATCATCAGGCCGATCTGTTCCTTGGTCGCGCTGCGCGCGTCCACAATGCCCGTCACCTGGCCGCTGGAGAGCACCATAATGCGGTCGCACAGGGCCAGCAGCACGTCCAGATCCTCGCCCACGAACACGACCGCGCTGCCGCGCTTTTTCTCATCGCCCAGCAGGTTATAGATCGTATAGCTGGTATTGATGTCCAGGCCGCGCACGGCGTAGGCGGTCATCAGCACGGCGGGAGAGTTGGCGATTTCACGGCCGACGAGCACCTTCTGCACGTTGCCGCCGGAAAGGCGGCGCACCGGCGTGTTGATGCTGGGCGTAACCACGTCGAGCTGCTTTACAATATCTTCGGAAAGCACGCGCGGCTTTTTCGTCTCAGTAAAGAGCGACTTGCCGTCGCGGTAGGAGCGCACCATCATGTTGCCCGTCATGCCCATTGCGCCGACGAGGCCCATGCCCAGGCGATCCTCCGGCACGAACGAGAGCGCCACGCCCATATCGCGGATGGCCTTGGGGCTCTTGCCCACAAGTTCTTCCTCTTTGCCCGTGCGCGGATCGATGAACCGAATGGAACCGGAAACCGGAGTCTCCAGGCCCGCAATGGCCTCCAGAAGCGATTTCTGGCCCGCGCCCGCAATGCCCGCGATGCCGAAAATTTCGCCGCTGGTCACCTCAAAGGACACGTCGTCCAGCGTCTTTGCGCCGTATTTGTCCACGCACGTAAGGTTTTTGACGAACAGACGCGGCACAGGGGTGACCGGATCGACGCGCTCGATGTCGAGATCGACCTTATGGCCGACCATCATGTCGGTCAGCGATTTTTCGGTGGCCTGCGCCGTCTCGATAGATCCGATATATTCGCCCTTGCGCAGCACGGCCACGCGATCGGAAATTTCAAGCACCTCGTTGAGCTTATGGGTGATGATGATAATGGCCTTGCCGTCGGCGCGCATATTGCGCAGCACTTCGAAGAGCCGTTCGGTTTCCTGCGGGGTCAGAACGGCCGTCGGCTCGTCGAGAATGAGAATGTCCGCGCCGCGGTAAAGCTGTTTGATGATCTCCACCGTCTGCTTTTCGGAAACGGACATGTTATATACTTTTTCATCGGGGTCGATCTTAAAGCCGTACTTTTCGCACAGCGCGCGAATCTTCGCGGAAGCCTCCGCGAGATTCAGCCGGCCCTTCCCCTCCATGCCGAGGATGATATTCTCGGCGGCGGTGAAAATATCGACGAGCTTGAAATGCTGGTGGATCATGCCGATGCCGTGCTCGAACGCGTCGCGCGGGCTGCGGATGGCCGCCTCCTTGCCGTCGATGTAAATTTCGCCCTCGTCGGGATAGTAAATGCCGGAGAGCATGTTCATCAGCGTGGTTTTTCCGCTGCCGTTTTCGCCCAGCAGCGAAAGGATTTCGCCCTTGCGCACCGTCAGCGAAACATGATGGTTCGCTGCGACGGGGCCGAAATATTTGGAAATATTTTTCAGTTCAATCGCGTTTTGGGACATTGCGCGCGCCTCCGATTTTGAAGTGAGCTGGGGGCATGATTTCAGCTTGTCAAAAAAGCCTTTTTGACAAGCCGTTGAGCGGGGAGCAGACTCTCGACTCATAGATTTGCAGGAATCGCAAGAAACCGGAAAAAGGCGGAGCCGGTTTGCGCGGCCCCGCCTGATGTGCGAGGAATTAGAAGATGGTGTTCAGCTCGGTGATGCCGTCGATGCGGAGCGAGAACGCGGGGGCCGCGAAGCCGTTCTGCTCGGCGAAGTAGGTCACGCCGTTTTCATCGGTCACCATATGTTCCACGCCGTTGAAGCCTTCGAGGCCGGCGGTGGAGGTAACGGCTTCGCCGTTCACGGTGAAGGTGCTGTTGTCGAACACGCGAATGGTACCGGCCACGATGGCGGCGACGGTGGAGTCAACGGCTTCCTGGGTGCCTTCGGCGACGGTGTTGGCGTTCAGCTCGGTGGTCCAGACCGCATCGGATTCATAGCCGTCAGAACGGTCGGTCGGAAGCTCTTCGCCGTTGATGAGGGCGTTGACGAAGAAGGCGTAGTCGGGGCCCCACTTGAGGGAAGCGGAGGTGAGGGTGGTGTTGGGGGCGGTGTCGATCATGCCGACATTGTAGCCCACATGCCACACGCCGGCTTCTTCGCAGGCGGAGGCGGCGCCGGTGGTATCAGCGTGCTGGGAAATGAGGACGCAGCCGTCTTCGATGAGGGCCTGGGCGACTTCGCGCTCAACGGCCTGATCGGCCCAGGAGCCGGTGTACTTGACTTCCATGGTGACGTTCGGGCAGACGCTGCGGACGCCGAGGAAGAAAGCGGTGTAGCCGGAAACCACTTCGGCGTAGCTGAAAGCGCCGACATAGCCGATCTTGGCATCGGTATCCGCGCCGTAAACTTCGGCCAGCTTCATGCCAGCGACAACGCCGGACACATAGCGGCTCTCATAAACGGAGGGCATGAAGTTGTGAAGGTTTTCCGTGCCGGTCAGCGCGGCCTGGTAGCCGGTGGCATGGCAGAATTCGACGTCCGGGTTTTCCTCGGCAGCCTGCAGCAGATAGTCTTCATGGCCGAAGCTGTCGGCGAAGACGATGTTGCAGCCCTTGGAGACGAGACGCAGCGCGGCGTCGTAGCACTCTTCGCTTTCGGGAATGTTGTACTCGGTGATAACCTGATCGTCGGACAGGCCGAGGGTTTCCTTCATGTAGTCGCGGCCAAGGATGTGCGCGTAATCGTAGCCGACGTTTTCGTCGTGCAGCAGGATGACGCCGACCTTGATCTCATCGGCCGGGATACCGTCGGCGGCGGCGACGCAGCCGAGCATCATAACCAGACAGAGCGCCAGAGCCAGGAACTTCTTCATAACATACCCTCCACTGTAATTTGGAATACGGGTGGATTATACCGCACATTCCCGAAGATGTAAAGGGGTATTTCGCCAAAAATCGCATTTTTTCCGAATATTCAAGAGATTTATAGCGAAAATTGTTCGCAAAACACGAACATTCGATCTTGCAGGCGGGTTTCGTTCCTTTTTGGGCACACCCAGCGCGCCGGAAAACAAAAAGCCGGAAGCATTCCGCTCCCGGCCGCGTTTTCCCGTTCAGATCCGCCCCTCGAACTCCCTCTGCGCCTCTTCCGCCTGGCGCAGCCGCTCGGAGATTTTCTCCCTCAGCTGATCGCGCCGGATGACGGTATTCGTGCCCATGCACGCGCTGCACCGGTAGCCGCACTCCGGGCACACGCACGCGAGGTTCAGGCTTTCGGACTGGATCATATACGCCCCGCATTCGGGACAGCCGCATCTCATCTTCTATCGCTTCCTTACCGCATGATGTAGCAGGTAGTATACCGCATCCGGCCCAGGTTGGCAAGCCTTGAACATCCCCGCGCGTTCTGATATAATCAGGCTCGGATTTCCTATTTTATGCAGGAGCGGAGGTTCGTCCTCATGAGCGCTTATCGCATCCGCCCCGTCGGGCCGGACGACGCGGTGGCAATGCTTGCTTTCTGCCGCGCGGTCGGCGCGGAATCCGACAACCTCTCCTTCGGCGCGGAGGGGCTTCCCCTGACCGTCGAACAGGCGCGCGACGCGCTGGCCTCGTTCGCGGCGGATCCGCGCGAGACCAACCTCGTGGCCGTGGACGGCGGCGAAATCATCGGCAACTGCCACGTCGCTCCGCTCAAGCGCCGCTTCGCCCATCGCGCGGAGCTGAGCGTCTGCGTCCGCAGGCCGCGCTGGCGGCAGGGGATCGGCCGCGCGCTGATGCAGCGCGCCATCGAACAGGCGCGCGAGGCGGGAATCGAGATCATCTCTCTGGAAGTGCGCGCGGACAATCTCGGCGCGATCGCGCTGTACCGCTCGTTCGGCTTCGAGGAAATCGGCTTCTTCCGCCGTTTCGGCAAAATCGGCGGCGCGTATTACGACGCGCTGCTGATGAACCTGTACCTGTAATGCACTTCGTCGATGCGAAAGCCCTGCTCTCGGCGCGCAATGGGTTCAATCTCTATCGCGGCTGCACGCACGGCTGTATCTACTGCGACAGCCGCAGCGCGTGCTACCGCATCGAGCATGCGTTCGAGGACGTAGCCGTTAAGCGCAACGCGCCGGAGCTGCTCGACGCGGCGCTGCGCGCAAAACGCCGGCCGTGCATGCTCGGCACAGGCAGCATGTGCGACCCCTATCTGCCGCTGGAAAAGGAGCTGCGCCTGACGCGCCGCTGTCTGGAGATCATCGCAAACCGCGGCTTCGGCCTGTCGGTGCTGACGAAAAGCGATCTGATCCTGCGCGATATGGAGCTGCTGTGCGAAATCAACCGGCAGGCAAAGTGCGTCGTGCAGATGACGCTGACGACGTGGGATGCGGCGCTGTGCGGCGCGCTCGAGCCGAACGTCTGCAATACGCAGCGGCGGCTGGAAGCGCTTCGGGCGTTTCACGCGGCGGGCATAGCGACAATCGTCTGGCTCTGCCCCATCCTGCCGTTTCTCAACGACACGGAAGAAAACCTGCGCGCGCTGCTTGCCGCGTGCGCGGAGGCCGGGGTTTACGGGATCATCACGTTCGGCTTCGGCGTAACGCTGCGCGAGGGCGGCCGGGAATATTTTTACCGCGCGCTGGACGCGCGTTTTCCGGGGCTGAAAGACGAATACGTCCGAAGATACGGAAACGCTTACGTATGCGAAAGTCCAAACAGTGCGCGGCTGACCGAAATCCTGCGCCGGGACTGCGCGCGCTATGGAATTCGCTGCGATACCGACGGGCTTTTCGCCTATCTGCGGGAGCTTCCCGCACGGCAGGTAAGCCTGTTCGACTCTATATGAACAAAGGCGAGGAGGAGGATTATGGATTTTTCATCGATGCTTCGGCCTGAATTCCGCTGTGCGTGCGGTCAGATACACCGCTGCGACACGCGGGCGATCTATGTCGGCAAGAACGCACTTTCGAAGCTGCCGGAATATCTGTCCGGATATAAGCGGCTGCTCGTGGTCAGCGATTTGAACACGCGCGCCGCCTGCGGCGAAGCCGCCGTAAAAATCCTGACCGAAAACGGCTTTGAGGTGCGCGAAGCGTGCTTCCCGCAGATAGAGCACGTCGAGCCGGACGAAGAGGCGATCGCGTTTCTGGAAGCGCGCATGGACGAGCGCATTGAAGCCGTCGTGGGCGTTGGCGGCGGCGTTATCAACGATCTGACGAAATATCTGGCGCACGCGCACGGCGTTCCGAATCTGTACGTCTGCACCGCCCCCTCGATGGACGGCATCGCCACGAACACGAGCGTGCTCACGCAGAAGGGGCTGAAGTTCACCATTCCGCAGCAGGTGCCGCGCTGGATCATCGCGGATATCGACGTGCTGTGCAGCGCGCCGATGGTCTGCATCCGCGCGGGGCTCGGCGACGTGCTGGGCAAGTATTCCGCGCTGTCCGACTGGAAACTGGCGAAGCTCCTCACGGGCGAAGCGCTGTGCGAGCCGGTCTACAACTGGGTGGACGAGGGCCTGCGCGCAGTGGCCGAAAACATTGACGGCTGCATGCGCCGCGAGCCGGAGGCCATCGGCATTCTGGCCGAAAGCCTGATCCTCATCGGCGTTGCGGCGGGTTACGTGTTGGTTTCGCGGCCCGGCAGCGGCGCGGAGCATCTCCTGGCGCATTATTTCGAAATTTACGGCCAGGTGCATCACGAGCCGTACTTCTCGCACGGCGAAAACGTAGGGCACTGTTCGCTGATCGTGGAGCGGCTGCGCAAGCGGCTGCTGACCGAGGATCCGGCGGCGTTCGCGCACCGGTTCGACCGGGAGAAATGGGAAGCCGGGCTGCGCCGGCGCTTCCCTGCGATGGCGGACGACATCATCGCCATGCAGGACAAGGCGGGCACGCATGAAGATCACGTGTGCAGCATCGTCGAGGCGTGGCCGGAGATTCGCGCGATTCTGTCCGAAACGCCCGGCCCCGAAGTTCTGGGCGACCAGCTGCGCCGCGCAGGCTTCGATCCGGCGGATTTCCGCGCGCTCTATGGCGAGGAGAACATCCGCGCAGGCGTTCGCTACTGCAACGACATGAAGGTCAAGCACACGCTGATACAGGTCATCGAGGATGCCGGGCTGCTGGAGCGTTACGCCGCGGAAATCGAAATCTGACGGATGCTTCTCAGCGCAGCGAAAATTCGGCTTTTATGTTCAGGGCGGCTTTCGCCGCCTTTCGCCACAGCGGAGCGGAACCGGATGCATGCAGAGTTCACGCAAACCGCATCCGGTTTTGTCCGTATGCCGCGCCCTCCCCTAATACCTGGCAGAAACGCAGAGGATGGCGTTCGACCGGCCGCTTCATCCCTTGTGGACGGGCAATGAATCTTTGTTCAGCGCTGGAGCTTTTGGAATGGAAAGTGACGACAGTCCGAGCGGATTTTTCGTTCGTTCGAGAAGGGAAGCCGAAGGTTTAGCGGGGCTGAATCGAGGGCATTACCGCGCGATTTGCATGAAGGATGATGAGATGATTTCGCGTTGGATGCAGATTGCCGGTTTCGCAGGCGTACTGGACATACGTCAAGAAATCAGCAGATTGTAGACGGCGTGGGGCGTCCGTCAGGCTTTATGTAATACTGCATGGGATTGTCTTGGATTTTCCGACGCAGTAATTTTTCAGATATACCCGAGGGCGGTTCTGTCGCGTTTGAATTATGAATCCCGCCTGACAGGAGACAGGATCAGGAACATGCGCGGCATTCTCACTTTGCATTCACGCACTCGCCGCAGTCATTGAGCGCCGCAGTTTTACGACGGCTTCGTTGTTCGGTAAGAGCAATGAAGTTCCGCTCTCCGCGGTTCTCTATCGTCGCGTCTGCGCCTTCGGCTTACCTCTCGTTTCGAACCGCGCTTCTGGGGCGCTGTTTCGGCTACTGGTTGCGCTCCTCCTCGGCGCTCGGCAAGAGCCTGAGATTCCTGTGCCTCCCTCTTGCCGCTCCATGCTTCCCTTCTGGCACAAGGGCTTTGCGCCGCATTTCCCTCTCCCTGCCGCCCTGCCAGCTCGTCCGCATGCCTGCGGGCATGCGAACATTGCGCGTTACAGCTTACAGCGGCTTCGCCGCCCTGCAAGAACGATGGGGCTCCGC
>SFFS01000211.1 GCA_004557805.1 Clostridiales bacterium | reverse complement strand
TGATGGGCAAACCCTTCCTGCTGTGGGGGCCGCGCGACCAGATGCCGCCGCCCAGCGGCCCGCGGCAGACTGACACCCAGTGCGGTCTGTTCGCTACCGGCATGATTCTCGACCGCTATAACGTTCCCTTCACCTATCTGCCGAACTGCTGGATGGATGACGCGCGTTTGGAGGAAGGACTGAAGCGGTTCATTGCTGCGGCGAACGTCGTCAAGGCGATCGGGGCGCTGCGCATCGGTCAGATCAGTTTGCGCCCGCGCACGTTCTCATCGGTGAAGGTGAACGAAAACCAGCTTTTGGAGCAGTTCGGCATTGAGGTCGTTACGATTGATACGGTTGAAATCACCGGAGAAATCCGCCGCATCCTGGAAGAAGCGCCGGCGGCGCTTGCGGAGGATGTGGAAAACATGAAGCGGCGCTTCGACGCTTCTGCGATGAGCGAAGATGAGCTGCGGGGCGTGGCCGCGCTGAAGCTGGCTGTCGTCTATCTGGCGGAAAAATATCAGCTCAGCGCGTTCGCCAGCGAATGCTGGAAAACGTTCAGCGCGCCGTTTGGAATTTATCCCTGCTCTGCTTTCGGCGACCTGATCGAGATGGGGATTCCGATGGCATGCGAGGGCGATATTTACGGCGCGATTTCTTCAGTGATTCTCGATGCGGCTGCAATGGGGAACGAGCCGCATTTCCTGGCTGATTTGACGATCCGTCATCCCCTCAACGACAACGCGGAGCTGCTCTGGCACTGTGGGCCCTTCCCGCGCGCGCTTGCGCGCGAGGATCGTCTGCCGAAGCTGGCTGCCTGTATGGGCAATTTCGAACTGAAAAAAGGCGAGATGACGTTGGCACGCTTCGGTGAATCGCACGGAAAATTCAAGCTTTTCTACGGCGAGGGCAAGGCATGCGATGGGCCCTCCACGAACGGAACCTATGTCTGGTTTGAGGCGAAGGATTGGGAAGCGTGGGAACGCAAACTGGTCATGGGGCCGTATATCCATCACATTTCCGGCGTGTACGGCCGGTATGGCGAAATTCTCAGAGAAGCCTGCCGCTATCTTAACGGCGTTGAAGCCGATCCGGCGGACGAATAAAAGGAGGAAGAAAAAAATGGCTGTCGAACGGGTAACTGACATTCTGCGCGCGGCGGATAAGGAAAAATGCGGTGTAATTTCCTTTGCGGCGTTTAATCTGGAGAGCATCAGCTGGGTGCTGGAGGTTGCTGAAGAAGAAAAGACCCCCGTGCTGCTGATGGAATATCCCACTTATAACACGATGATGCCCTTCAGCACCTTTTCGGCTGTGGTAAAAGACCTGGCGGCGAAGGCGCGCGTTCCGGTGGGGATCATGCTCGATCACGGCCCGTCTTTTGAAACGGCGATGGCCGCCGTGGCCGGCGGATTCACCAGCGTGATGGTTGACTTTTCGGGCGAGAGCTACGAGGAAAACGTGCGCAAAACCCGCGAAGTGGTCAGAGCGTGCCACGCTATGGGCATCGACGTCGAGGGCGAAGTGGGCCGCGTGGGCGACGCGGACACGGAGAGCGATTATCTCAGCTCCGACAACTACACCGACCCGAAGGTCGCCGTGGACTATCTGGAAAAGACGGGCGTTGATCAGCTGGCCGTGGCCATCGGCACTGCGCACGGAAATTACGTTTCCGAGCCGCATCTGGATATTGAGCGTCTGAAGCTGCTCAACGCGGCCACTGATACGCCGTTGGTGCTGCATGGCGGCAGCGGCGTGCCGGACGATCAGCTGCGCGCGGCGTTTCAAAACGGCGTGAACAAGCTTAACATTGCCACGCATTACAATCAGATCATGTATGACGCGGTGGCCGACGTGATCCGCGGCGGAAAGTCCGCCACGCCGCGTATTTCCGACTGCATGAAGGCGGCGAAGCCTGCGGCGCAGGAATTTATCCGCCATCTGATCCGGCTGGGAAACGGCAAATAACTGAAGAAAGGCTGTGCACATGAAAAAGGTAATAGGTATCGGGGAATGCTGCGTCGATTTTATCGCGCAGACGGCGCGCATTCCGAAAACCGATTGCTGCGTACCGCTGCATGGCACGAGCTGGCAGGGCGGGGGCAAGGTTGCCACCGCCCTGGCTGCGTTGGGCAGGCTCGGGATGCAAGCGGATATGATTTCGGCCGTGGGCGACGATCCGTACGGCCGTTTCGTACTGAAGGATTTCCGCCGTAACGGCGTAAACGTAGAGCATGTGGTTGTCGTGCCAGGCGGGCAGACGGATTTCTGCATCGCGCTGGCGGAGGAGGAAACGCAGGGCCGCAGCTTTATTGGGCGTTTCGGTGGATTGCCCGCGCTGTCGGCGCGGCAGTTGGATGCGCGGCATCTCGCGCAGGCTGCATACCTGCATCTGGAGGCGATCGATGAATGTACGCTGGCGGCGATTGCGTGCGTGCACGAAAACGGCGGCAAAACCGCGATCGATGCGGATCGCTATCATCCGGAGATTGAGGCGAACCTGTCGAAGATTGACATCTTTATCGGTTCGGAGTATTATTTTTCGGGTATGTTTCCAGATGCGCAACCGGAAAAAACGGAAGATTATGCGCCATTCCTGGCAAAAATCCATGCGGCAGGGCCGGAGATCGCCGTGATTACACTGGGAGCGCGCGGCTGTGTGGGTATGGATGAAAAGGGCTTTTTCAGCGTGCCGGCGTTCCGAAACGTCCGAATTCTGGATACGACCGGCGCGGGCGACGTATTCCACGGCGGCTATTTATACGCGCTGGCGCAGGGGATGGACGCGCGCGCGGCGGCACGGTTTGCATCCGCGGTTTCTGCGATTAAATGCACATCTCCAGGCGGGCGTTCCGGGATTCCTACGGCGCACGTTGTAGAACGCTTCCTTGAAACAGGTGAGATCGACCCAGCTGAGGCGGAGCGTTGGGTTCGCTATTACGAGAACGCGATTTTTGAAAATGAACGGTGAAAACAGAATGAGAAGCGACCGGAAGACGGCGTTGCGGTTGACGACGATTTATTCTCTGCATCTGACGGCGTTTTGTGTGTTTTATAATTTTTTTTCGATGTATCTGCTCGATCTGGGTTATACCGCGGCGCAGGCGGGTACGGTTTTGTCGCTGTGCAGCTTTGTCTCGATGCTGGCGCAGCCGGTATGGGGCGGACTGGCTGACCGGCAGGGCACGCAGAAAAAGTTGATTACGGCGATGTATATGCTGGGCGGCATCGCCGTGTTCCTGATGCAGTTCTTTTCTGAAAGCTATCCGGTGCTGCTGGCGCTCGGGCTGTTTTTCGCCGCGACGGAACTTTCCACCCCTCCGCTCCTGAATGCCATGACGCTGCAGGCGGCAGAGGGCACGCGCGTGAGCTACGGCACGGTGCGCGGCGTGAGTTCGTTCGTTTATTCATGCTTTGCGCTGATCTGTGGGAATCTGGCGGCGCGGCTGGGATATACGGCGACGTTCTCGGTACACACGGCATGCATGATCTTGCTGGCGCTGCTGATCGCAAAGCTGTATGTGCCGGCCGCGCAGCCCGCAGAAAGAGAGCGCGCAAGCGCGAAAAATCATTGGGGAATGCTACTGAAAAACACGGACTTCATGCTGCTGATGGCGGCCGCATTTTTTATCTTCGCGGGTTACTGCGTGAGCATGGATCTGTTGTCGGTCATTCTCGTCAGCCGCGGCGGTGCAGTGAGCAGTCTGGGGACGGCGCTGTTTCTCTGCGGAAGCCTCGAAGCGCTGTTCACGCTCCTGTCGCATCGGCTTACGGAATGGTTTCCTATCCGCCGGGTGCTTGCGGTTTCCATGGCTTTTTTTGCCGTGAAAATGACGGCGCTGC
>SFFS01000210.1 GCA_004557805.1 Clostridiales bacterium | reverse complement strand
CATCCGCTTTGAGCACGACGCTGGTGCTGATGCCCTCGCGCGCATAGGAAAGAAACGGCACGAGGAACCACGCCGAGCAAAGCGCCATCAGCGCCGCCGCCTTGAGGATGGCGAGGATGCGCCGGGGCTCGCGCACGAGGCGCGGCAGGCAGCAAAGCGCCGCCAGCATGCAGCTGAAAATCCGTTTCGTCATCTGTTCCTCCTTTGCGCGCCGAAGCGCGTTTTGCGGCATCTCTTTCTTTTGACGCCGCTGCCTGGCAAAAGGTTCCATTCCCGGCAAAGAATTAACGCGCGAGCACAACGTTTTCTTCCTGCATTTTTTTCCGCGTTTTGCAGCGTTTTGCTCTTTTCATCTGTTTTCGTTTTGAAGGAGGGAGACTGCATGGCTTTTTCGAGCGAAGCGTCGCATTTGTCTTATGTGCTCGACGCGCTGCACGCGCTTCCACAGCCGTATGCACGCGTGCTGGAGCTGTATGATCAGGAAAACCTTTCCTGCGGCGAGATCGCCGTACAGATTTCCCGCAGCGAAGAGCGCGTTCGGCTGCTGCTGCGCGCAGCGTTTCAGGCTGCCCGGTGGTATATGGAGTGAACCCGCGCAGGCGGGTCAAAAAAGGAGGAACCAACGATGAAACAGATTCTGACCCTTCTCGCGGCGCTTACATGCCTGTGCGCCGGAATCGCGGCGGCCGGGCTGAGCGACTCCGAAACGCCCGCCGGCGTGCCGAACCCGATCCGCGAATATACCAGCATTTCCGAACTGGAAAAGGCCGTCGGTTTTCCCGTCTCCGCGCCCGAGGAAATTCACGGCTTCCGGCTGACCGCCGTTTCTTCGATCGACAGCCTTGCGCAGCTGATCTATTCCGACTGCGCGCAGGAGCTTTGCTTCCGCGTCTCCCCCGCCGCCCGCACCGAAGGCGACAACAGCGGCGATTATAACCACTACGACTTCGCGCGCAGCGAAGAAATCGATTCCGCCGCCGTAACGATGAAGGGCTTCGGCGATACCGTTTCGCTTGCAATCTGGCAGCGGAATCAGTATGATTACTCCATCGGCGTCCGCTCTGCGGGCGTTGCGCCGGAAACGATGTCGGAGCTTGTCCGCGCGTTCGGCTTCTGACCCGTTTTTTCGGAGGATAACACCGATGGAATACGCACTGCATCCCCAGCTTCCATTTTTCACCGCCTTGCGGCGTTCTTTCTTCGCTTGCAGGCCAGCGTTGTGCAGCTGGCCTCTTCGCGCATCCGCGCAAAAGAGAACGGCGCTTCCGCGCGCGCCGCGCGGCTGCTCGACGCGCACGGCGACGCAATTCTGCGGCTGGCCTATTCCTATCTGCATAATATGAGCGACGCGGAGGATATTCTTCAGGATACGCTCATGCGCTATCTGCGCAAGCAGCCCGTTTTTGAAAACGCGGCGCACGAAAAGGCGTGGCTGCTGCGCGTTGCGATCAACCTTTCCAAGAACCGCATCAGCTATAACCGCTATCGCGCGCACGACGAGCTGGACGATCATTTCCTTTCCGATGAGGCTCCGGAGCTCGCGTTCGTCTGGGACGCGGTGCGGCAGCTGCCGCAGCCGTCGGCGGAGGTCGTGCATCTTTTCTATCAGGAGGACTATTCCTGCGCCGAAATTGCGGCGCTGCTCGGCAAAAACGAGGCGACCGTCCGTTCGCTGCTGAGCCGAGCGCGCCAGAAACTGAAAAGCGTGTTGAAGGAGGATTACGACTTTGAAATATAACGAACTGATGGAGCGCATCAAAGTCACTCCGGAAATGCGCGGCCGTGTGCTCGCCAATCTGAACACAGGCAGCGCGCGACGCGCCCGGAGCGTCCGGCGCTTCTGCGAATGCGCGGCGGCGCTGGCCGCCTGCGCCGCGCTGGTCTTCGCGTTTTGGACGAATGCCGCAAGGCTTCCCGTCGAGCCGGATCCCCCCGTCGAGCTTGGCATGTACGGCGCCGTCGAGTGCGCGTCGGCGGACGAGCTTTCGCAGGCGCTCGGCTTCGCCGTCAAAGTTCCGCAGGTTCTGCCGTTCGCGCCCGAGAGCATTGTCTATGAAGCGATGTTCGGCGAATTTTCGCAGATCACCTGCACGACCGGCGGCGCTGAAATCACGGCGCGCATGGCGCGCGGCACGGACGACGTGAGCGGGGATTATAACGTTTACGCCGAAGAGCGCACCGTCGAGGCCGGCGGCTGCGCCGTTCTCCTCAAGGGCGACGCGGGAAAAATCTCGCTGGCCGTCTGGACGGACGGCGAATTCGCCTATTCCGTCAGCGCTTCCCCCGCCATTTCGCAACAGGAAATGCTGGCGCTGATCGAAAGCATGCAGTAAACGAATCTATGCAAAAGCGGCGCCTCCCCGTTCTCCGGGGAAACGCCGCTTTTTTCTCTGAAACTTCCGTCAATAACTCGTGCCGCTGCCGCCGAAATGCTCCGGATACGGATTGAAGCTGCCGTCCCAAAGGGTGACGAAATCCTTCTCCGCGTTCTTCATCATCTTCGGCGCGTCGTCGGTATTGCCCACCAGTACGATTGCGCAGGGGGTCATGTAGCCGTTGATGTAGCTCATTTTATGCTTGATAGCGGGCGTGCCGTCCTGCTCGAAGTAGAGATACTTCTTGCTCTTGAGCTGCACGGTGTTTCCGTTCATGACGGTGATCGGCTCGCCGCTCTCGTTCATAACGTAATAGTTGTCCTTCGGGATGGCGAACATGCGCCGCCATTCATCCCAGTCCATGCCCTGATGAACGATATTTTCCTCACCCGGCTCGTTGTCGCGGTAAAGCGTGTAGGAGGATTCATGAATCGCATCGGTGATGACCCGGAAGCCGAGACCCTGCATCTGCGCGGCCACACAAATCTGCTGCGTCACCATGCCCGCCTCGACATAGCGGCTCACATCTTCCACATGATACTGCTGATACTCGCCCTCCTCCGACGTGCAGGAGACGATAAACGCGATGTTGCCCTCGTGAATGAGGCCGGCTTCGTTGTAGGTCGGCAGCAATTCCTGAATGAGATCGAGCTCCGGCACAATCGTCAGATACCAGTCGCCCGAGTTGCCCAGCGTCACCGAAAGAGCAGCCTGCACAATCGCGTCCTGCTGCTGCTTCGTCACCGCTTCGCTGTTGGTGGAAACCATGTAGCCGTGCTCCTTGGCCAGCTGCTCCACCGTCAGCCCCGTTTCCTCTGCGAAGGCCGCCGCGCCGCCGAGCATCATCGCCCCGGCGAGCAGCCCCGCCGCCAGTTTCTTCATTCGCCTGTTCATGTTCAGTTCCTCTCCTTTTCAAGGTTTTCGCAGAGCGACAGAATTGCGTCCGCCGATCTGAAGTTCGCGCTGCGCAACTCCTCCGGCGGAACGGCCACGCCGAACCGGCTGTAAAGCTGCGAAACGATCATCAGCGTATCGAGCGAGGACAGCGTATTTTCGGGCGCGTCCGCGCCCCAGTTCACATTCGGCGCCGCCTCGCGCAGCGCTGCAAGCAGTTCCTCGCGCTTCATTGCAGATCCTCCCCGATGCGGGCCGCCTGCGCGCACTGTCCGCGCTGCGGCTTGCCCATATAATTGCGCGGCACGGCCTCCAGTAGCGTGATGCGCCGCGGCAGCTTATACGCCTCCAGCCTGCCCGCCAGAAAGCGCGAAAGCGCGGCCTTGTCAAACGGCTTTTCCGGCTCTTCCGGCACCACGTACAATTCCGGCGCCTGTCCCAGCAGCGCGTCGGGCGCGCCCGCGCAGGCGCACTCGCGGATGCCGCCGAAATACATCGCGGCCTCTTCCACCTCTTCGGGCGAGACCTTATAGCCGCCGGTGTTGATTACGTCGCCCCTGCGGCCGATAAA
>SFFS01000209.1 GCA_004557805.1 Clostridiales bacterium | reverse complement strand
ATCTTCGCCGATGTGATCGCCGATTATAACGACGTGGCGCTGAAGCAGAACCCGCGCGACCGTCTGCAGCTGCCCAGCGCGCAGCACTGGCTCGGCACGGACAACTACGGGCGCGACCTGTTCGCGCGCATCGTCCATGGCGCGCGCTATTCGCTGCTTTTCGGCATCGGCTGCACGGCGCTGAGTCTGGCCATCGGCTGCGTGCTTGGCGCGGCCACGGCGTATTACGGCGGCGCGCTCGATTCGATCGTGATGCGCTTCCTTGATACGGTGATGTGCATCCCCTCTCTGTTGCTGGCGCTGACGATCGTGGCCGTATGCGGCTCGGGCCTGAAAAGCCTGACCATCGCCATCACGGTAGCGAGCGTTCCGGGCTTTACGCGCATGGTGCGCTCGGTGGTGCTGTCGGTCGTCTCGCTCGATTTCATCGAGGCGGCGCGCAGCTGCGGCACGCGTGATTCCGCGATTATCTTCGGCCACATCCTGCCCAACGCCATCGGCCCCATCATCGTCAACTGCATGATGAACATCGCGGGCATCATCATGACGGCCGCAGGCCTGAGCTATCTGGGCATGGGCATCAAGCCGCCGGCGCCGGAATGGGGCAGCATGCTCTCCGAGGGCATGCAGATTTTCCGGCGTTATCCGCATGTGGCGCTCTGCTCCGGCGTCGCCATTATGATCACCGCGCTTTGCTTCAACCTCGTCGGCGACGGTCTGGCCGACGCGATCGATCCCAAACGCAGGGATCGCTGAGCGGTAAATACAGGGCGCAGCCCTGTGTTTATAAATATCTTCAAGGGAAGAAGGGACATCCATGAAAAAATTGCTTTCTCTCGTTCTGGCCCTGCTGATGGCGCTGTCCGCCGTCACCGCCGTGGCGGAAGGCAAGGATACGCTCGTCGTAACCGCGCTGACCTCCAGCGAGTCCTTCGATCCGCACACCGCCAACGAATTCGACCGCATGGTCGTCAATTCCGTGATGGACACGCTGTTCATGTATGATGAGAACGGCAAGCCCGCCCCCTGCCTGGCCGAAAGCTGGGAAGAGAACGGCCTGGACATCACCGTTCATCTCCGCCAGGGCGTCTCGTTCCATGACGGCACTCCCTTCAACGCCGACGCGGTGCTGAAGAACTATGAATACGAGCTGGCCGGCGAATACGGCGCGCTGCTGCCCACGTACGTGTCCTCCATCGACAAGGTGGACGATTACACCGTCACCCTCGTCAAGGCGAGCAGCTACGCCAGCGTGATCGACTATTTCTGCTCCTACTTCTACATGGCCTCCCCGGCCGCGTATGACGCCGATCCCACCGGCTTTGCCACGCATCCCGTCGGCACCGGCGCGTATGTGTTCGATCACCGCGACGCGGCCACCGGCTACGTCTATCTGACCGCCAACGAAGATTATTTCCAGGGCGCGCCCCACTTCAAGAAGCTCGAAGTGCACACCATGCTCGACAGCGCTACCGCGCTGATCGCCATGGAAAACGGCGAGCTCGACCTGTGCCTGACCCCCAGCATTTCCGATTTTGAGCTTGCCAGCGAAAACAGCGCGCTCAAGACCGGCACCACCACCGGCTGGACGCAGATGACGATGATGCTCATGGGCGAACCGTACCGCTCCGACATCAACCTGCGCAAGGCGATCCTGTACGCCGTCAACGCCGAAAACGCAGCCATCTACTACGGCATGACCGAACCGGTGCTGTCCAAGGATATGTTCGCCTCCGCCATCATGCGCGACTATTCCGGCACCGTGGAAATGCCCTCCTATGATCCGGAAGTTGCCAAGCAGTATCTGGCCGCTTCCAATTACAACGGTGAAACGCTGGAAATCAACGTGACCAGCCTCTACGAGCAGGTGGCCGTCTCCGTCGGCTACGATCTTGAGAGCATCGGCATCAAGACCGTCATCAACGTCGTGGATATGAACACCTGGGTGTCGAAGATCTTCGACGGAACCGTGGGCATCACCACTTCGCCTCTGGGCGGTTCCTACGGCTGCCTGGAAGAAATGCTTCTCACCTTCGCCGGCCAGGGCTACTACGGCTCGCTGGGCGGTCTGGCCATTGACGCCGACGCCGACGCTGCGCTCGACAAGGCGCTGGCCGTGGCCGACGCGGCCGAGCGGTTCCCGCTGACGGTGGAAGCGTACGAAAAGCAGGCGGCTCTCGGCAACATGCGCGGCCTGTTCGAGGATATCTTCCATGTGGTCTATCGCGCGGAGCTTTCCGGTGTGGAAACCAAGTGGGCCGCTTCGGGCGTGCCGTATCTTTACAAAGTGACGGCCGCGGAATAATTTTCCGGCCGCAGGGCGGCGGGCCGGCCTTTGCGCCGGTCCGCCCATCCCCGCCCCACGCCGCCTGCGCCTGCAAAAACAGACGCAGCCGACATGCGGCGGCAAAGTGAAACGGAAATGGGTGAGCGGATATGAGTGAAAAAAGCCTGCGCGTGGAAAACCTGCACGTCTCCATCAAAACGAGAGACGCATTGCTCTCTCCCGTCGAGGACGTCAGCTTCGAGATTCCCGGCGGCAGCATCGTGGGCGTAGTCGGCGAGTCGGGCTGCGGCAAGAGCATGACGGCGCGCGCGATCATGGGGCTTCTGCCTGCGGGCGGCAGCATCACAGGCGGGCGCGTGCTGCTGGGCGAGGAAGAAATTTCGGCGTATACGCCGCGCCAGATGCGCAGCATCAACGGCAACCGCATTTCGATGATCTTCCAGGAGCCGATGTCCAGCCTGAACCCGGTGGTGAAGGTGGGCAAGCAGATCGAAGAGACGCTCATCCTGCACACAAAGCTCTCCCGCGCCGAACGCCGTGCGAAGGTGATCGACATAATGCGCCAGGTGGGCGTTCCCGAGCCGGAGCGGCGCTTCGACGCATATCCGTTCGAGCTTTCGGGCGGCCTGCGCCAGCGCGTGATGATCGCCATGGCGATGATCCTCACGCCCGAGCTGCTCATCGCCGACGAGCCGACCACCGCGCTCGACGTGACCATCGAGGCGCAGATCATGCGCCTGATGAAGCAGCTGCGCGACACGTTCGGCACTTCCATTCTGATGATTACGCATAACCTCGGCGTCGTGGCCAAGGTGTGCGATACCGTCAACGTCATGTATATGGGACAGATCGTCGAAAGCTGCGACGTGCTCTCGCTCTTTGAGCGTCCGCTGCACCCCTACACGCTCGGCCTGCTCGGTTCGGTGCCGCGCGTGGAAACGGGGCGCGAGCGCCTCAAGAACATTCCCGGCACGGTTCCTACGCTGTACGACGTGCCGAAGGGCTGCCGCTTTGCGGAGCGGTGCAGCCGGGCGACAGCCCGCTGCAAGGCGTCCATGCCCCCGCTTGTCGATGCGGGCGAAGGCCATCTTGTGCGCTGTTTTCTGACGGGAAAGGAGGCCGCAGGCCATGAATGAGCAGGTGCTTCTGCGCGCCGAGCGCATCAGCCGCGAATTCAAAACGGCGGGCGGCACGGTGCATGCGGTCAGCGACGTTTCTCTCGATGTATACCGCGGCGAAACGCTCTCTCTTGTGGGCGAATCCGGCTGCGGCAAATCGACGCTGGGGCGGCTGCTTCTGCGCCTGATCGAGCCGACGGGCGGCCGCGTGGAGCTCGACGGCCGCGATATTACGGCCATGTCCGCGCGCAGCCTGCGCCAGGAGCGTCGGAACATGCAGCTCGTCTTTCAGGATCCGTATACTTCGCTCGACCCGCGCATGACGGCGAAAAAGATCATCGCAGAGCCGCTGCGCGCCTTCGGAGTTCCGCCGCAGGAGCAGGAAGAACGCGTGCGCGCGCTGGCGCGGCAGGTGGGCATTCCGGAGGAGTTTCTCGACCGTTATCCGCATCAGTTTTCCGG
>SFFS01000208.1 GCA_004557805.1 Clostridiales bacterium | reverse complement strand
AAGTATCGTCATGCTGAACTTGTTTCAGCATCTACACTATATCTAGGCCTATAGATTCCGAAACAAGTTCGGAATGACACTAGGAAGTAAACTTATTGGACAGCCCCTCTGAAAAAATCAACTATCTCAACGATTCTTCTGGAAGCATTTCCGTAATTACAAAATTCCTGTTTTTAATTTCAACTTTGTAAGTTTTACCTGCAACAAAATTAAATTTTGTTGAGGATTGATATTGCAATGCAGTTGTTCCGTTAGAACTCGGTAATCCTCCAGTAAGTTTATGAGTTCCAGAAGGAATACCTATCTGATAAGCCTCGACTTTATCATAAATTCCCGCCATTGTACCTAAAAGACTTTGTGAATAATAAGGGCTCCACGAGACAGTTTCATCATCAAAAGCTGTAATCCAACATCCTGAGGAACCACCAATTACAAGTATCGCATCTTGGTCTTGCGGAACTGAATAATCATATCTTCCGACTTCTACGTTTTTTGGGGCAGAAGTACAACTCAAAAAAATTGCTGAAAGAAAAATTCCAGCAATCAAAGCCAATTTGTTCTTTAACATAAAAGAACCTCCAAATAATTAATTGGAGAAAATCTGCCGGAAGTATTTCAGTCCCGCCCACACCCACGCCGTTTTCGGCTTGTAGGTGTAAAACGCCAGCCGCATGTTGAGAATCGGCAGCACGCGGAAGAGGACGAAAAATACGAGCGTCGGCAGCAGCATGGCGTAAATCACCCAGTCGATGCGGAGCGTGTACAGGTTTTCGCGCACGCGCTGCGCAAAGGACCTGCGGCCCTGCCGCCCCTGAAGGCCTGCGTTGTTCATCGCGCTTCTCCTTTCCCCGCCGTTACGGGATCATCAGGTCCATCAGCGGCGCGGCCTGCTGCGCGCCGTACACGTCCCGGTCGCCCACGGTGCCTGAAGGCGTCGTGCGCAGGATCGTGATTTTGACGCCGCAGGCGGCGTCCATGTGCGCCAGCGTGCGGATGTTTTCAATGGGAATGCGGTACAGCTTTGCGATATTCTCCTTCGTGAGCACGCCGCTTTCCATCACGCGGCGGTAGCTCGCCTCGTCGGGCATGAGAATATCCATCGTCAGTTCGAAAGGCCCGCTGTTCTTGCTGCGCAGCACCTTGGCCAGATCGACAAGCCTCGTCATGCCGGTTCCACCTCCCTCATTTCAATCGGGAAATACCGCAGCGGATCGTCAATGTGCATCAGGTGGTAGACGCTGAACGCGTACACCGGGCCGAACGGCACGTCGCTGGGCGCGAACGGGAAGGCCAGGTTGCCCGCCGTCGATTTGCGGCCCGGATAACCGTAATGCAGGTACGTCGAGCGCACCGACGCGCAGACGGCGTTGGCCGTTTCCTGCGTGGGCGCGATCACCTCGAACATCAGGCCGATCTCGTGGCCCGCGACGGGCGTGGGTTCGAGCGGACCCATCACCGCGTCTTTTCCGTAATGGAAGAAGTGAATCTGCACATCCTCCGGCAGACCGCCGTAATATGCGTCCACGCTCCTGACGACTTCCTTTTCCACCTCGTCCATGCAGGCGATCAGCAGCGGGTCGCGGATGCCGGCCAGCACGAACGTGCGATAGGCCGCCAGGCGCGCGCCCTCGAGCTTGATGGTATACGGCGTATCGAGCATGCGGCTGCCCGTCACGCGCACGCGGTTTTCCGCAACCTGCTCGAAGCGGCAGCCCGACAGGTCGAGCAGCACGCCCGGCCCGTGCAGCAGCGTCGGATGGTCTTTTTCATAGAACGTATGCGCCGCAACGCTGGTCACGTTGCATCTGCGCTCCGGATTGGCGGGCCAGACCTCGAAGCCCGTCTCGTCGAGCTGGCCGAGCATCACGTCCTTGGCGCTGCCCGGCTCGGCGCAGAGCGCCCCGCATTCGAGGATCTTGCCCAGGTGCTGGCACAGCGCCGGGTCGTGCCCGCGCATCACGCCGAACGCCGCGAACGGCGCGGGATCGTACGCCCGCCCGCACAGCACGATGTCCGGCTTCTGCTCGAGCGCCTTGAGAATCGGCTCCACGCCCATCTGCGCCACGACGCCGTTCGTCTTTTCCAGCGCCTCGTCCGTCAGGTCGGGCACGTTCGGGCTCATCTTCTCGATGCGGCCCTCGCCGCGCGCGCGGCGGATGTCCTCATACGGGATATCGGCGTAAATGACCGCAATGCGCGCCTTCCAGTTCATCTCGCGCGCGATTTCTTCGATAATGTCCAGCGTCCAGTCGGTGTGCTTGCGCGCGCCGGAACCGCCCGCCGAACCGATCAGCAGCGGAATCCCCGCGCCGTGCGCCGCGTGCATCAGGCGCGAAAGATCGATTTTCGCCGCTTTGCGGCTCACAATGTCCACGCCCGCGCCCAGCTTGTGCGGCCCTGCGTCCGTGCTGCCCGCGTCGACGATGATCGCATCGGGATGCTGCTCCATCGCGTCCCAAAGAGATTTCTCCGGGAAACCGTAGCCCAGAATGCCGCAGGGCGAAAGGATAACCGTCTTTTCCATTGCCGACTCTTCCCCTTCGTTTTCTGAGAAAATTGATCCATAAAAAAAATCTTTTATTGTCCAGATTATACGTCGAACTCCTGCCTTATGTCAATACTCGCAGAAAATTTTGTTGAACATATTCAAGCCATTTGTTGTACATATTTGGAAAATGAGGGAGATGTGGGGACGCAAGGGGGAACCTTTCCTTTAGAAAAAGGAAAGGTTCCCCCTTGACCCCCTTCAAAGGAAACCATATCTTTTCGCCGGGCAACGCTGAGCAAAGCAGCGTGGCGCTCGATCGTTTCGGCAGCAGGAAGGGAAAGAGAAGCCCCTGCGAAGACAGGGGCGATTGCAAGTCATGCGGTTATTTCGTAATTCTCATCAACTCAAAGAGAACCAGAATCGGCAGAAGAATAATACCAATAACCGTAACCATTCGCAACACCACTTTCTTTATTTTTACCATTCGCCGCCAGCGGCCAAAAGCCCTTCAATTCCCAATAAAAAACGGGAAACGGCTTTCCCGCGCATTCTCCCATCCTTCATATAGTGTAGGATGTAACGCCACTGTAAAAAACGGCTTTCTTGGGGAGCGCGAGAAAGTGCGGCGTTTCCCACAACTTGCGTCGGATTCAGGCAAGCGAAGCTCGGGCGCGAAACAGCGAACAACACGTCAGCACAAAAGTGTTCCCCGTCTCCCCCGCCGCATGTTCCTCCCGCCTCACATAGTAAAGCAACCTCTCTCATCCCATAAAAATGGCTTTCTTGGGGAGCGCGAGGGGCCTTCTTTCCCCCGAAAGAAGGCCCCTCGCAAAAAACCCCGTTCTCCCCCGTCTCACCTGTTCACGAACCGCCACACGATCTCGGCGGCCTCGCCGCGGGAGAGTTCGTCGGCGGGAGCGAGCGCGCCGTCCGCGCCGGGCTCAACGAGGTTCATGGCCTCGGCGAGCGCGGCGTACCCGGCGCTGTCGCCGAAGGTTTCCGCATCGGTGAAGCTGGTGCTGAACGCGCCGGCGACGGCGGCAGCGCGGCCGTAGCCGGACATGTCGAGCAGGGTTTTCAACAGCTCGCCGCGCGTCACATACGAATCGAGCGCCGCAGCATCGAGCGCAATCCAGTCGTTGCGGGCATAGAGGACGAGCGTATCGTCGTCGAAGTCCCATGCGTTGGTGCCGTCGAGCTGAACGAGCAGCTTCGCGGCCTCGCGCCAGGTGATCAGCTGCTCGGGCAGGAAGCTGCCGCCGGGGATGCCCACGCCGTAAGCGGCCAGCGCGTTGGCGGCCGTACCGGTCACGTCGGAATAGTCATATTCGGAAACGACAGCTTCGGCAGCGACGAGCTTTCCGTCCTTCGCGCCGACGGCGATCACGGCCGGATCGGACACGAG
>SFFS01000207.1 GCA_004557805.1 Clostridiales bacterium | reverse complement strand
CTCAGGCGCGCCCTGCGCGCCGAAAAATATCCGTCACTCTTCCCGGGGCATGCGCGCGAACATGCGCAGATAGCTCGGCAGCAGAATGAAATCCGCGCCCACCCATGCGAGAATCTCGGCCCAGAACACGCCGCGATAGCCGATCCGCCCCGGCAACGTCAGCGCCGCACCCGTGCGCATGACGAACTCGGCCAGCCCCGAGGTCATCGGCATCAGCGTGTTGCCCATGCCCTGCAGGGCGGAACGGTAAATATGCAGCACGTACAGCACCGGCAGGCCCAGGCTCATCATCGTCAGGTATTCATATCCGATGCGCACCGACTCCGCCACTTCCTCCGCGGAGCCGGAAATGAAGCTGGAAATGATTCCGCGGCCGAACAGCAGCATCGCGGCCATAATCACGCAGGCGGTCGCAACGCCCGTCAGCGCCGAAGCTCGCACGCCCGTGCGGATGCGGCGAATCTTCTTCGCGCCCAGATTCTGTCCGGCATAGGTGGCCGTCGCATAGCCGTAGGAAACGGCGGCGACCTCCAGCACGCCGTAGAGCTTGTTGGTGGCCGTGTATCCCGCGATAAACGTCACGCCCAGCGCGTTGACGATGCGCTGCACGATCATGCCGCCCACGGCGATAATCAGATTCTGCGCCGCGACGGGCAGCCCCAGCCGCATCAGGCGCGCGCAGTCGGCGCCGCGCGGACAGAAATCTTCGCGCGCGGGGCGGATGAAGGCGATCTGCCGCAGGCGATACAGGCAGAACAGGCACGAGCAGCCCTGCGCAATAATCGTCGCCACGGCCGCGCCCGCCACGCCCTTATGCCATACGGCCACGAACAGCAGATCGAGCGCCACGTTCGTCAGCGATGCGATAATCATCGCATAAAGCGGCGAGCGGCCGTCGCCCAGCGAGCGGAGAATCGCCGCCATGAGGTTGTACGCCATGACGATGGGCAGCCCGGAAAAGAGCACCGTCAAATACCGCACCGACAGCGGCCGCACCGATTCCGGCGTTTGCAGCAGCGTCAGCACAGGCTGCAGCGCGCTCAGCGCCGCGGCCGTCACCGCCGCGCCCATCAGCACCGCCAGCACCACGGCGTTTCCGACGTAGCGCCGCAGGCCGGGATAATCCTTCGCGCCGAACGCATGCGCCATGGGAATGGTAAACCCCTGCGTCAGCCCCTGAATTACGCCCAGGAAAAGCCAGTTGAACCAGTCCGCCGCGCCCAGCGCGGCCAACGCCGAAACGCCCTCCACGCTGCCGACGACCTGCGCGTCGACCACCGTGTAGAGCTGCTGGAAAATATTGCCGACCATCAGCGGCAGCGCCACCGAAAGGATGAGGCGGATGGGCTTTCCCTCCGTCATGCTGCGAACGTTCATGCGCGTCTCCTGTGCCGCCGTCTCTCAGGCGTATTCGGATGCAGCCTATGCAAGCCGCTTCAGTTCGGCGGCGATTTCGCCTTCGTTGCCGATTTCAATCACCGCATATTCGCGGTTCTTCAGCGCGCCCGGGTTCACCAGCAGCACGCCGTTGATCCACTGGCTGTGCTGCACGTGCGTATGTCCGAACAGCGCCAGCCGGCAGCCGTTTCCCGCGGCGGCCTCGGCCAGCAGGTCGTATGTCTGTTTGACGGCATACCTGTGCCCGTGCGTAATGAAAACGCGCAGACCCGCCGCGTTCAGCCGCACCGCGCCGGGCAGCGCGGAAAAAGGATCGCAGTTGCCCGCCACGGCCTGAAATTCCGTGTTGGGATGCGTCTGCGCCAGCGCGGCGCGAAAAAACAGCGCGTCCGATTCCACATCGCCCAGCCAGCAGAAAAGATCGCACGGCGGCAGAGTCGCCATAAGATCCTCCCGCGCAGAGCGCGCGTTGTGGCCGTCCGAGGCGCAGACGATGCGGTACATCACTCCGCCTCCAGCGCCGCGAGCAGCGCCCGGGCCGCATTGCGCCGGTGGCTGACGGCATTTTTTTCATGCTCGTCCATCTCGGCGAAGGTCTTTTTCCCGCCGTAAAGGAACACAGGATCGTAACCGAAGCCGTTCTCGCCGCGGCGCTCGAAGAGAATCTCGCCTTCCGCACGGCCCTCGACCACAAGCGGCTCGCGGCCGGGGCGCGTCAGCGCCATGGCGCAGACGAACCTCGCCGTGCGCGGCGCGGGCGTATCCTTGAGGTTTTCCAGCAGCAGATCGACGTTCGCGCCGTCGTTGCCGTGCTCGCCCGCATAGCGCGCGCTGCGCACGCCCGGCGCGCCGCCGAGCGCGTCGACGCACAGGCCGGTATCGTCCGCCAGCGCGGCGCAGCCGGTCATCTTCGTAACGGCCTCGGCCTTGAGCAGCGCGTTCTCGGCGAACGTCTCGCCAGTTTCGTCCACGTCCAGCTCGACGCCCGCCTCTCGCAGCGACAGCACCTCGTATTTTCCGGCCATAATATCCTTCAGCTCGCGCGCCTTGTGCGCGTTGTTCGTGGCGAAAAGCAGCCGCGGCGTTTTCGGCGCGATCCACCGGGCGGCTTCGCCCAGCGCTTCGCGCTGCGCCTGCATCAGCGCGTCGATTCCTTCCTCCGCCAGGTCGAGCAGCTGCGAGAGCCGCGCGCGCGGGAACACCGCATGCTCGCCGGTGCCCTGGATTTCAATAAGGTTGCGGTTCTCATCCATGATGACGTTCATGTCCACGTCGGCGCGGCTGTCCTGCTCATAGCACAGATCGAGCGCGTTTTCGCCCGCCACCACGCCGCAGCTGACGGCCGCCACCTGCCGCACGATGGGGGAATCGAACAGCTTACGCTCGGCGATCAGCCTGTCCACCGCCAGACACAGCGCCACAAAGCCGCCCGTGATCGACGCGCAGCGCGTGCCGCCGTCGGCCTCGATGACGTCGCAGTCGATGGTGATCGTGCGCTCGCCCAACTTCGTCATATCCACCGCCTGACGGAGCGAGCGTCCGATCAGCCGCGAAATCTCCACGCCGCGGCCGTCCTTTTTCACGCCGTCGCGCGGCTTGCGGCCGCCGCCGGTGGAGGCGGGCAGCATGGCGTATTCGGCAGTGAGCCAGCCCTGCCCCTTGCCCTTCAGGAACGGCGGCACGCCCTCGGAAACCGTGGCCGCGCAGAGCACGCGCGTGTTGCCGCAGGAAATCAGGCAGGAAGGCGCGCGCAGGAAACCGGTCTGCATCTCGATATTTCGCATATAAAGCAAACTCCTTGTCTTTATTATAATAAGCATTAAAGAAGCGGAAGGTCCAGGGAACTCAGTTCCCTGTCGGGGGACCCAATGGGGCAGCGCCCCCTTGGTAGTATACCACATCCCGCACAGGGAAGAAAACCCAATCTTTCTCCGTCATATGGATAAAAGCCCGGAGAAAGGACGTGCGACGATAATGAAGAAACTGCTCCGCCCCCTGACCGCAGCGCTGCTTGCCGCCCTCCTGCTGACAGCCGGCTGCGCCGGCGCCGCCGTTCTGCCCGCCGGGGGAACCAATCCGCTTTTCGAGACGTGGACGGGAATTGAAGCCGTGCGCGCCGTGGTGCTCTGCCAGAGCCTGACCGGCCGCGACAGGCCGAACGGCGAAGCCGTGCATACCTTCCTGAACGGCGATACGTTCCTCACCTGGGAAACGGACGGCGAGTGGATCAACGCCTATTACTCCGACGGCGCGGACCCCTGCTGGGTGCGCGGCGCGTATACGGCGCTCGACCCGGCCTGGTACGTCGCCGAAAAGGCCGTGCCCGCCTATGCGTTCCCGGGCGGCGAAACGCGCGTGGCGCTGCTGGACGCGGGCGAAAAGCTGCCCATTCTGCGCGAGGAGGGCGGCTATTTCCTCGTGGGGCTGCGCGGCGCGGCGGCATGGATAAAAAGCGAAAACGACGGATTTGCCGCCGGTCAGCTGAAAAACATCGTATACGCCGAGCTGCGCTGCGGCGGCGAATCGTATTTCATCGAGCAG
>SFFS01000206.1 GCA_004557805.1 Clostridiales bacterium | reverse complement strand
CGAAGGCCCTCCTTTGTTCCCATGGATTCAGGCGCGGACGGCTTACAGCGTGTCGTCGTCCTCGTCTTCGCCGCTCAGCTCCAGCGGCAGGTCGCGCAGCTCCGGCAGGCCGTTGTTCGGCGATTTGACGAGCAGCCGCTCCCCGTACCGGCTCAGCACGCGCCGCATCGTCTTGGCGAACACCGAGAACGGGAACTCGTTTTCGGGCGCGCGCGGCGGAAGCAGGACGGGCGGCGCGCTTTCCGGCAGCACGGCGAAGCCGTCCGATTCGCGGTAGGTCACGAAATAGCCGCTGCGCTTGGAGGGCAGCTTGGCGCGATAAGGGTACGCCCCGGCGACGATATCCTCCCGCAGCTGGCGATAGAGCTGTAAATAGGCGGGCTGATTGCCCTTTTTGTCGATTTCGCAGCGCATCTGGTTATATAAAATCTCCTGATTCTGATACTTTTCATATTACCAATTTGCATTATAATGCTTCCCATATCTGATTGTAAAGGGGCGAAGGAAATGGACCGGAATTTTAAGGATAGAACCAAATGGCTGTGCGTGTGCGGCGTGCTGATGGCGATGAACGTTGTGCTCAGCTCGAGCCTGTTCAGCGTGCCTGTGCCGGGCGGGCATCTGTATCTCAACGATATCATCATCTGTACGGCCTCGATCCTGCTCGATCCGGTCGGCGCGTTCCTGGTGGGCGGCGTCGGCGCGTTCCTGGGCGATCTGCTGTTCTATCCCGCGCCGATGTTCGTTTCGCTCGTTACGCACGGCCTGCAGGCCGTCGCCATTTCGCTGATCGCGCATCGCGCGCTGAAGAACCGCCCTGCGCTCGCTTCCTGCGCGGGCGTGGCCGCGGGCGCAGTGATTATGGTCGTGGGCTATTCGCTTGGCCGCGCGTTCATCTACAGCACGCCCGAGTATGCGCTGCTGAAACTGCCCTATCAGATTTTGCAGGCCGTTGTGGGCGCCGTGTGCGGCGTGCTGCTGTGCTGGAAGTGCGGCGTGAAAAAGGCGTACGATAAGATCATCGAAGGGTAAGCGAATAAAGGGACGTTTCCGGGGGAAAACCCTTCCTTTAGAAAAAGGAAGGGTTTTCCCCTGGCCCCTTTCCGAAGGAAACCGTTTTGCCGCCCGCTGCGGGCGGCGGACGGTTTTTGCCTTTTTGGGGAATTGATTATACGCTCTGATGTTCATAAACCTTGGAAATCGTGCTGAAAACCGCGTTTGCCGCCTTGTTTATAGAAGACGGCTGCTGTATAATGAAAGGCGTGAGAGGGGGACACGCGTTGAAAAAAATTGAAGTCAACGAGCAGGGCGTCAAAGAGGAGGTTACGCTCCGCGCCTCGGGCATGCCCTATGCTCTGGCGGGCGCCGTATTTTTCCTGATTGCGGGAACGAATTCCGTCTGTTCCCTCGGAAGCTACATCTGGCCGATGGTTGCGGCGATTATCGCCTTCCGCATCGGCAAGGGCATTTGGAAGGGCACGAAAACCGTGCGCGAGATCGAGCCGGATACCGGCGACGCGCAGTGCGACGCGCTTTTGAAAGAAGCGCGCGAAGCGCTGGCGGCCATCCGTAAGACGGACGACGGCATCGCCGACGAGGGCGTTTCGCAGTGCATCCGCGAAATCGACCAGATCTGCCGGCAGATTCTGCTCAAGCTGGAGGAGCAGCCGGAACTGTACAGCCAGCTGCGCACGTTCCTGCGCTATTACCTGCCCACCACGCGCAAGATTCTCGATAACCGCGCGCTCATCGAGCAGCGCGGCACGATGGACGACGAAAACGCCAGGGCCGTCTGCGAACGTACCGACCGGCTGCTGCCGGAGATCCGCCGCGCGTTCCAGAAGCAGCTCGACGCGCTCAACGAGCATAACTACCTGGACGTGGAAGTCGAAATGGACGTACTGGAAGGCATGATGAAGGGCGACGGTCTTGCAGGCGGCGCTTCCGCCGCGGCAACCCAGACAAAATAAGGAGGAGCTATTTCCATGGAAGATATGAACAAAGCGGTTGAAACTCTCGACGTTGAAGCGGCCGCCGCCGCGACGGCTGTTAAAATGCCCGAGGATATTACGCTGGGCCAGCTTTCCGAAAAAGATCAGCAGGCCGTGCGCGACTATGCCGAGAAGATCGACGTTTCCAACGCCTCCGAGGTGCTGCAGTACGGCGCGGCCGCGCAGCAGAAGCTGACGGTGTTCGCCGATACGGCGCTTTCCAACGCGCGCACGAAGGATACCGGCGCGGTGGGCGAAACGCTGGCGGGCCTGGTGGCGCAGCTGCAGGGATTCGGCCCGGAGCAGGAAAAGAAGGGCATCTTCGGCTTCCTGAAAAAGACCGGCAACCAGATCGCCACAATGAAGGCGCGCTACGACAAGGTGAGCGTATCGGTGGACGAAGTGGCCAACACGCTGGAGGATCACCGCATCAGTCTGCTCAAGGATATCGCGATGTTCGACCGTCTCTATGAGGAGAACGCTGAATATTACCGCCAGCTGTGCTTCTACATCATCGCGGGCAAGGAAAAGATCGAAAGCCTGCGCGCCAACGATCTTGAAGCCGCGCGCGCCAAGGCCGCAGAGACGGGCGATCCCGCCGACGCGCAGGCCGCCAACGACCTCGCCGCGGCGATCGACCGCTTTGAAAAGAAGGTCTACGACCTGGAGCTGACCCGCCAGATCAGCATCCAGATGGCGCCGCAGATCCGCCTTCTGCAGAATAACGATTCTCTCCTGGCCGACAAGATCCATTCCGCGCTGGTCAACACCCTGCCGCTGTGGAAGAGCCAGATGGTGCTGGCGCTGGGCCTTGAAAACAGCCGCAGCGCGCTGAAGGCTTCGCAGGCCGTCAGCGACGCGACGAACCGCATGCTCCGCCAGAACGCCGAGCAGCTCAAGCAGGGCACCATTTCCACTGCGCGCGAGGCCGAGCGCAGCATCGTGGACATCGAGACGCTCGTGGCCACGAACCAGTCGCTTATCGAGACGCTGACCGAAGTGGAGAACATTCAGAACGAAGGCCGCGCCAAGCGCGCCGAGGCCGAAACCAAACTGCAGGAGATGGAAAACCAGCTCAAGCAGAAGCTGCTTTCCGTGCGCGACCACGCGATCAGGAACACGCCCGACGCGCCGCAAGCCTAACCGCCTGAGAAGGGAGAACGCATGAAAGAAAAGCTGAACAGCCTGCCGAAGGCGGCGGGCATTGCGATTCTCGTCGTGTGCATTCTTTCGGGCGTGACGCTGGGCAACGGCAACGCCCTCAGCAGCGCGCAGCGCGAGGCGAACCGGAGCCTTCCGGCCGTGCAGGAGATTCTCTCCGAGCGCGGCGGCAAGGCCAGCAACCTCATCACGCTCTGCGAGCGCTACCTGCCCGGCAGCGACGTGACCGCTCAGCTGAAGGCCGCGCGGGACGCCGTTTCCTCCGCGCAGAGCGCGGAAGAAATGTACGACGCGAATCTGCTCCTGTCCGGTACGGCCGAGGCGGCGTATATCGCGCTGGATCAGGCGGGCCTGAGCGATACCGACAAGCGGCTGCTTACGGGCGCGATGGACGAACTGCGCAGCTCGCAGCTCCAGCTTGAACGCGAGGCGGAAAACTACAACGATGAGATCGACAACGCGATCGACGTGTACCGCAAGCTGCCCACGCGGTTCCTGCATCAGGAGCCCCGGGGCTTTGAATAAACCTTCACCATCAGGAAAGGGATGAAAAATGAAAAAGATTCTTCTGGTTCTGGCCGTCCTGCTGTGCGCTGCGCTGCCGGTGCAGTCCTTCGCCGCGATTCCGGACGCGCCGACAGAGAACATTTATGTCGTCGATACCGCGAACGTCATTGACGGCGCGGACAGAGAAGAAATGCTCGCGCTCGGCGCGGCGCTGGACGACGCTTCCACTGCGCAGGTCGTCGCCGTGACGGTGGAATTCCTCGACGGCATGGACGCCGAGGAATACGCCTACCAGCTGTTCAATACCTGGGGCATCGGCGATGAAAAAGAAGACAACGGCGTGCTGCTGCTGTTGTCGGTGGGCGACCGGGAATACTGGGTAACGCTGGGCAAGGGCATCGAAAAGAAGCTGACCGTTTCCCGCGCCACGCAGATCGTGGACGACACGGCGCTTGATTCCTTCGCCGACGGCGATTATTCCGCCGGCATGCGCGCGGCGTATGACGCGCTTTGCGAGCGCGTGGCCGAAATTTACAACGTATCGCTGGATGCGGATTCTGCGGCGCGGAGCGCCCAGAGCGG
>SFFS01000205.1 GCA_004557805.1 Clostridiales bacterium | reverse complement strand
AAAGCCGACCAGCGCGGCTGCGGCGCGTGCCACGACAGCCTTGTCGATCTGCTGGACAATATGTCCTACGAACACCTCACCTTCAAAAACGGCTACGGCATGGATATGGAAGTGACCGACTGCCTCATCTGCCATGACGACGGCGACGGCTACCTCTACACCTGCTATGATTTCGGCACGCTGATTCACGGCATCCATTCCACCAGCCAGTTCGAAGCCATGGACGGCAACTGCTGGAGCTGCCATAACGCTACCGCCGACGGAAACGGCGTCATGCTCTGGGACGAGGCGAAATACGACGTTCTGCAGGGCATCACCTTCGTCTCCGACGTGCAGGGCGAGTTCAGCTTCTCGCAGGATGTGCTCTCCGATATGGACACGACCAACATGGGCTACTGGATGAGCGGCAAGGCCGACAACTCCATGTACGGCGCGTCGGCTGCGGACCTTCCGCTTGACGAGGATCTGTTCAACAACTGGGAAATCACCGTCGACGGCGATGTGGAGAACCCCTTCACGATGACGCTGCCCGAGCTGATTGAAGCCTTCGGCAGCAAGAGCGAAATCATGACCAACCAGTGCGTCATGAACCCCATCGGCGGCTCGTGGATCGCCACGGCCGAGGCGACCGGCATTTCCATCAGCAAGATGCTCGAATACGCCGGCGTAAAGGAAGGCGCGACCGCCGTCATGAGCTACGCCTCCGACGGCTGGAACCGCGGCATTTATCTGTCCGAACTGGAAAAGGACGACGCGCTCCTGGCTTACGAGCTCAACGGCGAGCGCCTCGACTGGGCCTACGGCTATCCGTGCAGCACCTGGAACGGCGCGGGTTCCGCGGCCTCGTTCATCCGCAACGTGGTAGAGCTGCGCGTGGTCAGTGATGAAAAGATCAAGACGTTCGACGGCTGGTACTACGTATCCGACGGCGAGCCGTACAACATCCCCAACGTGGGCATCTGCAACTTCCTTGAAGGTCAGATTATCGAAGTCGGAAAGCCCTACACGTTCGAAGGCTACGCCGACGCGTTCGCCAAGCGCGTTGTCGCCGTCGAATTCTCGCTCGACCGCGGCCAGACGTGGACGCGCTTTGAAACCGAAAACACCGACCGCAAATCGTGGGTTTACTGGAACTTCACCTTCACGCCTGAGCTGGAGACCTCCTACGTGCTCTCCGTGCGCGCGGTCGCCGAGGACGGCAGCGTGACCTCCATGCCGGAAGAAGTTCTGTTCAACGCGCGCTGAGCGCAGCGGAAAGGAGAAACACCATGGCCAGCAAAATGAAAAAGATTCTCGCCGGCGCAGCAAGTCTCGCCGCGCTGCAGAGCGCCGCAGCGGCTCCTGTCGCGGCGGAAGCCGCCCAGACGGACGGATTTGAAATCGTTCAGAACGAAGAAACGGTTTACGATAAAGTGGCTAACGTGCAGGGTTCGTTCCGGTTCGATCAGGATGTGCTCTCTCCCTCGGACAAAGTGTTCAGCCTGTTCGGCACGGCCGCGACCGGCGTGTGCGCCGCGCCCAGCTTCGCTTTCGCGAACGACGCGGACACATATGTCGATTATTATCTGAACGTCGGCGGCAAGCTGCAGAAATCGTTCCAGATTTCTTACGCCGAACTGATGCAGGACGGCCAGGACGATATTCTCAAATGCTCCTGCGGCATGAGCCCGGCGATCGTCAACGTACAGGTAACCGGCATGCCGCTGGAAAACATCGTGGAAATGGCCGACCTGGAGGACGATATCAACACCGTCGTCTTCAAGGGCAGCGACGGCTACAGCGTGTCCGTCTCGCTCAAAAAAGCGCTGGAAAAGAACGCCATGCTCGTTTACAAGGTGGGCGGCGAAGGGCTCAAGCCTGAAGCCGGCGGCCCGGTACAGCTCTGGATGTCCGGCGCGGCGGCCAGCTACTTTACCCGCCATGTGACGGATATCGAGTTCATCCACTCCGACAGCGAAGCCGACGCGAAAACGCCCGACGAAGCCCAGCGCGCCAAGGTGAGCGTGCTCAACAGCTTTGAGGATGCGACCTTCGCAAAGGGCAGCCAGATTTCGTTCGAGGGCTATGCGGACGATTTCGACGTAGCCATCAGCGCGGTGGAGTTTTCTCTGGACGGCGGCGAAACCTGGACCGCCTACGAAACGCCGGACGCTTCGACCAATAAATGGGTCTACTGGTATTTCACCTACGACGCGCAGCAGGCCGGCACCTTCCGCCTCGACGTGCGCTCCCGCACGGCCGACGGCAAGGTTTCGCCGATGGCTTCGAGCATCGTTTTCACCGTCGAGTAACGGATTGGTTCCGATACGCCACAGGGCCGCATTGCGGCCCTTTTTTCTTGCGCCGCTTCAGAAAAAAACGCGCGGCCGCTTGACTTCAACCTTGGGGCATAGGCTACAATTCCCTTGCAAAACGGCGAAAGGAGGCGGCAGGCATGGAAGAACCCATCCGGGTGCGGCAATGGAATCATGCGGCGGACGCATGCGCCGGCGAGGACTATGCGCTGCTGCTCGTCTCTGAGGGAGAAATCCGCCCCGCCGCGCCGCGTCAGGCCGGGCCCGCCCGCGCCGGAGACGCGCTTCTTCTGCAGGCCGGCGTGGAGCACGCATGTTCCGCCTCGCCCGACGCGCAGGCGCTGGAGATCCGGTTCTCGCGCGCGGCGTTTTTTCAGACCTGCCTGCCCGTAATCGAGGGCTGTCCGCTGCTGGCCGGTTTTTTCGTGCATGAAAAGCAGCGCGGCGATCTGGCGTTTCTGCATTTCCTGAACGCGCCGGAAGAAACGCGGACGCTGGCCGCGCGGATGCTTTCGGAATACGAGGCGCAGGGCGCGCTGTGGCAGTCTGTTCTCGCGTGTGAGCTGATGGCGCTGCTTTTGCAGCTCAGCCGCAGCTGCCGCGTGGAAACGATCGCTTCCGAAGCCCCGGGCGAGCAGGCGCTGCAGCGGGTGCTTTCCTATCTTGCAGCGCATTCCGCCGACGCGACGCTCGAGAGCGTCGCCGCGCATTTCAACTACCACCCCAACACAATCTCCGGCATGATAAAAAAAGGAACCGGCAAAACCTTTCAGCAGATTCGCCAGCAGATCCGGCTCAGCCGCGCGGCGCAGCTGCTCCTGCGCGAAATTCCCGCGCAGCAGGCGGCCGAGCTCTGCGGTTATACCAATATGAGCAATTTTTACGCGCAGTTCACCCGAAAATACGGCTCCACCCCCGGCCAGTACGCGCGCCGCACGTCGCGGGAAAGAATGCAGGCATGACCCCGGGGCAGAGTTTGGGCGCGGATTACTGTGCGCATCTGAAAAAGGGAGAGACGACAGTTCAAGTGCGGAAAAGGCACTGAAATGGAGTCCCAGGGAATTTCTCAGATATCCGCCAAGGCGAACCTTGCCCGCGACGCGCTGTTCGTCGGCTGCTGCTGGATTGCTTCCATGAAGTATATGCTGGAATATTTCGGCATCGCTTCCGGCTGCCTGAGCTGCCCCTTCCGTCCCCTGAACGAAAAGCAGAAAGAAAAAGTCCGCTCGATCCTGCACGAGCTGGGAGCGTAAACCGGGCCTCTCGGAAAATCCGGACTGTAAAAAGGACGAAGCTTTTGCTTCGTCCTTTTGTTGTCCCGGCCATCACGCTTCACATGTTCTGCACAGATAAGCCATATTGCCGGGCAAAGCCCGTTTTTTCAGCAGCCATGCCGCAAAAGATTGCCGCGGTATAATCGTTCCCGGCGCTTTGCGCCGGCTTCGCCGCGCAGCAGCCGCGGCGTTTCTTATTTTCCGAGCACTACGGAGAGCTTGATTTCCTTCTGCGCTTCGTTCAGATCGAGGACGTCGTTATCGACGACCGTAACGCGGACTTCGTACAGTTCGCCGTCCGTGAGTTCGGCGGCCTGTTCGCCGTTTTCGTTCGTGATCGACCACAGCTCGGGCGCAACCTGCGCGAGCTTGCCGTCCGCGCCGTAGGCGTAGAGCTTCAGTTCCGCAGCGCT
>SFFS01000204.1 GCA_004557805.1 Clostridiales bacterium | reverse complement strand
TCCATTTTTCCGCGTTCCAGCATTTTTCATCACCCATGATTATTATAGCATAGATAATGGAAAAAGCCCAGCATGGGCTGGACTTTTTCGACAGTCTGCCCTGAGACTCTGTCTCAGGGGTTTTTCTGTAATGCCGCATAGAGGCTGACGATTTTCCGACGCACCGAAAGCAACGCCTGCGAAATCAGCAATTTGCACCCGATGCACATCCTCCGTGCGAATTATGCAGTATCGTCCTACAAAGAAATGGAACCGTTCATGGAAAGCAAACGGTTCAATCCAGCAGCCAGCCGACACCGCGGGCGAGCCGCTTTTCGGGCTCGGCGAAGTGTCCGCCGGATTCCCAGAAAAGCGTGCAGCGCGTGATATGCGGATCAGCTTGCAGGGCGGCGTACTGTGCGCGCGTCGTGTCGCCAATGCCGCGCAGCAGCCGGTTCTTCGTATGCTCTTCGCGATCGCCGAGGCTGAGATAAACGCGGCTGCCCGGCGGCGCGCAGCGCCCATGCATGAAATCCTGCCAGCCGGGGAACCACAGGGAGCCCGAACAGCTGGCCGCGCCCGAAAAAACGCCCGTTTCATAGAACGCCCAAAGGCTGAAAAGCCCGGCCAGAGAATAGCCGCACAGCAGCTTTTCACGCACGCCGAAACGCGCTTCAACAGCGGGGATGCAATCGCTGCAAAGCCAGTCGAGCGTTTCGCGCCCGCCGCCCGAAAAACCTTCGCTGCCGAAAACCGGCGGCGCGGGCCAGGGGGAGAAGGCGCGGTTCCAATCGCCTACGTCATAGGCAACGAGCAGAAAATTCCGGCCATCGAGCAGCCGGACAATGGCTTCGGGCGATTCCCGGTCGCCGCAGCCCCAGAAAACGGCCGGACCGCCCGAGCCGGATTCTATTATGCGCAAATTGCGGCCATGAAGGGAAAGCGTGAACATGATTTGCAGCGTTCCTTCCTGATGTACCGTTTTGAAAAGAGAAACCTGCGTTTCCGCACAAAAATAAGACGAAACGGGGGAGAAGTTTCTTCGCGCGCAGATAAAAAAAGGCGGCAATGCCGCCCGAAAAAGAAAAGCGCGGATCATTGAAGATCCGCGCCGATTTGCACCGTTATTGAATTTCGATTTTCCGGGTTTCCGGCTCGGCAGGATGCACCTTCGGCAGCGTGACGGACAGAACGCCGTTTTTGTATTCGGCGGTGATGCCCTTTTCCTCCACGCCCTCAAGAGAGAAGCTGCGATGGAACGAGCGCTCGCTGAACGCATAGCGCGCCTCGTTTTCCCCGCCTTCTTCGGTCTTGTGCTCCGCGTCGACGGTCAGCATGCCGCCCTTGACGTTGAGTTCGATATCCTTCTGTTCAAAGCCCGGAAGCTCTGCATCGAGGATATAGGCGTTTTCGGTTTCACGCACGCCGGTGCGAAGCGCGGGCGCAGCCATCTCGGCAAACGGACGGAAGAAATCGTCCATGAAGGGGAAGCCGGCGTTGTAGGCGCGGCGGGCGGGAGTGTTGTTGCGAGTGGTGATAGTAAGCATATCAAAAACCTCCTTGAATCATTCGGTCGAGTCTTTCTTATCTGTTCCCTTGGAACGACTGTATCATACATCAAACAGCAAAGAAAGTCAAAGTAAAAATTCGAAGAAAACAGATAAATATTAAAAATATCTCGCTTAATCGATGAAAATCGCGCGAAATTGCATGCTTTGAGAAATCACGGCAAAACAAAGAAGGCACTTGCACCCGGCGCGGGTTTATGGCATAATAAGCGACAGCAACATAAGGAGGCAATTTATGAAGAAAAACCGTTTGTTTGCGCTGCTGCTCGCGGCGCTGATGCTGGTATGCGCTTTCGGCGCAGGCGCCGAAGAGGAACCGGACGTTATCATCGCGGGGCGCTACAGCGTGAAGCTGACCGAGGCGCAGAAGGCAGTGGACGAGCTGGTCGCCCAGTACGCCGCATATTTCCAGCAGCAGGGCTATACGCTCAGCGCGGAGCAGTATGCCTATATCTGCACGATGGCGCTTCAGCAGCGCGCCGTGTATTGCGTGATCGACAATATCCTTGAGGATCGCGGCTATCCCGAGCTGACCGACGAGGAACTCGCTCAGATCAAAGCGGACGTTCAGGCCGCATATGACGAGACGTACGATTACGTCAAGCAGTATTACATCACCAACTATGGACTGAGCGAAGAGCAGGCCGACAAGCAGGCCGCCGAGAACATGACGCAGGCCGGCTACGACGTCGATGATCTGTACGACGAGCGCATCCGTTATGCGCGCGCCGACGTGCTGTACAACGACGTGACCAAGGACGTCGAAATGACGGACGACGATGTGAAGGCCTATTATGAGGAAACGTATGTTGCGCCCGACCGCGAAAAGTATGAGGGAAACATCTATTCCTATGAGCTGGCCAAGAACTACTACGGCACTGAAACCTATTTCGTGCCGGAGGGATATCGCACTGTGTCCCATATTCTGCTGACCACGCCGGAAGAGATTGAAACCAAGCTGACCGAATGCTCCGACAAGATCGACGCGGCGCAGGAAATCGTCGATGGTTTTGTGACGGAACTGGGCGAGCTGGAAGTGACGCCGGAAGAAGGCGCGGAGCCCGTCGAGCATCGCAGCGCCGAGGAAATCCAGGCCGACATCGACAAGGCGAAGGCCGACGTGGAGGCTCTCCAGGCGGAATACGCTGAAATCAAGGCCGGGATCATTCCCGCGCTTCAGGAGAAGATCGACGAGATTTACGCCAAGATCGACGCGGGCGAAAAGTTTGAAGACCTGATCGCCGAATACGGCGAGGATCCGGGCATGACCACCACCGAGGGCTACGAGGTGAACAAGGATTCCGTCGTCTGGGCTCCCGAATTCCGCGACGGCGCGATGAGCATTGAAGAAGTTGGCGGCGTGAGCGAACCGGTGCTGTCCGATTTCGGCGTGCACATCATTAAGTATCTGGCCGACGTGCCCGGCGGTGCGGTGGAACTCTCTGAAGAAGCGTTCGCCGATATGCGGGACGAGGCCCTCTCCGCCAAGAAGGACGAAGTGTTCCAAGCTGCCTACGCTGAATGGCTGGAGCAGTATCCGGTGACGATCAACGACGAGCTGGTCAGCATTCCGACGACGGGAACCGCCGTTGAGGAAGCGGCCGCCGAAGAGACTCCCGCTGCGGAAGAAACCGCCGCGGCCGAGGGCAACTGATCAAAACGAAACTGTGAGCCCCGGGGCAGCATGCTCTGTCCCGGGGCTTTTCGAGGTTCATATCAGATGGAAGAAAAAAGAAACGCGCCGCTGATTTGCGTGGAAAACTGCAGCTTCGCCTATGAAGGCGTGGAGAAACAGGCGCTGCACGACGTTTCCATGACGCTTGCGCCGGGCGAATTTCTGGCCGTGCTCGGCCGGAACGGGTCGGGGAAATCCACGCTGGCAAAGCTTCTCAACGCGCTGTATCTGCCCACGGAGGGGCGTGTGACCGTCTGCGGCATGGATACGGCGGATGAAAGCCTCGTCTGGAAGATTCGCCAGTGCGTGGGTATGGTGTTTCAGAACCCGGATAACCAGATCGTCGCCACAATGGTGGAGGAGGACGTGGCTTTCGGGCCGGAAAACATGGGCGTGCCGACGGACGAGATTCGCAGACGGGTCTATGAGGCGCTTCGCGCCGTCAATATGGAAAACTACGCCGCAAGCGCTCCGCACATGCTCTCGGGCGGACAGAAGCAGCGCGTGGCCGTCGCCGGCGCTTTGGCGATGAAGCCGAAGGTGCTTGTGCTCGATGAAGCGACCGCCATGCTCGATCCGGCGGGCCGGCGCGATGTGTTCGATACCGTGCGCCGTCTCAACCGCGAAGATGGGATTTCGGTCGTGTGGATTACGCATTTCATGGAAGAAGCTGCGAAAGCGGATCGCGTGCTGGCCATTAACGAGGGCTACGCCTACAACAGCTACCCGGTCGAGCCGCCGGTACAGTACTTTGAGAACGCCAACG
>SFFS01000203.1 GCA_004557805.1 Clostridiales bacterium | reverse complement strand
CTGAACACGCCGTCGAGAACGACACGAATCCCGCGCTTTTCCGCAGCCGCGCACAGCGCGGCAAAATCCGCCTCGTCGCCCAGCAGCGAATCGATGCGCATCCAGTCGGTCGTATCATAGCGATGGTTGCTCGTCGCCTCAAAGCTGGGGTTGAGATAGATCGCCGTCACACCGAGACTTTCCAGATAAGGCAGCTTTTCAGCGACGCCTCGCAGGCTTCCGCCATAAAAATCCAGCGCCTGAAAATCGCCCGTCTCCGGGTCGGCGCGATAGGGCACGGGCGTCTCCCATGCAAGCATGTCGCGGCTTCCCGCGCGGTGCAGCGCGTTTTCGTCCTTGCGGAAGCGATCGGGGAAAATCTGATAAAACACCGCCCCGCGCGTCCAATCCGGCGCGCGGAACGCGGGATCATACGCCGTAATCTGGAACGAGCGCGCGCTCCCCCATACCGGCGCGCCCTCGCCGCCGAGGCCGTCCTCGGCGTTGCCATACCAGAAAAACTGCCCCTGCGACCAGACGTGAAAATCGTACCAGACAAGGCACGGCGTTTCCGGCAGCGCCAGGCGCGCCCAATAAAGCGTCGCGTCGTCCTCTTCGGGCAGCATATCATAAAAATGCTCCTGGCCATACCATACGCGCAGGAGTACCTTGTCGGGCTGTTTTTCTTCGTCAATGCGCAGCCGCAGGGTGATCTCCGTGCCGCAGGGCTGCGCGCCGGAAGGCGCGCGATAAAGCGCCTCCCGGCTGTTATGATAGCAGTTCATCGTTTTTCCTTCACCATTCGATCGGGTCGAGCCGCCAGATCTTTTCGTTATATTCCGCAATGGTGCGGTCAGAGGAGAAATAGCCGGAGCACGCCGTATTGGCGATGGCCATGCTCAGCCACTTCTGCGGGTTGAGGTAATCGGCGTTGACGCGCTCCTGCGCCATGGTGTACGAGCCGAAATCCTTCAGAACCAGATACGGATCGGCCATGCCGCCATGCTCGCCGAACAGCAGCGAATGATACAGTTCGTTGAACGTACCCGGTTCGGCAAGGGTGCCGTCGATCATCTGCGTCATCGCCTTGCGCACTTCCTGGTTGCGCTCGAAAACGTCGCTGGCCTGATACAGCCCGCCCTGATAGATCGCCTCCACCTCGTGCGCGCGCGCGCCGAAGATATAGATGTTCTCGCGGCCCACGGCCTCGTCCATCTCGACGTTCGCGCCGTCGAGCGTGCCGATGGTGAGCGCGCCGTTCATCATGAACTTCATGTTGCCAGTGCCGGAGGCTTCCTTGGTGGCGGTCGAAATCTGCTCGGAAAGCTCGGTCGCGGGAATGAGCACCTCAGCGGCGGAGACGCAGTAGTTCTCCAGGAAGATCACCTTGAGCATCTTATTCGCGCGCGGGTGCGCGGCGATCAGCCTGCCCACCGCGTTGATGAAATGGATGATCTGCTTGGCGCGGCGATAGCCCGGCGAGGCTTTCGCGCCGAAGATCACGCAGCGCGGCGGCATGGTGAAGTTCGGATCGTCGGCAATGCGGTTATACAGCACCAGCAGATGCAACGCATTGAGCAGCTGGCGCTTATATTCGTGCAGGCGCTTGGCCTGCGTATCGACCATGAACGAAGGATCGAACCCGTCGCTCTGGCTGAGGATGAGCCACTGCGAAAGCCGGCGCTTATTGTCGGCCTTCACCTGTGCGAAATTTTCCTGGAAAGCTGCGTCGTCCTTATATTTGAGCAGCTCTTTGAGCCGCTCCGGCTCCTTCACCCATCCGTCGCCGATGGCTTCGCAGACGAGGCTCGTCAGCCCCGGATTGGCCAGCATCAGCCAGCGGCGATGCGTAATGCCGTTGGTGATGGCGCTGAATTTTTCCGGCATGACGCCGTAATAGTCGGCGAAGGTGCTGCGCTTGAGAATATCTCCATGCAGCTGCGAAACGCCGTTCGTCGAGAACGTATAGGCCACGCAGAGGTTGGCCATATGCACCTGCCCATAAGCGAGAATGGCCATGCCCGCGATGCGGTTCCATTCGCCCGGATACGCTTTCCACAGCTTTTCGCAGAGCCTGCGGTTCATCTCCTGCAAAATCTGATAGATACGCGGCAGCTGCGCGCGCATCATATCCTCCGGCCAGCGCTCCAGCGCTTCCTGCATGATCGTGTGGTTCGTATACGCGACCATGTGCGAAACGACGCTTTCCGCATCCTCCCACGAGAAGCCTTCTTCATCCATCAGAATGCGCATCAGCTCCGGAATGGCGAGGCCCGGATGCGTATCGTTGATGTGGATGACGGCCTTGTCGGGCAGGCCGTGCAGATCGGGGCCGAAATCGCGCTTGTAAGCGGCGATGATATACTGCACCGTCGCGGAGGTGAAAAAATAGTGCTGGTTGAGCCGCAGCGACTTGCCCGCCCAGTGATCGTCCTCCGGATAGAGCACCTTGCACAGCACCTCGGCCAGGCCGCGCACTTCCAGCGCCTTCTGATACTGTCCTTCGCCGAACCGCTTAAGATCGATTTCCCTGGGCGAACGCGCGCTCCACATGCGCAGTACGTCCACCGTATCGGTGTCATAGCCGACGACGGGCATATCGTACGGCATGGCGATGACGGGCGTATAATCGACCAGCTTCACATGCAGATCGCCGGAAGACCAGTCCTCCTCGAGGCGGCCGCCGAAGCGGATTTCAAAGCTCTCCTCGGGCTTCGGCACTTCCCATGCGTTACCGTTGTCAAGCCAGGTATCGGGCAGTTCCACCTGCTGCCCATCGATGATGCGCTGGCGGAACAGGCCGTATTCATAACGGATTGTGCAGCCCATCGCGGGCAGATCCTCGGTCGCGAGGGAGTCCATAAAGCAGGCCGCAAGGCGGCCCAGACCGCCGTTTCCAAGGCCCGGCTCCGGCTCCTCATGCAGAATATCCTGCAGGTTCAGCCCCAGTTCGTCGAACGCCTGCTTATATTCAGCCGTTTCGCACAGGTTGAGAATGTTGGAATGCAGCGAACGCCCCATCAGGAACTCGACGGAGAGATAATACAGCTGTTTCCCCTTCTGCTGCTTGACCGCCTGGCGCGTCGCCACGAGCTTGTTCATGATCTGATCGCGCACGGTATCCGCCACGGCGTTGTAGATCTGCTTCTCGGTCGCCTCGGCCAGGGAGCAGCCGTTATGGCGCTGCAATTTGGAAACGATGCTCTTTTTGATTTCTTCTTTATCGTAAACCGCGTACTTCTGCATGTTTTTCCCCCTTTACCACTGCTTGGAAAGCGTGTCCGTGAGCATGAAGCGATAAACGTCGGACGTAATCTCATGCGCCGCCGTCACGGTGCAGTTGAGAATGCGCGCGCTCACCAGCAGCACCTCGCTGCGCTGATAGAGCGGAATGACCGGCAATTCGCGGTACAGTTCCTCAAAATACGCTTCCAGCATCACCGTCTGCCGGTCGGTATCGCTCTCCTGGCAAAGCCAGGTGAAGAAATAATCCAGCATATCGCTGCGATAGCCGCTGAGATTGAGATGGCTGTCTCCCGCGAACATGCGCGCCGCCACGGCCGCGCGCTGCGGAAGCTGCCTCGCCATGAAATACATGTCGCACGCGTCGTCCTCCACCGCGTCGATCAGCTCGTCGAGCGCGACGGGATTGAGCGTCACCTCCATCCCCAGCTGGCGCAGGCCGGCGGCGATCATCCCCGCGGCCTTATCCATCACGGGACTGGGCGTCGCATAGCTGAACGTGAAGGCAAAGCGCACGCCGTCCTTCTGGCGGCACCCGTCCTCACCCAGCTTCCATCCGGCTTCGTCAAGCAGCCGCCGTGCGCGCTCGACGTCGTAGGAATACTGCTCGCCTAAGACATCGCTGTTGAGCGAAAACTCGTCGAACTTCATCTGCGTGTTCAGCGTACCGTAGCGCTCCAGCGTGTTAGCAAGAATCGTCTCGCGGTCCAGTCCGACGGCGATCGCCTGCCGCACGCGCATATCGGAGAACAGCTCGCCGCGCAGGTTCAT
>SFFS01000019.1 GCA_004557805.1 Clostridiales bacterium | reverse complement strand
CGGGCTATGGTTCGGCCTGCTGGCGGGGCTTTGTTATAACGGCATGTGCTGGCCCGCCGCAGCGATTGCTTTTTATCCCGCCGGGCACATCGTGCGGAAGATGATCGAGGATGAAAACTTTGCCCAGACCTGGTATATGTTCTGGATTCTTCCGCTTGCATTTATTGCGCTGAATTTGTTCATGATTCCGCAGCGGCGCGAAACGCTGTATACCGGCCGGGTGCTGCAGGGATATTTTATCATCAGTATCGCGCTCCTGCTCCTGCTGCTCTGGTTCGACGTCGTTTTCCTGATGATGGCCAACAGCCTCAACCACAACGCCAAATTGCAGCAGGAAAATCACTTTCTTTCCATGCAGCGGGAACGCTACGAGAACCTCAAAACCGCCATCGAGGATGCGCGGCAGGCGCGTCACGATATGCGGCATCATTTCAACCAGATTTCCGCGCTGGCGGCGGCGGGCGACCTGAACAAAATCCAAGAATATCTGACCGGGGCGGTGAAGCGTCTCCCCGGCATGGATATGAAATTCTGCGAAAACCGCGCTGCCGACAGCGTGATCGGCTATTACTGCGTGCTGGCGCGGCGGGAGAATATTCCCTTTCAGGTGCAGGCCGACCTGCCCGCGCAGCTCTGCGTGGATGAGATCGATATGTGCCTCGTGCTGTCGAATCTGCTGGAAAACGCGCTGGAGGCCAGCCTGCGGACAGAACCGGCGCGGCGGCGGATCGGCGTGCAGGCTTACATGCATTCCGGACGGCTGCTGCTGATTCAGGCAGAAAACGCCTTCGACGGCGAAATCCACGAAAAAAACGGCGTACTCCAATCCACAAAGCGAAAAGGACGCGGCATAGGCGTCCAATCCGTTCGCCGCATCGCGGAGAAGACTGGCGGCGCAAGCACCTTTACCTATCGCGACGGCGTGTTCCTGGCGCAAGTCATGCTGAGGGGGTAAAGCGCGCGCCATGGAACGTGCGGAGAAAGCCGAGCCCAGCGATACATGCGGCGGGTTCGGTGTGATTCTGCGAGGCGTCTGCTTTCCCTGCCGCCGGATTGTCAAAGCGGCTTTGGGGTATGCTGGAAGACCGCGCACGCGGGATTTTTCCTTTCAGCGGTTATGCCCGATCGGCTATCAGCAATATAAGCATGAACACGGAATGCCGATGGACGGCATTGTGAAAATGCTGGGTCATGCAAACACAACCGTAACGGAAAAGCACTACGTCAAGTTCCGAGACGCGGCAATGAGCAATGCGAAAATTCCTTATTCCATAAGGCTTTCCGGGCACTCCCCCCGCAAGAAAATTTGACAGATTTATTGACAAAAGTCCATTTTTCATCAGAGAGCTTGCCGATAATGCAAAAGCGGGGTGCAATTCCTGCAATTTTTCATCAAACGCAACAAAAAGACCGTCATTTCTGACGGCCTTGCAGAGCTGATAGCCAGATTCGAACTGGCGACCTCATCCTTACCAAGGATGCGCTCTACCGACTGAGCTATATCAGCATCGGCAACGAAAGATATTATATACGATCCTCGCAGAAATTGCAACCCCCAATTTCGCGAAAAGCGCACTTTTTTCAATTTTATCCTGGATTATGGTAGCTCAGATCCGCGAAACGCGTATACTGGCTCAGCCACGCCAGCTTTACCGTGCCGAGCGGGCCGTTTCTCTGCTTCTGCACGATCACTTCCGCCACGTTCTTGTCAGGCGTGTCGGGGTTGTAATAGTCTTCGCGGTGCAGGAACATGACGACGTCCGCGTCCTGCTCAATCGAACCGGAATCGCGCAGGTCGCTCAGCATGGGGCGCTTATCCTGGCGCTGGGCGTTGGCGCGCGAAAGCTGGGCGCACGCAATCAGCGGCACCTTCAGTTCCAGCGCGATCAGCTTGAGCGTACGCGAAATCTCGCTAACCTCCTGTTGGCGGTTGTCATGCCGGCCGTCGGCGGCCATCAGCTGCAAATAGTCGATCACGATCAGATCCAGCCCATGCTCGGCCATCAGGCGGCGGCAGCGGCTGCGTAGCTGCGCGGGCGAAAGCCCGGCCGTATCATCCAAATACAGATGGCAGGCCGCAAGCGGCCCCAGAGCGTCCGTCAGCCGCATCCAGCCCTCGTCGTCGACAAGTCCGCGGCGCACCGACTGCATGTCCACGCTCGCTTCCGTACAGAGCATGCGCATCGCAATCTGCTCGCGCGGCATTTCCAGCGAGAACACCGCGACCGTCTTGTCCGCCTTCACGGCCGCATATTGCGCAAGGTTGATAGCGAAGCTGGTTTTGCCCATCGACGGGCGCGCGCCGATGAGGATCAATTCGCCGCCGTGCATGCCCGTAAGCAGGTTGTCCAGCTCGTGATATCCCGTCGGCACGCCGCTGACGCGGCCTTTGAGCCTCGCAAGCTCCTCGATCTGCGCATAGGTGTTCGTCATCACGTCGCAGATGGGTACGAGCGTATCCGACCCGCCGCGCTTCATCGAAATGTCGAACACCGCTTTTTCCGCGCGCGAAAGCACCTCCGGCACCGTATCGATGCCGTAGCAATCGGTGCGGATTTCGTCCGACGCTTCGATCAGACGGCGCAGCGTGTATTTTTCATCGACGATATCGATATACGCGCGCACGTTGGAAACCGTGGGAACATACTGCGTGAGGTTGATAAGATACTCCGTCCCCCCAACGCCCTCGAGCGTTCCGCGGCGGGAAAGCTCTTCGTCCACAGTGATCAGGTCGGCGCGCCTTCCAAGGCGCTGAAGCGCCGTAATCGCATCGAAAATCTCCTTGTGCGCAGGGGCATAGAACGCCTCCGGCACAAGAAGCTCCAGCGCCAGAAGCGCCGCTTCCTGATCCTGCAGCATCGCGCCGAGCACGCTCCGCTCGGCGTCCTGGTTGTTTGGGGGGATGGCTGTCTGCATGTTACTCCGCTTCCACAATCACGCGCATCGGCGCGGAAATTCCGGCGTAAAGCCAAACCGAAGCGCCATATTCGCCCGTCGCGCGGATGGCGTCGGAAAGATCGATCTTGCGCTTGTCAACGGTTACATGATACTGCTTCTCAAGCGCCTCGGCGATTTCCTGCCCGGTGATGGAGCCGTACAGCCGGCCCTTCTCGCCGCAGCGGGCAACCATGCGGATGGTCTTTCCGCGCAGCCCCTCGGCGACCTTCGCCGCCTTTTTGCGGTTCTCGGCCTCGCGGTGTTCTTCGGCGGCGCGCGCGCGCGTGACGGCGTTCATCGCCTCCGCGGTGGCCTCGCGAGCCAGCTTGCGCGGCAGCAGGAAGTTGCGCGCATATCCGTCGGAAACATTGACGATTTCTTCTTTTTTGCCGGTACCCTTCACATCGGCCAACAGAATGACCTTCATGTCAGCACCTCCTTATCTATGTTCGTCTCATTATACATTTTCGATTTCCCAATGTAAAGCCCAAAGTGGGAGGCGCAGCGCGCCGCCGTTCTCTCAGCCGCGCCCTGCGCGGCAAAAAGCAGCCGTCACTTCGCCCGTTTTGCGTCGCGCAGCGCAGGAATGCCGCGTCTTCCATACACCGCAAACCACAGCGGCACGCACACGATCAGCGCCGTAATCACGTCGAGCGCAGAATGCTGCTTGATAAACAGCGTCGAAAGCGTAATCATCACCGCCAGCACGATCACGCACGGCAGCATCCATCCGTGCCGCCGCACCGCCGGGCTGTACGCGCACGCATACGCCATCACCGCCGCGCCGATCACATGCACGCTCGGCAGCACGTTCGTGTTCGTGTCGGCCGCGTACAGCATGCGCACGATGGCCGGCGCCAGCCCTTTGCCCGGCACCGGGTCGGGCCGCATGTTCTGGCAGTTGGGAAACACGACGCATACGATTACCGCGAAGGTAAATCCCAGCGCGATGGACAGCATGTACCGCCGGAACGTCTCCGGCTCGTTCAGCAGCCAGAACACGCCCGGCACAACCAGATACGGAAACCACATCACATAGAAATACACAAACCCCGCGCGGAACGGAATCTTGTCGTCCAGCGGAATCCAGCTCGGCCAGTATACCCGGTCCGCCGGCATAAACCGCTCGATCACCCAAAACGCCAGCAGGTACGCCGGCAGATACAGCGCATACGGCCAGTACCGATTGGCCATGATTCTTTTCCATAAAGCCTTCATCGTTCTCTCACCCGGCAGGCCGCGCAGCCGCCCTCTCCCGTTTCGCGCAGCGACGCGGGCATCGCGTCGCCCACGGCTTTCATCGCATCCACCACATCGTCCGCCTCGAGCGGGCATTCGATGCCGCTCAGCGCCAGATCGGCCGCCGTCAGCGCGTTGGCCACGCCCGACACGTTGCGGTATACGCACGGCACTTCGACCAGCCCGCGCACCGGATCGCACACGAGGCCCATCGAGGCCATCAGCGCGAACGCCGCCGCGTCCACAGCCGTCTGCGCCGAAGCGCCCTCCAGCTCGCACACGGCCGCCGCCGCCATTGCCGAGGCCGTGCCGCATTCGGCCTGGCAGCCGCCTTCCGCGCCCGCGATGCTCGCCCGCGCCGCGATCACCGCGCCGACAGCCGCCGCCGTGAACAGCGCGTCCGTCAGTTCTTCGTCCGAATAGCCGCGGGTTTCCTGCATCGTCAGAAGCGCCGCGGGCAGAATGCCGCACGCGCCGGCCGTCGGCGCAGCCACGATTTTGCCCATACACGCGTTGCACTCGGCCACCGCCAGCGCGCGCGCAATGGCTCGGCCCATCACGGGGCCGCTTGCGGCCCTGCCGGCATGCGCGAACAGCTTGCTCGCGCCGCCGCCCGTCAGCCCGGACATCGAGCGCAGATCCGGCTGCGCGCCCTCCTCGCTCGAGGCGCGCATCACCTCCAGCGCGCGGCCCATGCGCTCCACCTGCGCCGGAATTTCAGCAATATTTCCGCCTGCCTGTTCCCTTTTTGCCGCGTCGGCAATCGTTCCGCTCCCCGCAGCCTCCACAAGCTCTTTCATCGTTCCAAACATGGCGTTTACCTCTTTTTCAAAAGCGTCACATCGGAAATGCCCCGCAAATCCTTGAGCGCCGTCACGATTTCCGCTTCGGGCAGCTTGTCCAGCTCCAGCGCCATGATCGCCTCGCCGCCCGCCTTCTTGCGGAAAACGCGCATCGTGGCGATGTTGATCTGCGCCTCGGCCAGCACATGCGTCACACGCGCAATCGCGCCCGGCGCGTCCAGATGGCGGATGATCAGCGTATCCGCCTCGCCGGAGAAGTTGACCTCCATGCCGTTCAGCTCCTGAATCATCACGCGCCCGCCGCCCACGCTCGCCGCGCGCACGGTCAGCGTGCGGCCGCTATTGCCGGCGATTTGCAGCACGATGGTGTTCGGATGCGCTCCGCGCAGGGGCACGGGCCGGAACGCTACCTCCATCCCCGCCTCCTTCGCAAGCCGCAGCGCGCTGCGCAGGCGCGGGTCGTCCACGTTCATGCCCATCAGCCCGCCCACGACGGCACGGTCGGTTCCGTGACCCTGATACGTCTTTTCAAACGAGCCGTACAGCCCGATGTCCGCCCGCACCGGCGTTTCGCCCAGCAAATCGCGCGCCACGCGCCCAATGCGCGCCGCGCCCGCCGTATGCGACGACGACGGTCCGATCATCACCGGACCGATAATATCGAAATAATCCACGCAGGAGCGCCTCCCTCGTGCAGAGAATGGCATTATATTTTCCCCCTCGAACGCGCGGAATCCTGCCGTCTTGACAAAAAACGCAGGAAGGTCTAAAATGGTCAAATCATATTGATACGAGGAGGGCGTTCCATGCCGGGAGGCTTTAACTGGAGCTGGATCATCAGCCCCGCCGCGGGCGCGGTTATCGGCTACGTGACGAACGACGTCGCGGTGCGGATGCTTCTTCGCCCCTATGAGGAGAAACGGATTTTCGGCCGCCGCGTGCCGTTCACGCCCGGCCTGATTGCAAAGGAACGCGGCCGCATCGCGCATGCGATCCGCGAGGTGCTCGATTCAGAGCTGCTCAGCGCCGAGGTGCTCGAAAACGCGCTGCTTTCCCCGCGCATGATGGAGCAGCTGGGCGCGGCCGCGGATGCGGCGATCGCGCGCCTACGCGCCGAAGAAAACTGTCCCCGCGTGCTGCTTTCCGACCTGCTGGGCGCGGAGCATGTGGCCACGCTGGAAAACCGCGCGTGCGTAACGGCGCGGGAGTTTATTCTGCAAAAGCTGCTGGACAGCGGACTGGAAAACCAGCTGGCGGAGCTCGTCATGGCCGAGGTGTCACAGCGGCTCGGCTCCTCGATGGGCATGCTCAAGGCGCTGCTGCTCGACGATAAGCGCGCCGCGCAATATCAGGCAAAACTCGCGCAGGCCATTCGCGAGGCGATGGAAACGCGCGGCCCCGATCTGCTCGATCAGCTCATCGGCGAAACCATTCGCGATACAATGTCCAAGCCGCTCAACCAGCTGGCCGAGCCGCTGCCGCTCGACGCCGTGCGCGGCGCGCTGCTGAAGGAATATGAAAAAATCGTAAAAACGCAGCTTGCCGGCATTCTGCAAATGATTAACCTGGGCGGCGTGGTGGAAGATAAGCTCAACGCCATTACCATGGCCGGACTGGAAGAGATGATTATGGCCGTCATGAAAAAGGAGCTGCGCGCCATCGTCTGGCTCGGCGCGCTGCTGGGCTGCGTGATGGGCTTCGTGCAGGCGGGCATCAGTTGCCTTCTTTGACCTGCGTGCCCGGAAACCGAAGGATTTTGCCAATCGGCGCGGGCCGCTGCCTGCACAGCGCGGGCAGCGTCGAAGCCGCCGCGTTATATCCCGCTTCAAACAGCGCGTCCGTCCCGTGCGCATCGAGCACGCCGGCAGACGCGCATTTGTTTTCCAATGCAAGCGTCCAATCGGCGCAGGCCGGTTCCGGCGAAAACAGCGCCCCGGCGCGAACGGCCTGCGCGCTTTTTCCGCGCTCCGCGCGGTTTCCTTCCCCGCCCGCAACGCGCACGCACAGCACGCGGTCCGCTCCCAGCGCCAGCAGCAGCTGCGGAAGCAGCGCGCGCAGCATGCCGCCGCCCGCAAGCCTGCGTCCGCCAAGCTCCACCGGCCGCAGCACGCCCGGCACGGCCATCGCCGCCAGCAGCGCGCCGCTCAGCCGCGCCTGACGGCTCCACGGATGCGGGTCCGGCCGCACCGGGAACATCGACGCATAGACGCGCGCGCCGCCCGTTCCCAGATCGAACGCCGGAACGGCCAGCCGCCCGCGGCCGTATATCTCGCCGTAACCGAAACAGTCGCACAGCGCGGAACGGAGCGCGCGCTCCCGCACGTTCCCCAGCCGCACGCATCTGCGCAGCCGCGTCAGACACATCTCCGGCGCAAGCCCGCACGCACCCGCAGCCGCCGCAGCCGCGCCCGCGCCGCATCCCGCAAACGCGTAAACCTCGACGCCCGCCTTTTCCAGCGCGCGCAGAACGCCGAATTCCGCCGCGCAGCGCGTTCCTCCGCCCTCGAACGCCACGCCCAGCCGCACACGCATCACTCCCCCGTACCCCAGCGTATGCGCGGACAGGCGGGAGGCAGAACGGGCGGCGGCGTTTTTCCGGCGGCGCAATGCGCCGCAAATCGCCTGATAAACTTTTGTCAATCCCTTGCAATTCGCCGGCGTTTGGCTTATAATCTTTCAGTTGAGAAGAAGCATGAAACGGATAAATTTGGAGGTGTTTTTATGCGATTTGATCTTCTGCATCCCGCCGATCAGCTGGTAATGATCATGCAGCGCATCTATGAATACGGCATGACGACCACTTCGGGCGGCAACCTTTCCATCCGCGACGAAAACGGCGACGTGTGGATTACGCCCAGCGGCATCGACAAGGGCTCGCTCACCCGTCAGGACATCTGCTGCGTCAAGCCCGACGGCACGGTGATCGGCCCGCACAAGCCGTCGGTCGAGCTGCCATTCCACCTCGATATTTATAAAATCCGCCCCGACCTCAAGGCCATCCTGCACGCCCATCCGCCGACGCTGGTAGCTTTCAGCGTGGCGCGCGTGCTGCCCGCCGAAAACCTCGTGCCCGATCTGTCGCAGGTGTGCGGCAAGGTCGTCATGGCCGATTACGACGTACCCGGCAGCGAACAGCTCGGCCGCAACATCGCCAAGCGCTTCGCCGAAGGCTACAGCACCGTGATGATGGAAAACCACGGCTGCGTCATCGGCGCGAAGGATCTGTTCTCCGCGTTCATGGCGTTTGAAACGCTCGACTTCTGCGGCCGGCTGCAAATCGACGCGCAGAAGCTCGGCACGCTGCATCCGCTCACTGCGGAGCAGATCGAGCAAAGCGCCGCCCGCCGCCATCCGCTGATGGACGAATTTATCCCCAAATATTACACCAGCGAAGAGCGCGCCGCCCGCCGCGATATGTGCAAGCTCATTCACCGCGCCTACGATCAGCGGCTGTTCACCTCCACGCAGGGCACGTTCTCCGTGCGCCTGGAGGACGGCTCCTTCCTCATCACGCCCTACAACAAAGACCGCAAATACCTCGAGCCTGAGGACATCGTGCACATCAAGGGCGGCATGTGCGAGCAGGGCAAGCGCCCCAGCCGCAGCGTGCTTCTGCACCAGAAGATTTACGAGATGCATCCGGAAATCGGCTCCGTCATGCTGGCGCATGCGCCCGCGATCATGGCCTTCGCCGTGACCGACGCGCAGTTCGATTCCCGCCTGATCCCGGAAAGCTACCTGATGCTCGAGGACGTCAAGCGCGTGCCGTTCATGGCCGCCACGACCGATATCGAAGGCACGGCCGCCGTGTTCGGCAAGGGCACGCCCGTGGTGCTCGTCGATAACGAGTGCGTGATGGTCGCCGGCAAGACGCTGCTCAACGCGTTCGACCGTCTGGAAGTGCTGGAATACAGCGCCAAGGCGCTGATCGCCGCGCGCGACATCGGCCCGCTGGTCAAAATCACGCAGGACGAGGTGCTCGCCATCCGCAAGGCGTTCCATATGGACGACTGAGCAACCTGTAAAAAAGCCTGAAAAAGCAATCCCCCCGTGCGGCCGGGCAGGAGCCGCACGGGGGGATCTTTATAAGGATGGAGATTGGAAAGAAGAATCAGAAGTTGTAGTTGTCAACGTTCTCGGCGGTCCAGACGGACGGATCGGCCATGATGATGGTCTTGCCGTCTTCGTTGATGTGGATCGGGCCGACGCCGGGCACTTCGTAGCCTTCAACGGTCTGGCCGGTGATGGTCAGGTAGGCGACATAGACGGCCAGTTTGCCCAGCTGCGCCGGATCCCACAGCACGCCGAAGTCGAGCGAGCCGTCCTTGAGGTAGGGCGCAGAGTCGGTGGGCATGGAGGTGCCGACAACGGCGATCTGATCCTGAAGGCCCTTTTCCTGCACGGCCATCGCGGCGCCGATCGGGCCAGGCGTGGAGTAGCCGATGATGCCCTTGAGGTTCGGATACGCGGCGATGAGCGCCATGGTCTGCGTGTAGGCTTCCTGCGCGGATTCATCGGACGGCACCGGGTCGGTCACGAGCGTGAGGTTCGGATATTTTTCAGCGGCGTAGGCCTTGCCGAAATCGATCCAGGTGTTGAGGTTGGCGGCGGTCAGGTAGCCGGTCACGATGGCGTATTCGCCCTCGTCGGTGCCCATGGCTTCGACGAGCAGGTCGAACAGCATTTCGCCCAGCACCTTGTTATCGATCTGCTGGATGGAGTAGGTTACGTCGTCGCCATTGGCGGTGGTATCCCAGTCCATCACAAGCACGCCGTCCGCCTGGCACTTCTGAAGCGCGGGGGAGACGGAGTCCGGATCGTTAGGGGCGATGGCCAGCGCATCGATGCCGTCGATGAGCAGGTCTTCGATCATCTGTACCTGCAGGGCGGCGTCGCCGGTGGTGGGGCCGGTGTAAATGACGTTGATGCCCAGCTCTTCGCCCGCGGCCAGCGCGCCGGTCTCGGAAGCATTGAAGTACGGGATGCCGACGAGTTTCGGCATGACAACCACGGTCATATCCTCGGCCAGAGCAGCGGTGCAGCTCAGCACCATGGCCAGCGCGACGATCAGAGAAAGGATCTTCTTCATAACGATCACCTCTTTTTCTATATTCTGCAGGGAGCGGTCTGCCCGAACGCTTCCCTCCGCAGTCGTTTTTCAGGCCGCTTGCGCGGCGCTTTTTTTTGCGGCGCCAGCCGCCCTTATTTCCGCTTCGTCTTCTTTTCCAGTCCGACGAAATGATTGACGGCCAGCACGCCCACGAGAATGAGCCCCGTAGCGATATCGGTGAAGTTGCGGTTGATCTTGAGGATGTTGAACCCCGACGACACCACCTGGATAATCGCCACGGCGATCACCGTGCCCAGCACGTGGCCGCTGCCGCCGTTGATCGACGTGCCGCCGAGCACCGTAGCCGCCACGGCCTGCATGGTGTAGCTGGAGCCGTAGTCGGCGCGCGCGCTGTTGTAGCGGCTGGTCATCAGAATGCCCGCCGCGCCGGAGAGCACGGCCGAGAAGATATATACGCCCATCAGCGTTTTTTTCGTATCGATGCCGCTGAAGCGCGTGGCCTTTTCGTTGCCGCCTACCATGTACACGCTGATGCCCCAGCGGCTGCGCTCCACCATCAGATAGGATACGACGATGACCGCAAGATAGATCAGCACCGTATACGGCACCTGGCCCAGCGTGCCCGCGCCGATGCGCTGGAACAGCTTGGGGAACCCGGAAACCGACGAGCCGCGCGTGATATTCAGCGCGATGCCGTCGAACACCGTCTGCGACCCGAGCGTGACGAGAATGGGCAGCACACCCACATACGCCACGAAGAACCCGTTGAACGCGCCGCACAGCGCCGCCACCGCGAACGTCAGCACGATGCCGATGAGGATGCACGGCACCTCCGCCATGCCCGCGCCGCCGTTATAGAGCGTTTTCATCACATAAGAGGCGATGATCGAGGCCAGCATGGCGCTGTTGACGATGGACAGGTTGATGCCGCCCGTCATGATGACTACGCTCATGCCGATGGCCAATATGCCGAATTCAGCCATTTGGAAGCCCATGTTTTTGAAATTGCGAACCGTCAGGAACTTGCCGGGCGCGAGGAATCCCATCACCGCAAGCAGAATGGCCAGCAGCGCCAGAAGCCGGTATTGCTGCGCGTTGCGCCTGAAATGCTCTTTCATTCAGCGGCCGCCTCCTTCGCTTCAATGTCCACTTTCGTCTGGAGGCGCTCCTCGCGGTGCAGCTTGAACATATCGAAGCTGACGGCCAGCAGGATGATTACGCCCACGATGATCGACTGCCAGTAGGTCGAAATGCGCGCCAGCGTCAGCCCGTTGGAGATGAACGCGAACAGCAGCATTCCCAGGAACGTGCCGAGCACCGAGCCCTGTCCGCCCGTCATCAGCGCGCCGCCGAGGACGACCGCCCCGATCACGTCCATTTCAAAGCCGAGGAACGCGTTCGGGTCGACGCACTTCATAATGCCCGTATAGGTGATCCCGGCGAAGCCGTACATCATGCCCGCGAACGCGTAGGCAAACGTGGTGAGCCGCTTCGTTTTCAGGCCGATGCGCGCAGCGGAAACCGGATTGCCGCCCATTGCCATGATGGAACGCCCCAGCATGGTGCGCTTGAGCAGAAACCACGTCAGCAGGCACATCAGCGCATACAGCGCCAGCTGCACCGGCAGACCGATCACAGACCCCGCCGCGTCGGTATAGGCGAAGAACTTGTACAGGCCGAAATTGCCGATCTTCGCAGGCAGGTTGTTGATCCAGGTTCCGTTCGTGTAGTATTTGATGAAGCCCATGATGACCGAGTTCACGCCGAGGGTTGCGATGATGGGCGGCAATTCCAGATACGATACCAGCAGCCCGTTCGCCATGCCGACTACGCCGCCGATGGCCACGCCCATCACGTACAGCAGCGGGATATTGTCAAACCCCGTCGTCTTGGCCAGCTGGCCCGTCAAGACCGTCACCAGCGCAAGGCAGCCACACACCGACGCGTCGATGCCGCCGGTGAGGATAATCAGCAGCATGCCCAGCGCGCAGATGCCCAGCACCGAGTTGGATTTGAGCACGTCCATCATGTTGACAAAGGAAAGGAATTTCGGGTTGAAGATCGTGGCGATAATCATCACCGCAATGAGGATAATCAGCACGGAGGCTTCTTTATTGCGCAGGGCGCGCGTCAGTTTCTCTTTCATGCTCACGCCTCCTTTTCGCCGGACGCCAGCACGGCTTTTTCCATGATCTGCTCCTGGCTCAGCCCGTCCGCATTGAACTCGCCGTTGATGCGGCCGCGCCGCATCACCAGCACGCGGTCGGAAATGGACAGAATTTCCGGAAGCTCGGAAGAAACCATGATAACCGCCATGCCTTCGTCGGCCAGCTCGCGCAGCAGATGATGAATTTCGGTTTTCGCGCCCACGTCGATACCGTTGGTCGGCTCGTCGACGATGAGCACCTTCGGGTTCGTCGCCAGCCACTTTGCCACGACGATCTTCTGCTGGTTGCCGCCGGAAAACTTATCCACCTGCATATGGGGATACGCTGGCTTGACGTTCAGCTGTTCGATAAGCTCCACGGCCTTTTTCCGGCGTTCACCGAAGCGGATCAGTCCGTTCCTGACAAAACGCCGGAGGATGGATAGCGTCAGGTTGCTCTCCGAATCCTGCTGCAAAACGAGACCCTCCGTCTGGCGGCTTTCGGGCACGTACGCAATGCCCAGCGCCTGCGCCTGCGCGGGCGATTTGGGCGCGATCTTCCTGCCCTCGAGCAGAATTTCGCCGCTGTCGGGCGGGTTCAGGCCAAACAGCGCGCGCACCGTTTCCGTGCGTCCCGCGCCCACAAGGCCCGTAATGCCCAGCACCTCGCCGCGCCGCACGCTGAAGGAAACATCCTGATAGTTGCCGCGCTTGGAGATGTTTTTCACCTCGAGCACCGTCTCGCCGATATTCTTGCCGGCCAGATGCTGCTCCTTGATTTCGCGTCCCACCATCATGGTGATGATTTCGTTTGTGTCGGTTTCGCTCGAAATGCGCGTGCCGATGTAGTGGCCGTCGCGCAGGACGGTCATCCGGTCGGTAATTTTGAAAAGCTCGTCCAGCTTGTGGCTGATGAAGATAATGGCCATTCCGCGCGCCTTGAGTTCGTTTACGACGCGGAAAAGATGCTCCACCTCGCCGGAGGAGAGCGCGCTCGTCGGTTCGTCCATCACCAGCAGCTTTGCGTCGTACACCAGCGCGCGCGCGATGGCGACCAGCTGCTGACGGGCCGTAGAAAGAGAGCTGAGCCGGGCGTTCAGATCGATTTCGACGCCGAGCGTCGAAAGGGCCCTGCGGCTCGTCTCCTCCATGGCCTTCCAGTCGATGAGCCTGCGCCGCTTTTCAATCTGCTGGCTGAAGGCGATATTCTCTTTTACGCTGAGCGTGGGAAAAAGCGAAAAATCCTGATAGATGACCATCACGCCGCGCCGCATTGATTCCGTCGGCGTAAGCGCCGTCACCTTCTCGCCCTCGATTTCGATCTCCGCGCCGGGGTCCGGCTGATAGACGCCTGCAAGCACCTTGATGAGCGTAGATTTGCCCGCGCCGTTTTCGCCGATCAATCCGTGAACCTCGCCGGGGCGCACGTCGAAGTTGATATTGGTCAGCGCGTTCACGCCGGGGAACGTTTTGGAAACGTTCGTCAGGCGCAGGAACGGGGCCTGTTGTCGCGACATAGCATTCACTCCCGCCGATAGCCTTTTTTTCCATTATAGGGGGGCGGGAGCAAAAAAAGAATGGAGTTATCTCGAAAAAACAGAGAAAAATCACAACTTTTTATCAGAATTTATAGCTCTCAGCAACGAATCGTCTCGATATTCACGCGGCGAAAGCCCGGTGTACTTCTTAAAAATTCGGCTGAAGTAGTTCTGATCGCTGAAGCCCACGCGGAATGCGATTTCGTAAATGTGCAGCGCCGTCTCGTCGATGAGCCGCTGCGCCTGCCGCACGCGCCGCTGGTTGATATAATCGTTGATGGAGACGGAATAGGCGTTTTTGAACAGGTTCCCCAGGTAATTCGCGCTGTAGCCGAACCGACCGGACATGCCGCTCACGCTCAGATCGTTGTCGGCATAGTGTTCGTCGACATAGGCGCGCAGCTGCGCGGCCGTCTCCCGCTGGCGGGAGGAGTTGGTTTCGGCAACCTGCGGGCGGATGGCGCGCAGCATTTGCAGCGTATAATCGCGCGCGCGGCGCAGTTCGCGCTCGCCGACGGGGCCGCGCATGCGGATGCCCTCCAGCAGCATTTCATCGGTGAACTCCATGCCGCTGCGCAGAAGGATCATCGGAAGCGTCATGCGGCTGCGCAGAAGAAAATAGCGCAGCTGCGCGGAAGAAAACGCGCGCAGGTTTTCGCGCAGCGTTTCAAACAGCCGCTCCGTGCGTTCCGCCGCCTGCTCATAGCGCCCCTTGCGCGCCAGCTCTTCGATTTCGTCGAGCATCAGCGCGGCGGCCGCCTGCGCGGCGTTATGCTGATAATCGGAAATATCGTACACCACGCCGGGCCCGAAGGTGGAACGGAAATAAAGCGCCTGATTCGCCTGCGCGTAGGAGACGGAAAGCTGCTCGTACGCATCCGCAGGGCCGCCCTTTCCGATATATGCGCGCACCTCCGGAATGGCGGCGCACTCCGCCAGCGCGGCGTTCAACAGCGCGTCCACTTCGCCGGCCGGCGGCGCGGCTCCCCCGTTCATCAGCAGGATATAGCGCGCGTTTTCCATATTGAACACGTTCACGCAGAAAGCGCGCGACTGCTGCAAAAGCGCGTCCAGCGCGATTTCAAACCGGCGCAGCGCCACCTGAAATTCCATTTCCGCCACGTCCGCGTCGCGCCGGCGCAGCAGAATTACGGCTGCGCAGAACCATTCGCCGCGCAGGTCGATTCCGTATACGCTGCGGATGCTGCCGAGCATGCCGCGGTCGATCCGCCCGTCGAGAATATCCGTCAGCAGCTTCTGCCGGATGTCGCTGCGGTGCTCCTGCACGTAGGTCTGCAGCTGCGATTCATGCTCCCTGCGCGCCTTCGCCCGGACGATCCGCTCCGCCAGGCGCGCGCACAGCGCGGCCAGATCCTCCGCATCGACAGGCTTGAGCAGGTAGTCGATCGCGCCGCAGCACATCGCCTCGCGCGCATAGTCGAACTGCTCGTAGCCGCTGATGACGACCGTCAGCGGCAGCGCGTCCGTATCCTTCAGCGCGCGCAGCAGCTCCAGGCCGTTCATATCGGGCATGGAAATATCCAGCAGCATCGCGTCCATGGGCTGCCGTTTCAGCAGCGCAAGCGCTGCTTTTCCGCTGTCGGCCGTATATGCCTCAAACTGCCCGGCCGCGCGCACTGCGGCGGCCATCCCCTCGCGGATGCGCTTTTCATCATCGACGACCAGCAGCTTATACATCCGTTTCCGCTCCCTTCTGCTTGCGAATGCGCACGCTGGCGACGGTCAGACCGTTTTCACGGCGGTAGCTCAGGCCGTAGCCTTCGCCGAAGCGCATCGCCACGCGGTCGTGTACGTTGGAAATGCCGATGCCGTAGCGCCTGTCGCCCGTCTCGCGGCGGCTGCGCAGGAATTCGTTCATCCCGGCGATCGTCTCCTCCGTGGCGCTTGCGCCGTCGTCGCTCACCTCAAAAACAATATCGTCCGCATCTTCAAACGCGCGCACCCGGATGCGGCAGCGCTTCTCCTCGCTCTTTTGCAGCGCATGGATGATCGCGTTTTCCACCAGTGGCTGCAGGATCAGCTTGGGCGTATAATAATCGAGCAGCTCGCCGGGCACCTGCGCGGCGAAATCAATCCCTTCATAGCGCGCGCTCTGGATGTCGGTATACAGCATCACATGGCGCACCTCCTCCGCAATGCGGATCGACTCGCTCCCCTTGCTGACGCTGATGCGGAAGAACGCCGCCAGCTCCTTGGTGATGCGGATGGCTTCCTTTCCCTCGTTCGCCTCGATCAGCCAGACGATCGTGGAGAGCGTATTATAGAGGAAGTGCGGGTTAATCTGGAATTCGAGCGCGCGGATTTCGGCTTCTTTCTTCTTGCGCTGCTCTTCATAATATTCGGCAATGAGCGTGTTCAGCCGGTCGACGATACGGTCGTACCGGTCGGAAAGGATGGCGATTTCGTTTCGGCTGGAAATCGGTTCCGCGCCGGACGGGTCGTGCGGCTGGATGCGGCCGATAAGCCGGTAAAGCGGCTGCGTGAACGAGCGCGCCATAAGCGAGCCGAGCAGGACGCACGCCGCCAGGCTGACGAGCATCACATAGAGCATCGATTTGAGAATCTCCCGCGTGCCGGAGGTGATGACGCTGTGCGGAATCTCTTCGATGAAATACAGCCCGCGCTGCGGGTTGGCGCGATAAGCGTATGTGTCGTCTCCCGCGCGCAGATAGCCGCTCTCCTGCGAAAGCGCGCCGGTCGTCAGCCCAATGGCGGCGATATCGCCGCCAAACGCATCCCGGTCCGAAGCGGAAACGATCTGTCCCGCGCCGTTGACGATATAGAACGCGCCCGTTTCCGGCCCGAGATAGCCGCTGTACAGGTTATAAAGAAGCGTTTCCTTCACATAGACGATCAGCATGGCCGCGGGCCAGTTCTCCAGATCGAGCACAATGCGCTCATACGGCAGCACGGCTTCGCCGCCGATGCGCGTGGGCGCGCCCCAATGATCGAACAGGCGGAACTGCGAAAGGCTGGTCAGCTCCTCCTGCGAGGCGAACGCGCGCACGCCGCTGTGCGTCACGTCCTTCATCACCGTGCGCGTCCCGTCGAGCGAGACGAGCTTCACCGCCGCGTCCTCCTGACTGTTGAACAGCCCGATCAGCTGCTTGCGCGTCTCGTTTTCAACGATGCTGCGGCTGCCCGGCAGCCGGGATGCATCCGCTTCGAAGTAGGCCCGCATGTTTTCATCGAACGCGGCCAGAAGCGTGCTGCGGTGCTTCTCGCGGATTTTATCGATCGTCCTGTATTCCACCAGCTCCAGCCGGCTCAGGCTCTGCTGCACGCTTCTTTCCAGCACCGTGTTTGAAAACGTGTGCATTGATATATAGCCGATGGAGAGCATGGGGATGATCGCCACAATGGCGAACAGGAACCCCAGCGTCACCTTGACAGAAACGTTGGCAAACAACGGCTTTCTTTTCCGTTTCAACGTGCTCTCCCCCGCTTCGTATGCTTTTTTCTTCTTTATACCATATGGCGGGCGCATGCGCAAGCCGATTGCTGCAAGCCTTGCGCCCATCGGCGCGTTTTGCTATAATAAAATCTGAAAAAGCATGAAACGAGGCGCAGCAGAATGTCGAAATACGTTCTAGGCATTGACAATGGCGGCACCAGCTCCAAGGCGGTATTATTTGATCTTTCCGGGCGCGAAATCGCGCAGGCAAAGGAAAACACACGCCTTCTGACCCCGCGGCCCGGCTTCACCGAGCGCGATATGGAAGAGCTCTGGCTCGTCAACGCGCGCGTGGTGCGCGAAACAATCCGCAGAGCCGGCGTGCAGCCGGAAGAGATTCTCGGCGTGTCCATGAGCGGCCACGGCAAGGGGCTTTATCTCGTCGGCTTCGACGGCAAACCCGCGCGCCGCGGCATCGTTTCCACCGATTCCCGTGCATACGATTGCATTGACCGTTGGAACGCCGACGGCACGGCCGAAAAGCTCTTCTCACTCACCTGTCAGAGCGTTATGGCCTGCCAGCCAGTAGCGCTGCTGCGCTGGCTGATGGAGCATGAACCGGACGTGCTCTCCCGCACGCAGTATATTTTCGATGTAAAGGATTATATCCGCTTCCGTCTCACGGGCGAGGCGCACGCCGAAATCACCGATATGTCCGGCTCCAACCTTGTCAACCTGCACACCCGGCAATACGATCCGCAGATTCTCACGCTGCTCGGGCTGGACGCTTCCATTTCCGAAAAGCTGCCTCCGCTGGCCGATTCGTTCGCCTGCTGCGGCCGCGTAACGGCGGAAGCCGCGGCGCTTTCGGGACTGCGCGAGGGCACGCCCGTGGCAGCGGGGCTGTTCGACATCGACGCCTGCGCCATCGCCATGAACGTCGTCGACGGCGAGGATATCGCCTCCATCGCCGGTACCTGGGCGATCAACGAATATATCGCAAAGGCGCCGGTGCTCGATCATTCCGTAAAGATGAACTCGCTCTACTGCCTGCCGGGCTATTATCTGGCCGAGGAGAGCGCGCCCACGTCGGCGAGCAACCTCGAATGGTTTGTCAACAACTTCCTGCGCGAAGCCGCGAAGGAAAAGGGACTTCCGCTGTATGAAACCGCGAACCTCGTGCTTGAGCGCGAGCCGGACGATAACCGCATCGTCTTCCTGCCCTACCTCTACGGCGGCTGCGACGACGCAAAGGCCACCGGCGCGTTCCTCGGGCTGGACGGTTCGCACACGCGCGAGGATATGCTGCGCGCAGTGTACGAGTGCGTCTGCTTCATCCACAAATTGCAGGTGGACCGCCTCAACCGCAGCCGCGAAACGCCCGCGAAGGCCGCGCGGCTCGCCGGCGGCGTGGTGAACAGCCCGAAATGGGTGCAGATGTTCGCCGACGTGTTCGAAATGCCGGTGGAAACGGTCGAGGTCAGCGAGCTGGGCGCGCTGGGCGCGGCCATGACGGCGGCCGTCGCCGGAGGATGCTTTGAAACGCTGCAGGACGCCGCCGCCGCGATGACGCATCCCGGCAGAACCTACCTGCCCGACCCGGCCCGCAGCGAAAAATACCGCCGCAAATACGAGGCCTTCCTCGCCGCGAACGAAGCGCTCAAGCCGCTTTGGAAAACGCTCAAACGATAACGCGCAAAAAGGAGAAAAGAACAAATGAGCAGCTATCAGCTTGGCCTGTATGAAAAAGCCATGCCCGCCGGCATGACGTTTCTTCAGATGCTCTCCGCCGCAAAGCGGAGCGGCTATGATTTTCTCGAAATGAGCGTCGATGAAACCGACGCAAAGCTCGCGCGGCTCGACTGGACGCAGGACGAGCGCGAGGCGCTCCTGCGCGATATGAGCGAAGCGGGACTGGCCATCCGTTCCATCTGCCTCAGCGGCCACCGTAAGTATCCGCTCGGCAGCCGCGACGCATCCATCCGCGCGCGCAGCGCGGAAATCTTCCGCAAGGCCGTGCGCCTGGCCGACGATCTGGGCGTGCGCGTCATTCAGCTGGCCGGCTACGACGTTTATTACGAACAGGGCGGCGAAGACACGCGTGCGCTGTTCGAGCAGGGGCTTGCCCGCGGCGTCGATTACGCCGCGCAGTACGGCGTGACGCTCGGCTTTGAAACGATGGAAACGCCGTTCATGGACACCGTCGCCAAGGCGATGGAATACGTCCGCAGGATCGATTCGCCGTATCTGGGCGTGTACCCCGATCTGGGCAACCTCACCAACGCCGCGAAGCTGTACGGCGGCGACGTTTACACCGATCTCGCGCTGGGGCGCGGCCGTTTCGTGGCGATGCACCTGAAGGAAACGCTGCCCGGCCAGTACCGCGATCTGGACTTCGGCGCGGGACACGTTGATTTTGTCACAGGCGCGCAGTGCGCGCGCGAAAACGGCGTGCGCCGCTTCGTCGCCGAATTCTGGCACGACGGCCGCGCGGACTGGCAGGCGCGCCTTGCGCAAACGTGCGCCTATGCGCGCGGCGCGCTCGACGCGGCGTTCGCCGGTACGCAGGAATGACCGCCGGGTTTCCCGCGCTGGCGCAGCTGCGCTGCCCCGCATGCGGCAGGGCCTTCGCCCGGCGGGACGGCAGCCTTGTCTGTGAAAGCGGACATTGCTACGACGTCGCGCGCAAGGGCTTTGTAAACCTCGCGCCGAACCGCCGGCAGGACGCGGTCTACGGCCGCGCGCTGTTTGAAAGCCGCCGCCGCGTGCTGGAAAGCGGCGCGTATGCGCCCGTGGTGCAGACGCTTTCGCGGCTGTGCAAGGCGCATGCGCCGAACCGCGCGCTGCTTGTGGACGCGGGCTGCGGCGAGGGATTCTATGCACGCTCGCTTGCTCCGCTGTTCGACGATATCGTCGCGTTCGATCTTTCGCGCGAGGGAATCGCGCTGGCTTCCTCCGGCCCGAAGGACGAAACGGCGCGCCGCATTGCGTTTCTGGTGGCCGATCTCACGCGCATTCCCGTGCGCGACGGCGCCGCCACAGCGCTGCTGGATGTTTTCACTCCCGCGCATTACGCCGAATTCGCGCGCGTGCTCGCTCCGGGCGGGCTGCTTCTAAAGGCGCTGCCGCGCAGCGGCTATCTGCGCGAGATCCGCGCGCTGACCGGCAAGGGCGAATACGACAACGGCGACGTCGTCCGCCGCCTGGACGAAGCGGGCGACGGCCGTTTCGCCATGCTTGCGCAGGAAACGCTGACCTATGCCGCGCCGCTGGACGCTTCCGTGCGCGCCGATGCGGTGCGCATGACGCCCATGGCGCATACGGCCGACCTGTCCTCGCTCGATCTTTCGAGCCTGAGCGAGATCACGATCGATATGGAAATTATCGCGCTGGCGCGCCTGTAACGGCGGCGCGTTCCCGTTCCTCGTCGGCGCGGTATTCCGCCTCGATGCTCTCGGTCAGCAAATCGTGCACGACTCCGTCGCTGTCAATATAATAGCAATATCCAAGCGTCATTTTGCTTCACCTCTTTCAAAAAGAGTATGCCCGGCAATCCGGGCGTGCATCAGAAATATTTTCGGCCCGCCGTTTTTCTCCGGCGGGCCGTTTTCGATCAGGTTCTGGAAAGCTTTTCGTACAGTTCGCGCTGCGCGGGCGTAAGCGTTCTGGGGTTCTGGATCACCAGTTCGATCAGCAGATCGCCCGTCCTGCCGCCGGCCGAAAGGCCCTGGCCGCGCAGGCGCAGCTTCTGCCCCGCGCGCGACCCCGCCGGGATTTTCACCGACAGCGTCTTATCGGCAACGCGCACGTCGATTTTGCCGCCGAGCGCGGCGATCCACGGCGGAATCTCGCAGCGCGCTTCCTGATCGAGCGATTGCGCCGCCCGCGACGCGCCGCCGAACCCACGCGCCCCGCCGCGGCCGAAAATGCCGCCGAACAGGTCGCCCAGATCGCCGAGGTCATCCATGTTGACGTTGCCGGAATAGCTCCAGCCGCCGCTGCGTCCTCCGCCGAAGGGGCTGCCGCCCGCGCCGCTCGCACCGGCGAACGGGTTCTCGCGCATCTCATCGTATTCCTTGCGCTTTTTCTCGTCGCCCAGCGTGTCGTACGCCTGATTTATCTTGATAAACTGCTGCTCCGCCGCCTTATCGCCGCCGTTCGCATCGGGGTGATACTGCTTTGCCAGCTTGCGGTATGCTTTTTTAATTTCTTCGGCCGTTGCCGTCTTCGGCACGCCGAGCACCTTGTAATAGTCCGTCATAAGGCGCACCGCCTTTCCGTCTGTATAGACTTTCTTTGACTTTCGAATTCTACCACACTTCTCAGCGAAATGCAATAGGTTTGCTGGGGACAAATCATAATTTTTTTGCCGCGCAAAGCGCGGCCGGAAAGCAGCGCGGCAGGGCGGGAAAAATGTCTCCGCGCGCTTGCGGCGCACGGCGTTTGTCGCCAGTGCGGCGTTCATGCCGCGAATGCTTTTTCCCTCCTGTGGTTTGACTCACCTTCGCCTTTCGTACTCGCGTTCTGCGAAAAAGCACGAACCGCTCAGTTCTTTTTTCCCTGCGCTCGCGCTAAAAAATCGGTTCCCGCGCCCTGCGCCGCACGGCATTTGCCGCCAGTACGGGATTCATGGTGCGAATGCTTTTTTCCCATCCGTGGTTTGACGCGCTCTCGCTCTTCGTACTCGCGTTCTGTGGAAAAACTCGAACCGCTCAGTTCTTTTTTTCCTGCGCTCGCGCTAAAAAATCGGTTCCCGCGCCCTGCGCCGCACGGCGTTTGCCGCTTCTGCGGCGTTCATGCCACAGTCATTTCTTCTGCCTGTGGTTTGGCGCGCC
>SFFS01000202.1 GCA_004557805.1 Clostridiales bacterium | reverse complement strand
TTCAGCCCCACCTTGTTCAGAACCTCCTCCATCGCCAGCGCCGCGCGCTGCACGCCCTTTGCCGCGCCGATGACGAACACGCGGTCATAGTCCTTCAGATCGAATTCGCAGGGGCCGGCGTGCGGGTCGCCCTTCATTTCAAAGCCCTCGGTGCTGAGGATAATTTTGCCATTTTCCACGCGCACCAGCGCTTTGACGCGGTAATACGGATCGAGCGCGTCGAGCCCCGCGTCCAGCAGTTCCGTCACAACCCTGCGGCCCTCGATATTGCCGTGGCAGGTCAGCGCCGCCTTGTTCTTGATTCTCATGCTTCTTCCTCAGAAGGTGATGTTGTCCGAATCGGGCGCTTCGCCGCAGCAGCCCTTCAGGCCCGCGATGAGCGCCGCATCCCCGGCGGAAAGCTCAAAATCGAAAATCTGCGTGTTCTCGGCAATACGCTTGGGGTTGCCGGACTTGGGCAGCGGCAGGAAGCCCATCTGCAGGCTCCAGCGCAGGCAGATCTGGCCGATGGACTTGCCGTATTTTTCGGCAAGCGCCTTCATCTCCGGCACTTCGAAAATCGCGCCGGTGCCGAACGGGCTGTACGCCTCGACGAGAATGCCGTGCTCCTTGCAGTAGCTCACCGTTTCATCCTGGGTGATACCGGGGCAGAGCTTGAGCTGGTTGACCATCGGCTCGATCGTTGCGGTTTCCATCAGCGTTTCGATGTGGTGCGGGAAGAAGTTGCTCACGCCGATGGCACGAATGCGCCCGGCCTTATACAGCTCCTCGAACGCCTTCCATGTGCCCGCGGTGGCCTGCTTCCAGATCGTACGGTATTGCAGCGGATTCGGCCAGTGAATGAGATACAGATCGAGATATTCTACGCCCAGCCTGGCAATCGTCTGCTCGAACGCTTCCAGCGTGGCCACATAGCCGTGGCACGCGTTGCGCAGCTTGCTGGTGATGAACACGTCCTCGCGCCGGATCCCGCTTTCCCGGATCGCCTTGCCAACGCTCGCTTCGTTGCCGTAGGCGGCGGCGGTGTCGATGAGACGGTAGCCGTTTTCGAGCGCGCACTTGATGGCCGCGTTCGTCGTCGCGCCGTCCGTCTGCCATGTGCCCAGGCCGATGCAGGGGATCTTCACGCCGTTTTTCAGAGTGAAACTGTCAGTCATGGATTTCATGCGAATCGCTCCTTTATGCCTGCTTCCCGGCGCTTGCGGCGTTGCTTCCAACAGGCGCCGGGAAGCGGCGCTGGTATGTTTTTCAGTGGCGGGTCTTCGCGTTGCGCATATCCTGCACCTGGCAGACGGATTCGCGCATATTGCGGGCGATCTGTTCAAAGTCGCGGTTTTTGAGCGCGTCGTGATCCTGGAACATCCAGTCGCCGCCTGCGGCCAGCGTGCCGGGATAATCGACCAGCGGCAGATAATTCTCGCTCGTGAGCGAACCGGTCACAACAAACTTGACGTTCGGGAACGGGCCGTTGAGCTGCGCCAGCGTCTTCGTACCGCCCATTTCGAAGATGGGGAAGAACTTGACGGCGTCGAGGCCGTAATCCATCGCCATCATGATCTCGGTAGGCGTGACGCAGCCGGGCAGCACGGACACGCCGCGCTTGAGGCAGAATTCCACAACCTTCGCGCTGAATCCGGGCACAACGATAAACTTCGCGCCCAGATCGATCGCGCGCTCGGCCGTTTCAACCGTGAGCACGGTGCCCGCGCCGACGTACAGTTCCGGCACGTCGCGGGCGATTTTCGCCATGTTCTGCATGGAATTTTCGTCGCGCATCAGCACTTCCATCACGGGCAGGCCGCCCTCGACGAGCGCCTGTGCGGCGGGCACGGCGGAATCGGATTCCGCGCCGGCAAGGATAGGGCAAATTCCGGTCAGTTTGAGCAGATTGTAGATGTTCGCGTCCATGGTTTTTCCCTCCTGTTTTTCGCTGTGTTTTTTACTTTAGAGCCATTCAATCGCAACGCCCGTCATCGCGGACAGTTTTTCAAGGTTGGAAGCCATTACGTCGGTCAGCTCCAGACGGTTTTCCGCAAGCGCCTTCTCGCGCTTGTCCCATTCCATTTCGCCCGGCATGTAAATGCGGTCCACGCCCTCGGCCTTGGGCGCGCTGCGGAGTTCCTGCGCCATGCGCGCCATGCGCGCATAGAACATATCGGCCGGAATCATCTTCGTCACATCGATTGCGATGAACGCGTGTCCCACGTTGTTGGGCGTTTCCAGCTTCAGGTTCCAGCTGGGCACTTCGCTCAGAAGGCCCGCGCCGGTCACGACGGAAGCAAGCAGCTCGACCATCACGGCCAGGCCGTAACCCTTGTGCGCAGCCATCGGCGACAGGCAGGAGTGCTCCGGGAACGTGCTCGGATCGGAGGTGTGGCGGCCGTTCTCATCGATAAGCCATTCGGCGGGCACCTGCGCGCCCTTTTCCTTGGCCATGACGACCTTCAGCGCGGCCACATTGCTCAGCGCAACGTCGAGGAAGACGGACTTTCCGTCGCCCGTCGGCGCAGCGTAGGAGAACGGGTTGCTGCCGATGGAAACGCGGCAGCCGTTGGGCACCGCCATAATCGGGTCGGTATTGCTCATCGCAAGGCCCACCATGCCCTCGCGGGCGGCCATGTTGGCATAATAGCCTGCCGCGCCGAAATGGCAGCTGTTTCGCACGCCCACATACGCAACGCCGCACTGGCGCGCCTTTTCAATGGCCTTGTTCATGGCGAAGCTGGCCGTCACCATGCCGATGGCTTCGTTTCCGTCGACGATCGCCCACGCCGGGCCTTCCGCCGCGACGGCGGGTTCGGCGTTCGCCTTCAGGCCGCTCGCCTGGATCTTCTGCACATAGCCCAGCAGGTTTTTCGTGCCGTGCGAGAGCACGCCAAACGTATCGGTCGTCACCAGCACGTCCGCGACCGTGCGCGCGTCCTGCGCGCTCATCCCAATTTCAACCAGCGCCTTCTCGGCAAAATCATGCAGTTTGTTGACAGCAATCGCTTTCATAAAAAACTGGTTCCCTCCCGTTTCTTGATGCGTTTATCATATCAGAACCTGCCCCGGTATCCCATACAGAAAACAGTTAAGGATGCGGACATTTCTGCTCTTTTCGAATTCGTTCCATGGATCGGATTTCTGTTTCTTGCGCGCCCTGCGCGCCTGGAAAACTCGCTTGCAAAAGCTGGGGGAAGAGACGCTTCGTCTCTCCCCCCGAAACTGTTTTTTCTTATTATAGGCCCAGATAGGTGTGCAGCACTTCGAGGTAGCGGGACAGACCGACCTGCTCGAGACCATCAAGGTACGCCTGCCAGTCGGCATCGTTGTCGATGTCGGTCTTGCCGAGGATAAAGCTGGCATAGCTGGAGCGGACATATTCGCCGATGGTGGTGTTCAACTCAGAGTATTCGGCCAGCACGTCTTCATCGGCGCACCATACGACGCTGGGGATGTTGCCCATCACAGCGTACGGAGCATAGGCCATATGCGCACGGTAATCGTGATAGGTGCGGCCCTTGGATTCCGGATCGGCAGTAGTGGCTTCAAACAGTTCCTTGGTCAGATAGACCGGCACGCCGGTGTGGCCGGGAACGTCCTTGTTGCCGGAGCCTTCAACCGTGCGCAGGATGCGCAGGGACGGATAGTTGCCGGCCAGGCTGGGCAGATCGTTGGTCCATTCCCAGTCGCGGCCTTCGATACCGTATTCGCTGGTCTGCAGGAGGCCTTCCTGGCTGAGCCAGTAATCGAGCCACTTGATCGCAACTTCGGGATGTTCGCAGCTGGAGCAGATGAAGGACTGCGGACGATAGATGGCCGTATCCTTCTGATACATTTCGCGGACGTTTTCGTCCTTGTAGTTCTTCAGCGGCGGCAGAGCCTGGAAGTCTTCGTAGGCGCGCTCGTAGATGGACTGGGTGACGCAGCGGCCATACCACGGAGCGGCGGCCAGACCGACGACCATGTCCTCGGGGTTGGTCACGTTGATGATGGCGCGATAGTCGTTCAGCCCGAGGGTGAAGTCTTCTTCGGAGTAGAGGCCGTCTTCATACATCTTGTTCATGTAGCTCA
>SFFS01000018.1 GCA_004557805.1 Clostridiales bacterium | reverse complement strand
GATCATCGCAGGGAGGACGGCCGGCGCGCCGCGCAGGTTGCCAAAGAGGATCAGCCCCGCGCCGCCGAGCAGACAGAAGCAGATTGCCAGCCGTTTTTTCGAGATGCGCCCGCAAAGCCCGATGATGGGCTCCGCCAGCATCTGAAACGCCGAATAGGCGATGATGATCGCCGACATCCATTCAATGGGAAGCCCGCAGTCCTGCAATTTTTCCACATAGAAGAAGTGAACCAGCAGCCACGCGACGCTGAAAAGCGAAAGCAGCGCCGTGAACAGCAGCGCGCGTTTCTCTTTGAAAACTTTGCCCAGCTGCGTCCAGACAGCTCTTTCGCTGCGGCCGGCCGTGCGGTTTTGCCGCGGCTCCGCCGCGAGCAGCCAGGAGCAGCCGAACCCCGCCGCACTCGACAGGATGGTGGCCAGCAAAAGCCCGCTCAGGCCGAAGAAGCGATACAGCGCGGCGTAGCTGACAGCGCTGACGATAAAGCCCGCCGTGCCGAAGTTCGCCGCGTGCGACGAGCGGGAGAGGTAGTTTTCCTCGCCGCAGAGGGCGTACAGATAGGCGTCGTCGGCGCCGGAGGAAAAACAGATGGCAAAGCCTTCCACCACGGCCTCTACGATGAACAGCGGCAGCGAGCGCAGCCAGAACGCCGCCGCCAGCAGGCCTCTGGCCGCCAGCACCAGGCCCTGCGAGAGAATGATGGAATTGCGATAGCCGATGCGGTCAGTCAGGCGGCCCGTGGGGATTTCGCCCAGCGCGATCACGCCCGACAGAAGCGCCTGCAGCAGAAAGAACTGCGCCTCGCTCACGCCGGCCTGCGTGCGCACCAATAGCGCCGCCGGGGCGAAAAACACCAGCCCGCCAAACAGGCTGATGCCGTCGTAGGCGTCGAATTTGATGCGTTTCATGAGAGCTCCTTTCCCGCACAGCGCGAAAACGCTGCATGGATGAACATCTCTATAATATAGCATATTTTCACAGGATGGACAAGAAAAAAGCGCGGCGAAGCGCGCTTTTTCAAATCGCAGGAGAGCCTGCGGAGATATTTCGCGCGGTTAAACGCGCTTTTGAACCGCCGTTACGATGACCGGAACGAGAATCAGCTGCACGATGATGCCCGGAATGGCCGTCGTCAGCGCGCCGGAGAGGAACATCGCCCAGGTGAACGCGCCGCCGGAAAGTCCCGCCAGCAGCAGACGCACAAGGCCCCAGGCGACGCGGCCCAGCAGCATGGCGGCGATCAGAGACACATACGTCCAGCCGAGCTTTTTCGGCAGGCGTGCGGAGAGCAGCCCGGTTACGAGGCCGTAGACCGCGAGCTCGGCCGCCATGGAAACGGCGATGGGGAACAGCGGCGGCATGCTGAACAGCGCGGAGCGCAGCAGCGGCGCGACAGCGCCCACCGCAAGCCCCCAGGGCCAGCCGCAGAGGAAGCCGCAAAGCAGCACCGGAAGATGCATCGGGCAGAGCATGCTGCCGATTTCGCGGATCTGTCCGGTCAGAAAAGGCAGCACGAGGCACAGCGCCAGGCACATGGCGGCAACGACGAGGCGGGCGACGGATTTCTTTTGCATGATGTGTTTCTCCTCCCCAAAAGCACGAAAACGCAGGCCCCGTTGCCCGGAGCCTGCGCCTTCATGACGCGAATTACAGGCAAGAGTATAACAGAAACGCGCGGAAGTTGCAACCCCCGCGCGGCGGATTCTTTTTGGGAACGGCGCTTATTTTTCCTCGGTCAGCAGCGGCTCCACGTACAGGCTGCGATAGCAGTCGAACAGCGTGCGGTAGGCTTCGCTCACGCCCTTGTGCATTTCGTTGCGCTCGAAGTGCGCGTCGAAATCGTCCGTTTCGGAAAGGCGCTGCAAAACGTGCACCGCCACGTTCGAGCAGTGATCGGAAATGCGCTCGACATTGCCGAACAGATCCATGAACGAAATGCCGCGCTGTACGTCGCATTCGCCGCGTTCGAGCCGGTCGGTGTGGCGCTGCTTGAGGATTTCGAGCATCGAGTCGATCGTCTCTTCAAGCGGCTCTACGCGCAGCGCCGTCGCGCGGTCAGTGTTGCGGTAGGCGGTGTAGGTGAGGTCGAGGATGGCGCTCGTCGCCTCGAAAAGATACGACAGCTCGCGTGTGCCCTGCGCCGAAAAATGGACGCCGTGCTCGTCCATATACTGCGCGACCTCCGCGATGTTGACGCAGTAATCGCCGATGCGCTCAAAATCGCAGATGGCCAGCGCCGTTTCCTGCGAAAAGCGCGTCTTTTCGTGATCGAGATCGTGCGCGTTGATCTGTACGACATATTCGGTCAGCGCCGTCTCGCTTTTGTCGAGGAAGGCTTCGTTTTCCTCCAGCGCGGCGGCCTTTTCAGCGTCGTATCTGGAAAGCAGGCTGGTGGCGAGCACGAAGTTTTCCCTGCCCGTATCGGCCATTGCGCAGACGACCTTGTGCGCCTGCTCCAGCGCCAGCGCGGGCGTGGGCAGGAAGCGCGCATCGAGCAGCGCCAGTTCGCGCTCCGCGCGGGATTCGTCCGCGTCGGGGATGATCCTGCCGGAGAGGCGGATCATCAGGCCGCAGAAGGGGAACATGAGCACGGTGGTGGCAAGGTTGAAGACGGTGTTGAAGTTGGCGATACCGCCGCGGCTGACCGTCTTGTCCCAGAACGAGAAGCCCGCCAGCGCCTGATACAGGTACATCGCGGCCAGAAACACGACCGCGCCGGAAACGCAGATCATGATATTGATGACGACGGCGCGGCGCGCCTTTTTGTTCGTGCCGGCGCTGGCCATGATGACCGGGACAAACTTGCCGATGTTCATGCCCAGCACGATCGGCGCGGCCATGGCGAACGTGATGCTGCCGGTGGCCGAAATTGCCTGCAAAACGCCGACTGACGCGGAGGCCGATTGCAGCACGCTCACCACCGCCACGCCGAGCAGAACGCCCAGCAGCGGGTTTTCAAACTGCCGGAACAGCGACTGCACCGCCGCGGAGGATTTGAGCGGCTCCATGCCGCCTTCGATCATCGACATGCCAATGAACAGCGTGCCGAAGCCGATGAGGATGGAGGCGATCAGCTTCTGCCGGTGCTTTTTCGAGAGCAGGCGGAGAAACGCGCCCACGGCTACGCACACCGGCGCGAACGTCGCAGGAGAGAACAGCGCCAGCGCCGCGCTGCCGGACAGATCGCCCAGGCGGAGGATCTGCCCGGTGACGGTGGTGCCGATGTTTGCGCCCATCATCACGGAAACGCCCTGACTGAGCTTCATGATGCCCGCGTTGATAAAGCCGACGACCATGATCGACGTGGCCGACGAGCTCTGGATCACGCCCGTGACGGCTGCGCCCAGCAGTACGCCGCGGATGCGGCCGCTCGTGAGCTTTTCCAGCGTTTTTTCAAGTCCCGCGCCCGCGAGAGATTCAATCGAACTGCCCAGCAGGCTCATTCCGTACAGGAACAGCCCGACTCCGCCGAGCATGTTCAGCCAGTGTGAAAGCGTCATGCGTTTTGTTTCCTCCTCTTTTGCGCTCCGGCGCTGGATTTTTTGCGGCGCCCTGCGCCGCTTTTTTTATCTTGCATCCTTATTCATGATAACAGATAAGCCTGCGCGCGGGTATGAAATAACTGTTAAATAATTTGGCAAAACAGAAAAGAAATATCGCATTGCAGGGAAAGATGCGGTATAATGAAAGAGAATCCATTTTATGGGAGGAAGCGGGTCGCATGCCATACAGAAGCCAGCATCTCCTGACGGAAGGGCCGCTGCTCGATGCGAACGGGCATCTCGTCGAGGCGGGCTACGCCACGAACCTTTGCCGCCGGTACGACAGGAGCGCCGTTCGCGCGGGGAAAACGCGCATCAAGGAATGGGACTACTATCTGGTGACCGGCGATGAAATGGCGCTTGCGCTGACCATTGCCGATAACAGCTATATGGGGCTGGACAGCGTCAGCCTGCTGTGGCTGGGAGAAAAACCGCACGAGCGCACGAAGAGCATGATGCGCTTTGCGCCGATGGGCAGGACGGGCCTGCCTGCCGACAGCGCGCGCGGAGACGTGCAGAGCGCGGGAAAGAACTACCGGCTGCGGTTCCATAACGACGGCGCGGAGCGCCTTCTCACCGCGCACCTCGACGATTTTCAGGACGGCAAGCCGCTCGATGCGGAGATACGCCTCACCGCCGCGCCGCGCGAGACGATGGTGATCGCGACGCCGTTCGCCGGGAAACCGAAGCACTTCTATTACAACCAGAAAATCAACTGCATGCGCGCCGAGGGCAGCGTGACCTTCGACGGGCGGACGTACCGCTTTCATCCGGAAACCGCCGCCGCGGTGCTCGACTGGGGCCGCGGCGTGTGGACCTACCGCAACACCTGGTATTGGAGCAGTCTGAACGCCTATCTTGACGGCGTGCCGTTCGGCTTCAACCTTGGCTACGGCTTCGGCGATACCTCCGCGGCGACGGAGAACATGCTGTTCTATGACGGCGCCGCGCATAAGCTCGAGCATGTCGCCTTCGAGATTCCGCGCACGATGGAGGGGCGCGACGATTTCATGAAGCCCTGGCGTATCCGCGATAACGACGGGCGGCTCGATCTGATCTTCGAGCCGGTGCTTGACCGGGCGAGCCTGACCAGCGCGATCGTCGTCAAGAGCGACCAGCATCAGGTGTTCGGCCGGTTCACGGGCCGCGCCGTGCTCGACGACGGCACGGTTTTGCGCCCCGAAGGGCTGATGGGCTTTGCGGAAAAGGTGTATAACTGCTGGTAAACAATACCGATGCGGGGGACGGTTTCGGGGCCGCAGGGCGGCCCGAAAGAAACGTCTCCCGCATTTGCGCTGAAAAACGCTGAAAATCGTGCAGGAAATGCTTTCCGCGCGCCGGCAAAGTCTTGACGCAATATTAAGAAAATGTTACAATTATGCGAGAATCCGTACATATTGTCTGCGCCGGGCCTTTGCCCGCATTTTTTACCATACGCGCTGAAGGGAGCATACCTATGAAACGCTGCTGGGCTATCCTGCTGATTGTCGTCCTGTGCCTTGCGCCGCTCGCGTCTTTCGCGGCGGCGGTGAAGGTGGAGCCTGCGCCGCTTGTCGCCGATACGGCGCAGCGCGACGGCACCATCCGGGTGTGGCTTTCCACGCTGTCCGGATCGACCTATACCGTGACGATTGCCGGGGATTATACGATCAACGGCGATACCTCGCGCCAGCTGAAGGACGGCTCGAAGGTTACGGTCAGCTTTTCCGGCGGCAGCGTTTATCTCAATTCGCAGTCGATGGGCAGCGGGTTCACGCTCACGCGCCATGCGGGCGGCAGCGGCTATAACGCCGTGAAAATTGCGCAGAGCCTCGTGCCCGGCAACTACTATCCCGGCGATATTCAGTTCGTCGTTTCCGGCGGCAAGGGATATGTGATTGCGCATCTGTATATTGAAGACTATATCTACGGCGTTCTGCCCTATGAGATGGACAACGGCTGGCCGCTTGAAGCGCTCAAGGCGCAGGCGGTGGCCGCGCGTACCTACGCCATCCGCGCCAAGACCAGCGGCGGCCTTTACGACGTGACCGACACCACGCAGCATCAGGTTTTCCGCGGCGTGAACTATAACAAGACCAACTGCATCAAGGCCGTGGACGAAACCTGGGGCGTGGTCATGAAATACGGCGACGATTATGTCAGCGCCTATTACAGCGCGTCCAACGGCGGCCAGACCGAAACGAACAGCAATTACTGGGGCGGCAAGCAGCTGCCGTATCTGCAGGTCAAGGATGATCCGTTCGATCTGGCGAACCCCAACGCATCCGTTAAGAGCTATATGATCTATTCCAGCCCCTCGTATGGAACGTCCACCAGCGCGTATGAGATGATTGCGGCGGCGATCGCCGCAAAAACGGGGCTGTCCGCCTCGCAGGTGACGATCAAGGAGATCAACAGCGTTGCGTTTGACACGCCCAAATACGCCGATCCCAGCCGCCTTTACACCAACATGACCGTCAAGGCGACCTATAACGGCAGCAAGAGCGTTACCGTTTCCATTCCCGTGTTCGATACGGTCAAAAATGCGCTGAGCCTGAAGCTGAACAACGCGCAGAACGAAATGTTCTCCGTCGTCAAGGAGCAGAAGGGCTTCCGCGTGTATGCGCGGCGATGGGGCCATGGCGTGGGCATGAGCCAGCGCGGCGCGGCGCAGATGGCCAACACGGGCTATAACTACGCGCAGATTCTCGGCTTCTACTATACCGGAATTACCCGCGTGCGCATGGAGTTCGTGCGCAGCCTGGCCGGTTCCATCAGCGGCAGGCCCGTCGAGGCTGTGCCCACGCCCGCGCCCGTCGAGGACGCGCAGGCGCTGGCCACGCAGGTGAAGGCGACCGTCACGCTGAGCAATTCCGCCGAAAAGCTGAACATGCGCGATAAGCCGTCCACTTCCGGAAAACGGATTCTGAAAATTGCCGACGGCGAAGAGGTCGAGGTGCTTCAGAGCGGCGATTGGGCGAAGATCCGCTACAACGGCAAGGAAGGCTACGTCAAGAACGACTATCTGCTCTATCAGGAAGAGGAGCCGCAGGTGGAAGAGGTTGCCACGGAGCAGGCGAAGGTGACGCTCACCTCCGGCACGCTCAACGTGCGTCAGCAGGCGAGCGCCCGCTCCGAGCGCCTTGGCGCGGTGGAGAACGGCGCGACCGTGACCGTGCTTGCCACCGAGGGCAGCTGGACGAAGATTTATACCGAAAATCTCACCGGCTATGTGCTCAGCCGCTATCTGACGAAGATTGAGCCTGCGGCCACCGCCGCGCCTTCCGCGCAGCCGACCGCGGCGCCCACCGCAGCCCCGGCCGCCAAGAGCGGCGAAGCCGCCTGGGTTATCTGCGATGAGGACAGCAACGTCAATCTGCGCAAGCGCGCGCGCACCACGGCGACGATCCTCAAGCGGCTGCCCTACGGCACCGAGGTGCAGGTGCTTGAAAAGAGCGGGAAATGGTGCAAGGTCACCTGCGATGGGACGACGGGCTATATCGCCGCGGAATATCTTTCCTCGGCCAACCCTGCCGCCGTGACGGAAAAAAACCTCGTCGCCAACGAGGATGTGATCTACGGCAAGACCGTCTGGCTCGTTACCGACAGCGGAGAGCCGGTCAACATGCGCGCGGGCGCTTCTTCCGATGCGAAGACGCTCAGCCAGATCGCCAGCGGCACGGAAGTGACGCTGATTAACACCATCAACGCCAGCTGGTACAAGATCATCGCCAAGGGACTGACGGGGTACGTCGCGGCAAAGTTCGTCAAGTTTGACGACCCCAACGGCACGGCGGAAACCGAAACCCCCGCCGAGGATACTGCGGCCTATACCAAGGTGCTCAATACCGGCAAGGTGGATATGAACTCCAAGAGCGCTACGCTCCATCTGCGCAAGACGATGGACGATCTGGCCGACATCACCGGCACGCTCAAGCAGGGCGAGGCGATTGAGGTGCTGCATTACGGCGAGGGCGGCGCGTGGCTGTATGTGCGCTGCGGCTCTTTGCAGGGCTACATGCACGCGGAGTTTGCGCGGCTGAAATACGGGGTGGCGCAGGTTTCGCTTGAGGACGCCGATTCGCAGCTGATTCTGCGGCAGAAGGCGAGCAAGTCCTCCGACATGGTGACAAAGCTCAAGCAGGGCACCGGCGTAACCATCCTCTCGCAGAGCGGCGATTGGAGCCGCGTCCGCCTCGAGGACGGCACGGAGGGTTATGTCGTTACGCGGTATCTGAAGGTGCTCACGGTCAAATGACGGAGCGGTTTCGCGGCGTGCCCGTGCTGCCGGGCGAGCGGCTGGACGATCTCCAGCGCGGAGGGATGTTCCTTTTGCAGCGGCCGGAAGCGTTCTGCTTCGGCACGGATTCGGTTTTATTGGCCGCTTTCGCGGCGCAGGGGCGCGTGGGCTCGATCTGCGCGGCCGATTTGGGGAGCGGCAGCGGCGTGCTGCCGCTGCTTGTTTGTGGGCGGCTTGCGGGAGCGCGGTTCGACGCGGTGGAGCTGGACGCCGCCGCGGCCGACCGCGCCGTGCGCAGCGCGCGCATCAGCGGCATGACCGGGCGCGTTGCGGTGCATGCGATTGCGCTGGAAAACGCGCCGCGGCTGCTGGGCTGCGGAAAATACGATCTGGTCGTGTCCAACCCGCCCTATGGAGAGCGCGGCGGCGCGCACGCTACGTTCGAAAGGGACGCGGCGGTGCGAGAGGGCGCGACGGATATTGCGGCCGTATGCCGGAGCGCCTCGCAGCTTTTGCGCAGCGGCGGCGCGTTCTGTCTCTGTTTTCCGGCGCGGCGGCTGGCGGAACTCTTTTCCGCGCTTGCGCGGGAAAAGCTGGAACCGAAAAGGCTGCGGCTTGTATACGGCGCGGCGGGAAAGGACGCGAAGATTGCGCTGGTCGAGGCCGTGCGCGGCGCGAAGCCAGGGCTGCGCGCGCTGCCGCCGCTTTGCCTGAACGACAGGCAGGCGCTTGCGGATATTTACGGCGGCTGACGCATAGGCTGTCCCATGATGAACGCTGTGTTTGCAGCCATGTGCTGCACGGGGCTTGTATGGGGGCTGTTTTCTGGGCGCGCGGCGCAGATGGGACAGGCTGCGCTGCAATCGGGCGCGGAAGCGGTGACGCTTGCGCTGAAGCTGGGCGGCGGGTTCGCGCTTTGGTGCGGCGCGCTGCAAATTCTCGAGGAGGCCGGGGCGATCGGCGCGCTGTGCCGGGCGCTTGCGCCCTTGCTGAAGGCGCTGTTCCCGTCGCTCGGCGAAGATTCGCCGGCGCGCGGGGCGATTGCCGAAAATTTCGCGGCCAATATGCTCGGCCTTGGCAACGCCGCCACGCCCGCAGGCGTGCGCGCCATGCGGCTGCTGAGCGAGGAAAAGCGCGCGGACGGCGCGGCCACGGACGCGATGTGCATGTTCCTCGTGCTCAACGCAAGCAGTTTGCAGCTGTTCCCGGCTACGGTGGTTTCCATGCGCGCTGCCGCGGGGGCGCAGAGCCCCGCGTCGATCGTGCTGCCGACGCTGTGCGCGACGGCGGTATCAACGCTCGCAGGCGGACTCGCCTGCGCGGCGCTTGCGCGCAGATGAGCGCGTATGTGGTGCCGGCGGTGCTGCTGCTTGCGGTGATGGCGGGCGTTTTCCGGCGTGTGCCTGTGTACGACGCGTTTCTGCGCGGAGCGCGAGAGGGACTGAAAACGGCATGGAGCATCGCGCCGTGCCTGGCGGCGGTGCTGTTGGCGGCGGGGCTTTTGACGGGCTCGGGCGCGCTGGACGCGCTGGTCGGCGCGTGCGCGAAGCCGCTGGAAAGGCTGGGGCTGCCTGCCGGCGCGCTGCCGGTGATGCTGCTGCGGCCGGTTTCCGGCTCGGCGGCGCTGGGCATGCTGGAAAAGACGCTTGCGGCCTACGGCCCCGACAGCCCGACCGGGCGCGCCGCGTCAGCGATGGTCGGTTCGAGCGAGACGATTCTGTATACCTGCTCGGTGTATCTGGGGGCGGCGGGCGTGAAAAAGGCGCGCCACGCGCTGCCTGCGGCGCTGCTGGCCTGGCTGGCCGGTTCGCTGGCGGCGGCGTATTTCTGCAAAATTCTGTGAATGCGAAAGAAGGTACGGAAGATGAACGTTTCCGTGATGGCGGTTCCCGCGAATATTCTGCCCGGCGCGCTTGACGGTGCGGCGGCCATTGTAATCGACGCGCTGCGCATGACGAGCGTGGCCGTGACGGCGCTCCATAACGGCTGCGCGGGCGTGTTGGCCTGCCCTGGCGTGGAGGAAGCGAAGGCGGCCGCCGTCCGATCAGAAGCGCTGCTGGGCGGAGAACGCAACGCGCTGCTGATTCCGGGGTTCGATTTTTCCAACTCGCCGCTGGAATATACGGCGGAGAAGGTCGCGGGGCGGAACCTTGTGATGAGCACATCCAACGGCACGAAGGCCATCGCCGCCGCAAGCGGCGCGAAGCGCGTACTGCTGGCCGCGTTCGTCAACGCGAAGGCCGCCGCCGAAGCCGTGAGGGGTGAGGAGAAGACCGTCATTATCTGTGCGGGGACGCTTGGGGCGTTCACGCTTGAGGACGCGCTGGCCGCAGGCGCGATCATCGAGCGGCTGCAAAAGTTGGGCGCGTCGCCTGTGCTCGATGATATGGCCATTGCCGCGCGGATGCTGTATGAAGCGGCGCGCGGGGATTTTATGGCCGCCCTTGCGGCCACAAAGCACTTTAACCGCCTCCGTTCGCTCGGCCTGGAGGACGATCTGCGCTACTGCCTGACCGAGGACACGCTCGGCAGCGTCCCGGAAAAACAGGCGGACGGCTGGTTCCGCTGACGCTTCTTTTTGCCCGTTTCTGCGCATACTATCGCGCAGGAAGGGGGCGGAAACATGCGGATTTTTACGGGCTGCGCGTGTGCGCTCGTTACGCCTTTCGATGCGGAAGGCAGGCTTGACGCGGCCGCGCTGGCGCGGCTGGTCCGGTGGCATATCGGCAGGGGGACGGACGCGCTGGTCGTCTGCGGAACGACGGGCGAAGCGTCCACCATGACCGAACGGGAGCAGGCTGAGGCGGCTGCGAACGCCGTTGAGGCGGCGGACGGCCGCGTACCGGTCATTGCGGGCGTGGGCGGAAACGATACGCGCAGGGTGATCGCGGCCTGCAAGGTGGCCCGCGCTGCGGGCGCGGACGGCGCGCTCGCCGTTACGCCGTATTACAACAAGACCACGCAGGAGGGGCTGATCGCACATTATACGGCAGTGGCGGAAGCGTCGGAGATCCCGCTGATTCTGTATAACGTGCCGGGGCGCACGGGCCTGAACCTGCGCCCGGAGACGGCCGCCGCGCTGGCGCGGCATGAAAACATCGCCGGAATGAAGGAAGCGTCGGGCGATATGGCGCAGACGATGGAGGCGATTCGCCTGTGCGGCGCGGAGTTCGCCGTCTATTCCGGCTGCGACGAGCTGACGCTGCCTGTGCTGGCCTGCGGCGGGGCGGGCGTGATTTCCACGGCGGCCAATGTAGTTCCCGAAAAGATGCGCGCGCTGTGCGCGCTGTATTTTTCCGGCGACATTGCGGGGGCGCGGAAGATGCAGCAGGCGCTTGCGCCGCTGATTTCGGCGCTGTTTGCGCGCGTCAACCCGATTCCGGTGAAGGCTGCGGCGGCCATTCTCGGACTGTGCGAAAACAACGTGCGCCTGCCGCTGGTGGCGATGCGTCCGGAGGAAACGGGCGGGCTGCGCGAGCTGCTGGCCGAACTGGCATGCTGAGGGTCGGAGTATTCGGCGCGGCGGGCCGGATGGGACGCGCCGTTCAGCGCGCCGCGCTGGGACGGGACGATCTGCGCGTGACGGCGCGGATCGACCCGCTGCTGCCGGAAGAGGGCGGCGAGGCCGATGTGTTTCTCGATTTTTCCACGCCGGAAGCGGCGATTGCTCATGCCGCGCTGTGCGCGGAAAAGGGCGCGCCGCTTGTCTGCTGCGTGACGGGCGGAGACGGCGAAGCCCGCGAGGCGGCGCTTGAACGCGCGGCGGAGAGAATCGCCGTGCTGCCGTGCGCGAACCTGCTGCTTTCCGTGGTGACGATGCGCAGGCTGGCGCGGCTGGCCGCGGCCGAGCTGCATGGGTTTCGGCCCGTCGTGCTGGAGCGGCATCACGCGGGCAAACGGGATGCGCCCAGCGGTACCGCGAAATGGCTTGCGGCCGATGCGGGCGCGCGAGAGGCGGACGTGCTGTCCGTGCGCGCGGGCACGCTGGCGGGAGAACACGAGGTGACGTTCTACGGCGACGGCGAGACCGTGACGCTGCTGCACCGCGTAGACGGCCGCGAGGCGTTCGCGCGGGGCGCGCTGTCGGCGGCGGTGTGGCTGAGCGGCTGCGCGCCGGGGTATTACACGATGGAGGATATGACGCGCGGATAAAAAGCGGGACGTTTTTCCCGCACGGGAAACGCCTTGCCGTTAAGAGGGGAAAGCCTTCCGCTGTGAGTTTTGTCAGCGGCACCTGCCGCTCGGATAACGGCCGCTTCGCCGCGCTGTTTCGGGAAAACTGCGGGCTGTATCCTGCGGAGTACCGGCAAATGGCGAAAAAATAGCGCGGGAAGATCGCTCTCCCCGCACCGTAAATATCAAAAATGCTTACTGGCCTGCGCGCTCATCCGCGCGCAAGTATTTGCCGGCCTCTTTTTCAAGTTCCAGCCATACCGGATATTTCGCTCCGTTTTCATCAAAAAATCGCTTCAGATCGCGGTTCAGCGCGCTCATTTCGTCGATTGCGTTCATGGCGTGGTCGGATGCGCAGATTTTTCCAAGGCTTGTCGCGCACATGAGCTTGAAGAAGCGCAGGCAGGTTTTGCGATACGCCGCGCTTTCAAAATCCTGATCGCCTTTGGGCAGAATCTCATACCCCGCGTCCCGGATGGCGCGATAACCCTCGATGTTCGCGTCGATCAGCCGGTTCAGATAAGCCGTGTCGCCCTTGAGCTTTTTCAGGCTGCCATCCGTTTTGTAGCAGGCGAAGGCCGCCGGCAGCACGAACGCCGCGTGGCAGAGAAGATAGTCCTCCATGTTCGGTTCATAGACGACCCTGTATTTTGTGCCGTCGAAAATCTGGCCGATCAGCGGTTCATTGGAGGGCGCGCCACGAAGCTGGCCAATGGTGATCTTTTTCAGATCGATGGACGCTACATGGTCGCTTTCCCGGTGCCCCGCCGAGAGCGCGAAGGCAAACAGCACGTTTTTCTCCGGCAGCGAGGAAGCAAGCGCCTTTGCGCGCACATTGTTGCCCACAAAGACGATATTCTTTGTCCGGTTTGTCCGCAGCGTATCCAGGATGGCATCCAGCTGCGTATAGCGCATGACCACGAAAATCACATCGTATACGTCGTCCGGCTTCAGCGCGGTCACAACCGGAAGATGGCTGACCGACATGCGAGGCGAAAACTTATCCTTGATTCGCAGTCCGTTTTTTTGAAGCTCCTCCGCCCATTTTTCCCGTGCGAGCAAAGTGACGTCTTTCCCGGCGCGAAACAGATTTCTTGCAAGATTGCAGCCCAGCACCCCTGCGCCGAATACCAGAATCTTCATAGTCAAGTTTCCTTCTTCAGAAAAGGGTTTTTGTTGCCCTGCCGCTCTTTTCGGTTTATTATACCATGAACAATGAATAATGAAAGCCCCAAATCGGCGTAAGGCAGCCGTCTGACTGCCTCGCGCCGGTTTGGGATGATTTCTTACTGATCCGCGCTTTCGTACATGCGGTCGGTGGCTCCGATTTCGGGCAGCGCTTCGCCGTTCATGGTTACGTTCACCGTGCAGTTTTCAAACGTGCAGCCCTCCGCGCGGCCGGCCAGCGCGCCCGGGGCAGCTGCGGTGATTTCGCCGTTGACGGTGCAGTTGTTCACCGCGAAAGCGGTTTCCTCGCCGTAGTAATACAGGCCGGTGCCCACCAGACCGCCCACGTGCGTGGCCTCGGGCGCGTCGATCTTCACATTTACGGCGCAGTTTTCAATGATTCCGGGATAGATGGAGGTCACAACGCCCTCGGATTCTTCGGCCACATGGCCGTTGGAGTGCGTGCCGGCATAGCCGCACAGCCCGCCGATGGCGTGGCCGCCCCTGGCGCTGACGATCGTCACGTCCGCCGTGCAGTTCGTGATGGAGTCCATCATTTCCAGGCAGCCGCCGATGCCGCCCATGCCCACGGGTTCGTTGCCTTCGGCCCTGACCGTGCCCTGCGCGGTGCAGTTGGCAATCATGCCGCCGAAGCCGCCGCCGATCAGCAGGCCGCCGCATTCGGCAACGTCGCACTGAACCAGCCCTTCCGAGAAATCATTGTCGCCGATAATGGTCACGGTGACGTTCGTCGCGGAGCAGTTCGTCACAGGGCCCACATCGCCGCCGATCAGGCCGCCGGTGCAGTTATTGCCCAGCACGTCCGCGCTGGTTACAGAACAACCCGTCACGCTGCCCATGCTGTAGCCCACCAACGAGCCGATGGCCATGGAATTGGCTTCAGTGCAGTGAACGACGGCGTTTTCAATGTTCACGTTCTTGATTTCGCCCACGCTGATGCCGAACAGGCCTGCGCCGACGATGAACTGATCGTTTTCATAGGTGAGGTTGCTCACGGTATGTCCCTGCCCGTCGAACGAACCAAGGAACAGCGTGGTATAGTTTTCCATGTCGGCCATGTTGCCGATGGGCGTCCAGTCCACGCCGGTCATGTCCAGATCGGCGGTCAGCGCGAAATACGCGCCCATATAGCCGCTCTTGCTGCCGTCGTTGACGGTAGAGGCGAGATAGGCCAGCTGCTCAACGGTTTCGATCTGCCAGGGATCCTCCTCTGTGCCGCTGCCGCCCGCAAAGGCGGTTTCCTCCGCCGGCGCCGGAACACTTAGGCAGGCCAGCGCCATCGCCAGCACGCAGAGCAGGGACAGAGTTTTGCGAAGCTGTTTCATCTGAAATCTCTCCTTTGAAAAGGTATTTATGTCAACGCATTGCGCGAGGACATCTAAGGTTAGAATCATCTAACCGATTATCAAAAGAAAAAGGCGTCAGCCCTTTTCCATGCCCAGAAGATCCGCCCAGCCCATGCGGAAGAACCGGCGCAGCCGAAGCGCGTAGGCGATGGCGTCCTCCCGGCTCAGTTCATGCCGAATCGTTTCGAACAGTCCGGAGTAGAACGCGTTCGAGAGCATATGCACCATCAGCGCGCCCGTCTGGCTGTCTGCCAGAGCGCTGCGGCCGGTGCACTGCATGAAGCGGAACGTGTATTTCACGTCGACGTCGATCAGGCGGTCGATCATCCGCTCGTAGCAGTCCTTGTCCGAGCAGCGCGTCAGCAGGCGAAAATCGTCCAGATGGTCGTAAAGGTAGTTCACCATGCCGACCACCTGATCGCTGGCATAGTCCAGCGCATCGCTCTTGGATTCGACAGGCCGGTCGTCGAAGACTGCCTGTACCGCTTCAAAGCCCTTCAAAAGCCCGTTTACCGTCTCGTCTATCAGCGCGTGGAACAGGCCGGATTTGTCGCCGTAGCGCGTATAGATGGAGCCGGTGCTGGTGTTCGCCTTGGCGGCGATGACGCGCATAGAGGATTCCTGAAAGCCCATTTCCATGAACTCCTCCCGGGCGCAGCGCAGCACCTCGTCCGACACGCCTTCGATTCGCTTGGCCATGGGAACACCTCCGCTTGAATATTCATAACAGTGTTTCAAAACGCTGTTATAATACATCGAAGCATTCGGCGTGTCAAGTTTTTTGATGGAACAAACCGGTTCGGGCAAGACTCCGCATACGTTTTCGGCTTAATATGCTGATCTCGATTTTCAGAATGTTTTTATCACGCCAAAGAATTCTTTTCAGAGCTATTGACATGGGGAACGGTTATGCATATAATGCACGATGCGCATCACGTGATATGTATCGGATGATTTCTGAAGAGGAGATTCACGATATGGCGCCAAAAAACAAATTCTCGAAAGAAAAAATGGTTGAGGCCGCATTGCAGGTTGTGCGGGACAAGGGCATCGACGGCCTGACCGCAAAAACGTTGGCGGACGAGCTTGGCACTTCTACGCAGCCGGTTTTTACTGCATTCGGCTCTATGGACGCCGTCAGGCAGGAAGTCTATGCCGCTGCGGTGCGCGTGTACGACGACTATGCAGATGCGGGCCTGAAAGAGAAAGTCCCTTTCTTGGGCGTTGGGATGCAGTATATCCGGTTTGCGCGGGAAGAACCGGAGCTTTATCGTTTCCTGTTTTTGACGCGGGCGCAGGATCAGAAATACAGCGCCATGACGTCCATGCGGCATTTGCAGGAGCTTGTCCGGCCGACGCTGATGAACGTTTACCATATCACTGCTGAAGAAGCGGATCTCTATTTCCGTGATCTGTGGTTCGTCGTGCACAGCCTGTCCACGCTGATTGTGACCGGCGATTGCCCCTACTCCGACCGGAAAATCGGACAGATTCTGACGGGGGTCAGCGTCAGCATTTGCAAATCTATCAAGGAGATTCCCGGCTTTGCGGCGGGCGCATTTGACCGCGACGCCGTATTCCGGGCGTTGATTCAATGAACCGAGGTGATTTGAGGTGCAGAAAAAGAGAGACGCTCAAACAGCTTGGCTTTGCTGCCCGAAATGCGGCGGTAAAACAAGAACGCAGATACGGCCGCACACGGTGCTGGAGGATTTTCCTCTATTCTGCCCCAAATGCAAATATGCCTGTGTGATCCGTTTCAGGGATGGAAAAATTGAAGAAATCAAAATGCCAGACGCTTAGACGCAGTGCAATCCGAGAGAATCGGTTTGCGCTGCGTCGATTGTTTTGCAAGCCGGATAATGAAGAAAGCTGTATCAGGCAGGTGAATCGGCGTATTATCAACGAGAGCTATGAGATGTTGAAATATAATCTTATTCATTGAGAAACATCAGAAAATGTTCCGAACGGGATATTCTTCGAAGATGCGGAAGCAACGATGAAATACAGACAGAAACGGAGTACAAAAATATGAATGAAAACTGCGAACACGTGAATGAGCTGATTGGCTGCTGCGGGCTGGACTGTGAAAAGTGCGACGCCAGAATTGCAACGCTCACAAACGATAATGCCCTGCGCGAGAAAACCGCCGTCCTGTGGACAAAGCTCAATGGCGTGCCGATCGCGCCGGAAACGCTGCATTGTACCGGCTGCCGCATGGAGGGCGCAAAAACGCTGTTCTGCGGCAAGCTCTGTTCTGTACGCAACTGCGTGCGGGAAAAGGGATTGGATACCTGTGCGGACTGCGCGCAGATGGACGGCTGCTCGACGTTGGGGCGCATCAGCGCCCATAATCCGACGGCGCTGGAAAACCTGAAGCGACTGCGCCGGTTAAGGCAAGACGGAGAAAAAACAGCGGAGACCGCAGCGGGCATGACGCTGCTTGGAATTTTGTAGCTGAAGGAGGAAACGGCCATGAAGGAATTTATGAGAAAGCATCCTGCGCTGAAGGATACCTGCGATACCGTATTGTCCCTGCTCTCCGGCAGCTTTGCGCTGCTGGCAGTTGAATTTGTTCGGATTAAGGAGTTGGTTGAACGGAAGAAAAAATGAAGCGGATCACGGAGCGAGCCGATGCAACGGCGGACATTGCGTCGCTGTGTTCAGCGATCCGAGCTTTCGCTGTGTTGAAATCGCGAAAATATTTGATTTTAAGGAGTATCTGAGATGAAGAATATCGTTTTCTATGTCCATGGCAAAGGCGGTTCGGCGGAGGAAGCCGAGCATTACAAGCCACTGTTCCCGGAAGCGGAGGTCGTCGGTTTCGATTACCATGCAGAGGCCCCGTGGGAGGCGAAAGATGAATTTCCGCAGTTTTTCACCGAACAGCGGAAACGCTGTGACAGCCTTGCGCTGGTGGCAAACAGCATCGGCGCGTTTTTTTCCATGTCCTCGCTGGATGGCACGATGATCGACAAGGCTTATTTTATCTCTCCTGTGGTCGATATGGAGAAGCTGATCGGCAGCATGATGATGTGGGCGGGGGTGACCGAGCGGGAGCTTGCAGAGAAATTGGAAATTCCTACTGAGTTCGGCGAAACGCTGTCATGGGACTATCTCGCCTATGTACGGGTGCATCCGATTTCGTGGCTTATCCCCACCCGCATTTTATATGGTGCGCATGACAATCTGACCTCGCTGGAAACGATATCGGCTTTTGCAAAGCGAATCGGCGCGGAGCTGACCGTCATGCCGAACGGCGAGCATTGGTTCCATACGGAAGAGCAGATGCGGTTCCTGGACAGTTGGATCGCTGGATGATAAGAAAAAGACGGAACTGTGCTTGTAAAAACAAGTCGATATATAAGCTGGGATGTGTCGATAAGAATCCGGACGGCCTGCCGGGCGTAAAGAAGAAATCGTTTATTCTTCCCTTTGCGGGCGGGAAAATATGGTTTGAGCATTTGGATGGAATCTATCAATATACCGAGCTGGCCCTTCAAAAGCTGCGCGCGGATACTGCGAACTTCCGCCGCCCGTCCGCTCCGAGACATATCGCGTTTGTCCTCGACGAAACGATGATGACTGAAGAATTGGCTTCGGAGATTGCAGATGCGCTCGCCGGGCCCGGCAAACAGTTTATGCGCGCAGCCTTTGTGGGGGCGGACGGACTTACCCGCAGAAGGCTGAGAAGGCTGCTCTATGGAAGAAGCGCAGCGGCAGCGTCCGCAGCTTTTCCGCCAGCGTAATGCGGCGGCGCTCGCTTTCTTCGTAGGTTCCCATGTAGGTCACGGTGTACTGCCGGTAGTGCAGAATGAAAATCAGCGCCAGAATGACGATCCCAACGACGGTGTATAGAGCCGCGCTGACGTTTCCCTGTTCCTGCCCCAGCAGCGGCGCAAGGAAGCGTTCAGCACGCAGGCCAGCAGCGCCACCGGGAGCATCAGGCTGATGTAGGCCAGCGCAGAATAGAGGATTCCCTTGAAAAGATCCCCTGCGCCCTGCTTGCTCAGCGCGTACTTTTCCTGAAGATATTTCATGCTTTTCCGGCCTCCTTCCCGACTTTCCACTGGACGGACGTCTGATAGTCCTTCCACATGGAAGCGTACCGGCCGCCGGCCGCCAGCAGCGACGCGTGCGTCCCGCGTTCGACGATCTTTCCTTCGTCGAACACCAGAATTTCATCGGCGTCCTGCACGGTGGAAAGACGGTGCGCGATCATCAAAACCGTCTTTTTCTCCGTCAGCTTTTCAAAGGCGAGCTGAATCTGATGTTCGTTCTCAGCGCCCGCAAAAGCGGTTGCTTCATCCAGAACGATGATCGGCGCGTCTTTCAGAATGGCGCGCGCCAGCGCGATGCGCTGATTTTCGCCGCCGGAGAGGTAAGTGCCGCCGTTTCCTACAACGGTGTCAAGCCCCTCCGGGAGGCGAGCGATGATTTCCCTGCACTGGGCGGCCTCGGCGGCGCGCAGAACCTCCTCCCGCGTGGCGTTCGGCCGTGCGGCGCGAATGTTTTCCAGCAGCGTATCCTTGAACAGCCGGGTATTCTGGAACACAAAGGCGATCTGATCCATCAGCGTCTGCTTGCTGATCTGCCGTACATCCACGCCGCCCACCAGAACGCGCCCTTCCGCAGCGTCGTAAAAGCGTGGAATCAGCTGCGCAGCCGTGGATTTGCCGCTGCCGGACGCGCCCACCAGCGCGACGGTCTTTCCGGCAGGAATCTCGAAGGAGACATGATCCAGCGCTTTTTCACTGGCGCCGGGATAGCTGAAGGATACGTTTTCAAAGGACACGGAAGCGTCCCTGGGCTGCTGCGGATGTTCCGCTTCCGCCAGAGGCTCTTCTTTCAAAACGCCTTCAATGCGGGTGACCGCGCTCTTGGCCGCCATCAGCTGCTCGCTGGCAAACATGACGCGGCTCATCATCGTGGTGCAGACAGGCGTAAACAGGCTGTAAAACAGGAAGGCCAGCAGCACATCCTGATAAGCGGCCTGACCGGTCAGGCCGGAAAGAATCATGCAGGCCACGGGAATCAGCAGAATAAAGGTTCCGTTCAGCGATACGTTAAAGCCCGTCAGCGGAATGCGGCATTTCAGCGCATAATCGGAGGCGTACTTTTCATATTCCTCGATCGCCGTGTGGAAGTTCTTGAAGGAATAAACCGTCTGCTGGAACACCTTTACTACGGGAATGCCGCGGATGTATTCTACCGCTTCCTTGTTCATGGTTTCCAGCGCGGTCATGTAGCCTTCCATAAAGTGGGCGTTGTCGCCGCCCATCATCTGCTTCAGGAAGAAAAAGCTGATAACCATCGGAACCAGACAGCACAGCCCCAGCCGCCAGTCAAAGGTAAAGATCAGCACAAGCACGGCGACCGGCATGACGACGGCGCCCGTCAGATCCGGCAGCTGATGCGCCAGAAACTCCTCCGTGAGCCCCGCATTGTCGTCGATGACCTTGCGCAGCCGCCCGCTGGCGTTCTGGCTGAAATAGTCCAGCGGCAGCGTGACGATATGGTGCATCGCCTTTTTTCGCATATTGGTCGCCGTGCGGAACGCCGCCAGATGGGAGCAGCACAGGGCGAGAAAATACAGCAGAATGCTCAGAACGGAAAACCCGACCGCTCCCCATGCGTAAGCGCCGCTGTGGACGGCAAGGCTGACGTCTCCCGCCGACAGCGCGTTCAGCAGATCGCGCACAACGAACCAGATGCAGACAAACGGGATCATGGACAGCACCGTGCTGAGCCCGGCGAGGATCATGCCGAGAATCGTAAGCCAGTGCCTTTTTCCCGCATAGGCAAACATTCTGGATATTTCAGAGTTCTTTTTTACGAGAAAGCATCCTCCCTTGGCGAAAACGGCAGGAATCAGAGTTTCCTCCGACCCTGCCGCAGCTCTTTGATTTTTACTCAGACAGATTTTCGGTGCAGAACAGCTCGATGCAATTCTCGATCATCGCCTGATCGTAGTCCGTGGAAATGCCGGCTGCCAGCCAGTAGGCATAATTGCCCGCGTCATACTGACCCAGCGCGTCCAGATCGCTGCCATAACGGAATTCGATGTGATACGTCGTCGCCGAAGTATCGGGCGCGATGCAGAAATAAGTGAACTCGCCGGAATCCACATCGTCGCTTTCGTAGACGTACAGCCCGCGCACTTCTTCCATGCCGACATAGTGATAGGTGTGGGAGAAGAGCTCGTTGCCCTCAGCGTCATAACCTTTGATGACGGACGTTTCGCCGTCAAATTCCAGCGTGACCAGCCCTTCGGTGAAAGAGCAATCGTAAACGCCGCCGCCGTTGGCGTAAGCCTGTACGGCCTCTTCGCCATAAATCGTGCCGGTGACCATGGAAGAGAGCTTCTCATAGGCGGCCTGCGCGTTTTCTTCGCCCACCAGCGCTGCGCAATCGTCCAGCCAGAGCGGGTCATACTGGCTGTCGAGGATGACCGGCCAGAGCTCCTGATAGCTGCCCGTCAAATCCATAAGCAGCTGCTCGGCGGCGGCCGTATCTTCGGTTACCTGCGCTGTCGCGCTTGCGCAGGCAAACAGCATGGACAGCGTCAAAACCAGCGCCAGAAATAGGTTGACGATTTTCTTCTGTTTCATGGATGATTGTCCTCCTAAAAAAGTGCTGCGGTTAGTTTTGTTTAACCACAGTGCCTATTTTAAAAGGAGCCATTTGCAATTACAATCACCGAGCGGGTCGGTTTCTATCTATTCAGACTTTCTTTCGATAGGCCGTCGGCGGCACGCCATACGCGGTGCAGAAAGCGGAAGTAAATTTGTTCGGATTCAGATAGCCAACCTGAGCGGCGATCTCGCCGATGGGCAGCGTGCTTTCCCGAAGCAGCCGTTCTGCGATCTGCAGGCGATACTTTTTCATGTAGGCATAGACGGAATCCCCGTAGACGCTGTGAAAGCACTTTTTCATGACGGTGGAAGAGAGCTGAAACCGCTCCGAGAGTTCGTCAATCGTGTAATGTTCATGAAAGTGCTCCACGAGAAAGGCGTGGAGCTGTTTGAACGTTTCGATCTGCGCGGCGGGGAAGTATGTGCGCCGGGCAGGGTCTTCTGCCGGGTCAAGCTCCGTCAGGATCAGCAGCAGTTCCAGAACCTTGACGCGGATATATCCGCGCCTGATGGCCGCCGGGACCTTGTAAAGCTCCGAAAAGATGTGCTCTATGGTCGGGTTCGCACGGATGATGGTAAATTCATCCGCCTGAGACAGCGCTTTGATCCGGACAAGATCCACATCCAGTAGCGCCAGCACCTTCTTCATTTCCTCCGTGACGGCGGGAAAGTCGATGGTTACGGTGATCCCGTGATAATGTGAAGTCGGGAACTCGGATTGATGCGCGTTCTCATGCAGAGAGCAGAAGGAAAGATCCCCGGCGGACATGTAGCAATATTGACGTTTCCGGAACAGGCACTCGCATCGTCCTTCCTTGCAGTAATTGATTTCCATGACGTGCGGAGCCGGCTGCTGATGCTTGTTGCAGTATGCCATGTGCATATCGTTGTAGACAAGCTCGATGCCGGGAAACACACGGTATATCGCAATGTCTCCCGTACCGCTTTCATTTTCCAGATGATAGCTGCTGTCGCTTTCAGCCGCCGCTTCGTTTTCGCGAGCCGCCGCGCCGTACAGCTTGACGCTCGTAAACCTTTCGGATGCGGCTTCCGAAGGATCGGCGGCCTCGCCTGCCTGTAATACAGTTTGTGCAAGCTCGTAGAGGTTTTCCATCTGAATATCACCTGTTCATCAAAGGGATATAAACGATGTTATTCAGATCGTTCCGCTGGCAGGGTAAGAAAAAACCTGGCAAGCGAGCTTGCCAGGCGTGCGATGGTCGCAACAGGACTCAAAAATGTTGACCACTGTGATGTAAACACGGCGCATGGAACACGGATTCAAAGAGTGGCTGACAATTACGCTCTGCCAAACTTTTGTTGATTTCCCAGCATGCAACTCACTTCTTATTTTTGAGTGGTTTGCATAGGGCGGAATCAGGAAGATGAAAACATTATAAACTTTCTTCTTCGTTCATATCTTCGATTTCGTCATACTTTTCGCTGATTTTATTGCCTTTGCTTCGATTACAGGTGCGATGAGTTAATTGTGCATTTTCAATCGTCGTCGGCCCTCCTTTTGAAAAGGGAATAATATGATCGACTTCACAATCATCAAGC
>SFFS01000201.1 GCA_004557805.1 Clostridiales bacterium | reverse complement strand
CGCCGCGTACCAGAACATCCACTTCTCCGCGGATAGCGAGGCTGGAAAGCTTACCTACAGCATTACGGCGTTCCCCACCACGGTGGTGGTGGATCGCAGCGGCCGGATCGTGGGCGAGCCGATCTTGGGCGGTATCAACAACGAAGCCCAGATGAAGGCGCTTCAGGATCTCATTGACGAGACACTGGCCAGAGACATGGCAACGCTGGACAAGGACATGATGATGAAGCCGGACGGCATGTAATCGACAAAGCGGCGCAGACAACGATTCTGCGCCGCTTTTTACATACCAATCACATAGAAAAGAGGCGAACATGAAAGGCTGGATAAAGCGCAAGGGCGTATGCTGGATGGTAAAGGCGGCGCTCGTCCTGCTGGGCGGCGGCGCAGGATATCTGTATCACGCCCTCATCGGTTGCAGCACAGGCGGCTGCGTCATCGCCGCCAGCCCGTGGCTGTCCGTCCTGCTGGGCGCGCTGCTGGGACTGGGACTGGCGACCGCCCGGCCGGACGCCTGGAAAACGGATGCTCCAGGCCATGAAAGGAGAGACGAATGAGAAAGCTAAAGAGAGGAATCGCCCTGCTGCTGGGCGCGCTGCTGCTTATGACGGCCGCGCTGGCGGAGGAGCCTATGACGAGCGCGATGGAGGAAACCATGGAAAACGGGCATGTCATTTATCTGGCGGGCGGCTGCTTCTGGGGGCTGGAAAAGCTGATGCAGTCCATTCCCGGCGTGACGGACGCGGTCAGCGGCTACGCCAACGGCACCGGCGAGGAAGACGCGAATTACCAGACGGTGGTCAAAGGACAAACGGGATTCCGGGAGACGGTGAAGGTGACTTATGACCCCGGGCAGGTCAGCTTGGACGCGCTGCTGTTGTCCTACTTTTACGTCATCGATCCCACGGTGGAAAACCGGCAGGGCAACGATGTGGGCAGCCAGTACCAGACGGGCGTGTATTATACGGACGAAGCGTCGAGGAAAACCGTGGAGCGTATCGCCGCGTTGGAGCGGGGACGCAGGAAAAAGTTTGTTGTGGAGATCGGCCCGCTGGTCAATTTCTTTCCAGCAGAGGAATACCATCAGGACTATCTGGACAAAGACCCGAACGGCTACTGCCACATTCCCCGTGCGGAGATCGAGTTGTTCTCCCGGCTGAGGATCGATCCGGGCGACTACAAAAAACCCGCCGCCGAGGCCATCCGGAATAAGCTGACCGACGAGCAGTACCGGGTGACCCAGGAAAGCGCCACCGAATATCCCTTCCGAAACGAATTCTGGAACCAGTTTGAGAAGGGGATCTATGTGGACGTAGTCACCGGCGAGCCGCTGTTCTCCTCTGCAGACAAATTTGAAAGCAGCTGCGGTTGGCCCGCCTTCTCCAGACCCATCGAGGAGCCTGCGGTGGTAGAACTGCCGGACGACAGCCACGGCATGCGCCGCACTGAGGTGCGCAGCCGGGCGGGGGATTCTCACCTTGGCCATGTGTTCACCGGCGATCGGGAAAGCCCCAACGGCGTGCGCTATTGCATCAACAGCGCGTCCCTGCGCTTCATCCCCTACGAAAAGATGGAGCAGGAGGGCTACGGCGAGCTTATGAGCCTGTTTGAATGACCAAGCGCCCGTTCTTCCAAATAACGTTGCTGGCGGAATGCCTGAACCGAAAAGGACAGACGGAGATCGCGGTTCTTTGACAGAATCGCGATCTTCTTTACGTCTCATTGCTATCGAGCGTATAAAAAAGAGTTCCTATATTGTTACCCGAAGAATGGAATTTGATTGAATCCCTTTCAACCCAAATTCTGCGTTCAGGATTATAAACATCAAGGAAGACGCGCACGACGTCACCAGATCCCAGCGTCGCAGACACACTGGCGGAAATGTCGGAATCAATAGTAAATGGTTCTATCCGCAATTCAATGGCGGGAAGAAATCATAAGGAATCAGCTACCCAATCTCTATCACGACAGGGAGGCCGGGAATTCTTATTTTTCTCTGATTTCCCATGCAAACGCAAAAGCTTAAACGCTTCCGCTCTATACATAGGTAAACTTCCAGCGTGTTTCAGATACTGCACATATGGACAGAAAAAGCGGAGGAACCCTGCCAAAAACAAACGGGGGGTTCCTCCGATTTTTTGTAGCGTTATTCTGCACAATCCGCAAGCACAGCCGCAACTGCTCATGAAAACGACGGCTTCCGTCACGCAAAAAAAGGATGGTGCTCCCATCCCTTTTCCGCTGCGCTTTTCAGCGCGTTTCGATCGTTTTACCCTCCGCGTTCACGATGGCCTGCACGGGAATTTCCCCGGCCTGCCACATCATCTCAAACGTCTCTGCATCGAACACTGCGAACTGCGTATAGCCCAGGTTCGCCGTGCCCAGCCTGTCGAGCGTGAAGTAGAGCCTGCTGCCATCCATGACCGTGGTTTTGATGCAGACAAGCCTGCCGTCCACACAGCAGAGCACATAGAGCGTCTCGCCTTCAAGGTGGGTTGCCGGTTTGCCGCCGAGCTTCTCCAGATCGAGCATGAAATACATTCTGCCGTCGCACAGCGTTTTGGCCTCTCCAAAGACGCCCAGCGCGAAGTCGTACAGCGTCTTGCTCTCGGCGATCAGGTTCCAGAGGAAACCGCAGCCGTCGCAGACTGCATTTTCGATCAGGATTTGCAGCGCTTCCGCGCTATGGAAGGCGGCGCAGCGCGCGCTGTATTCCGTCAGGCGTGCGCATTCGCAGCGCAGGTGCTTCAGCAGCGCGCCGTAGAGCAGCCGCGCAAGGTGGTTGGTGTTGATTACCTCCAGGCGCGCGCTCTTGTCGAACCTGCCGCACACTTCGACGCCGCTCTCCGGATCGACCAGCCTGCGCCAGCCGTCTTTGACAGGCGCGTCAGCGCCCGGTCCAGCATCCGTTCCATCCGAACTCGAACCGCCGTGGATGAAGAAGTTGCGATACCACACGCCGCCGCGCAGCGAGTTGAGATCGACCTTGCCGCTCACGTCGATGCGAATGGGCGCGTCGGGCTTTCCGATATCGTCGCGCGCGTTGATGGTCAGATCGTTGGCCTTGATGACGCCGTCCGGCGATGTGTTGATGTCGCCGTCGGTCTTGATATCCACCGTATTGCCGATGATCTCGTCGACAATCAGCTCGCTCGATTTGTTGTCGATGAAAATATCATCGCCTTTTGCGGAGATGCGGTCAGAGTCGATCTCGAGCGGATCGTCCTTGCTGCCGATGTCGCCGTTAGCGTTGATATCGAGGTCTTTCGCGTCAATCCGCGTGCCGTCCTTCTGGCTGACGCTGCCGTCCGCGTCGAGGTCGAAGCGATCCGCAACCACATCGTCAAGCGTCACGTCGCCGTTCACGTCGACGTCCACATCGCCGCCGCGCGCGCCCAATTCGCCGGCGTCCACGTGGAGCGGGCCGTCCTCGCCGCCGATCTTCGTCGGCTTGTCGCCAGTTGAAATCGCGTCGATGTGGATCTTATCGGCCTTGATCGCCGGTTCCTTGCCCGTCGAGGTGATATCGCCCACTGCGGTGATGTCCGCGTCGCCCCCGGCGGTGATTTCATCGATGGTCACATCCTTCGTGCTGGCAATTTCCACATCGCCCTTCGCGTCGATGGTCAGCTTGCCTTCCGCGTCGACAGTCAGTCTGCCGCCGTTATCACCCGCCACGTCGCCTCCGGAGACGATCGTCACATCGCCGCCGGCGACAATCGCCGCGGGCCTGTCCGTGTCGTCCTGTCCGGGCGCGAAGCCCGCGCCGGTTTCGTCCGCAGGCAGCGGGCCGGCCTGGGCGAGCGCATCCTTTGCGTCCTTTTCGGCTTTCTCGGCGCGGTCCAGCGCATCCTGCGCGGCCTTCGCCGCATCTTTGGCCTGCTCGCAGGCCTCGTTTTTCGCCCTTGCGTCTTCACGGGCATCTTCGGCTTCTTTCAGGGCGGCTTCCGCCTTGTCGAGCGCTTCGCGCCTCGCTTTCACGTCGTCCGACCCCTCGTCCGCGGGAATGATGCCCGTGTTCGCGTCGAGATACGCCTGATACGCCTGCTCATACGCATTCTTCGCAGCGCCGAGCGCCGTTTCAGCGTCGGCAAGCTCCTGCGGAGCGGATAAGAGCGCGTCGCGTTCCG
>SFFS01000200.1 GCA_004557805.1 Clostridiales bacterium | reverse complement strand
GTGCTGAAGCGCCCGGAAAAATATGCGCGCTACGGCGCGCGGCCTCCGCGCGGCGTGCTGCTCTACGGGCCGCCCGGCACGGGCAAAACGCTGCTGGCCCGCGCGCTGGCGGGCGAGGCGGAGGTTCCGTTTTTCAGCGCGTGCGGATCGGATTTTGTGCAGATGTACGTGGGCGTAGGCGCGTCGCGTGTGCGCGATCTGTTCAGGAAAGCGCGGAAAGCGGGCCGCGCGGTGATTTTTATCGACGAAATCGACGCGCTGGGCGGCCGGCGCGAGGGCGGCAACGACGAGCGAGAGCAGACGCTGAACGCGCTTTTGACTGAGCTGAGCGGATTCCGCGGCGACGAAGGCATCGCCGTTCTGGCGGCGACGAACCGGCCGGAGAAGCTTGATGCGGCGCTGACGCGTCCCGGGCGCTTCGACCGCCAGCTGGAAATCGGCATGCCCGACCGCGCGGGAAGGCTGCGTATTCTGCGCACGCACGCGGTGGGAAAGCCGCTCGATACGGACGTCGATCTGGAGCGGCTGGCCGCCGATACGGTGGGGTTCAGCGGCGCAAAGCTGGAGAGCATGCTCAACGAGGCGGCCCTGCGCGCGGCGCGGCGCGATACGGGGCGCATCAGCGCCGGGGACATAGACGCGGCGCTGCGCGAAGCGCTGGTGGGCGGCGAAAAGGCGGAGCACGTCTGGGGCGCGCGCGAACGCGAAATCACCGCGCACCACGAGGCCGGGCATGCGCTGGCCACGCTGCTGCTGGAGCCGGAAAGCCGGCTGGCGCGCGTGTCGATCATTCCTTCGACGCGCGGAGCGGCGGGTTACAGCATGGCCGTGCCGCCTGAGCGCACGATGGTTACGGCCGCGCAGGCGGAGGCGCGCATCGGCGTGGCGCTGGCGGGCCGCGCGGCGGAGGAGACGTGCTTCGGCGCGGAGAACGTGACCAGCGGCGCGGCGAACGATTTGCAGCTGGCGACGGAGCTGGCTGCGCGCATGTGCATGGAATGGGGCATGGACGCGGACGCGGGCCTCGCCGTGCGGCGCGTGCTGACTCCGTGGGGCGGAGGAGGCGAGGCGCTCGTGCGGGCCAGAGTGGAGCGGACGTACAACATGGTGAAGGCGCTGCTTACCGAGCACGGAAAGGCGCTGCGGGCGCTTGCGCAGGCGCTGCTGGAGGAAGAGCAGCTTGCGGGGGAACGCGCGGCGGAAATTGTGCGGGAGGCGGAGACGACGTAAACACGGCGGCGTTCTTGCCGCGTACCGGTTATGAAAGCGGAAACAAGCCCCTCCGCAGCGAAAAACGACACTTTTTGCTGCGGAGAGGCTTGTTTTCTGAAGCGCTGCGGCGTATCCGGGGACGGCGCGCGGCGCCTTTTGTTTGAGAAGCTGGGCTTCTAAAGATTAACGGCTGCATTTTGCAGCGCTTCCGGCGCGGAAGAGGCCCATAGAAATAACTGGCCGTTGCGCCGCCGTCGATCAGAAAGGTGGAGCCGCTGATGAACGCGCCCCTGTCGCTCAAGAGCAGCTCGGCGACATTGGCGATTTCGTCTGCGGTGCCGGGGCGGCCCGCAGGGCACTTGGCGAACATGTTTTTATAGAAATTGCCGCGCGGGCCGTTGAACTCGTCCAGCGCCAAAGGCGTGACGACGATACCGGGGGCGACGTCGTTCAGGCGCGCTCCGCGCTTTCCCCACTCCACCGCCTGCGCCATGACGCGCTTTTCGTTGCAGCGCTTGGCCAGCTGATAGGAGTGGAGGGTATCGCGGATGTTCTCCGGATGAAGGAAATCGAGGGAAAGCAGCTCTTCGGCCGGGGTCAGAGCCAGCAGCGCGTCCTGTTCGGGGGTGAGGGCGGGCATTCGCCAGCCGGACTGGCTGGAAATGGTTACGCCTGCGCCGCCGGGCGCGATGACCCTGCCCACTTCTTCCAGCAGCACCGCCGTGCCGTAGAGATCGACCTTCAGAATGGTTTCGATGGGAGCCTGGCTGGGGGAAACCCCCGCGGTGTTGACGAGCATTTTGATTTCGCCGTATTTTTGCCCCTCGGCAATCAGGTCCCGGATAGATTCGCGGCTGGAAAGATCCATTTCTACTGCGGTTACGTCAAACCCCGCCTCATTCATGGTTCTGGCGGCGGTCTGCGCGTTTTCCAGCCTTTTATCGCCGGCAACGATTTTCATTCCCGTGCCCATGCGGCGGGCGATGGCCATGCCGATCTGGCCTGCGCCGGCCCAAAGCATTACGTTTTGCATTACGGATTCATCCTTTCTCTGATAGCTGCGTGATCCTGTCGGCGGGTTTTAAGCGGCGTCCTCTCATGACGCGCACTCCGTTTGTCTGACGCCCATATTGTAGCCGCGAAACCCGGCGCAATCAATTTTGCTTTCGATTTGTTCCAATAAGAAAAACTGATGCGAAGGAAACAGCCGGACGCAGGACGAATGCGGCGGAACGGCAGTCTCAGGGGCGAAGCCCCGGAAACCCTCCTGAAACGCTTCCGTTTTTGCACACACCTTGTTAAAAGTGAAGCAAAACTCTACTAAAACGCTTGTGTTTGCACACGGAAAGCTCTATAATGATGGCATTAAAATCAGCCCGTAAGGAGGCGCTTTTTCATGAAAAAATTCTTGGCTGTGCTGCTGGGGGCGCTGCTCGTGTGCTGCGCCGTTTCCGCGTGCGCGCAGGATGCGTTCGAGGTGCTGCCCGCGCCCGAACCGAACCCGGAGAGCGAGTTCGGCGTGGACGTTAACGTCAACGTTACGACGATCGACGAGTATCTCGGCCTTGAAAACGCCGTCTATCGCGACGCGCGCATGCCGGTTGATCCGTACGATTACGAGGCCATCGGCGGCAACAGCATCCTCACCGGAACGGTGGAAGGATTCGTGCTCGCGCCGTATCCGTATCTTGCGCCGTGCCTGAACATGCCGGAAGCGCTGGGCGAGGGCTATCAGGGGCCGACGCTGTTTTCCATTGATGAAAACGGCCATTATGCGCCCAACTACGAGGAGTCCATGGCCATCCTCGAGGCGATGTTCCCGAAGGATCAGGCGATTCTGATCATGTGCGGCGCGGGCGGCTATGCGGGCATGACGAAGGGCCTGCTGATCGATCTGGGCTGGGACGCGAATATGATCTTCAACGTCGGCGGCTACTGGTTCTATGAGGGGACGCATAACGTGCCGCATACGCTTGAGGAAACGCCCGCGGGCGTGTATCGCTTCGAGGGGCTGGATATGTTCGAATTCGATTTCGGCGCGCTTACTCCGATCGCCGGATAACGCATGGCGCTGATTTCTCTGCCCTATCTGCTTTTGACGGCGGCAGCGGCGCTTTTGTGCCGTCTGCTGCCGGTTTCATGCCGCTGGACGGTGCTGCTGGCGGCAAGCGCCGTCTTTTTGGGCGCGCAGGGCGCGCCTGCGGCAGCGGCGCTTGCGGCGGTTCTCGCATGCCATGCGGCGGCGCTGGGAATCGCGCGGCTGCGCGCGGCGGGCAGACTGCGCGGCGCAAAAGTCTGCACGGCTGCGTCTGCCGGGGCGCTGTGCGCGTTCATGCTGGTTTTCCGCGGGCGCGTGCAGGGCGCGTCGTATCTGGGACTGATCCTGCTGGCGTATCTGCTCGACGCTTCCAAAGGAAAAATGCGGCCGGAGAAAAATCCGCTCCGTTTCGCTGCGTTCGCCTGTTTCTATCCGCAGATGACGTGCGGCCCCGTCAGCCGCTGGGTGGCGCTTGCGCCGCAGATGCAAAAGCCAGAAGCGTCGGACGAGGGTGCGTGCGGACGAATCGTGTGGGGGCTGTTTAAGAAGCTGGTGCTGGCCGACAGGCTGGCCGTACTGGTGAACGCCGTGTACGCCGATCCGGGCATATGGTCGTCCGGGACACTGTGGGCGGCCGTTTTTGCGTATGCGGTGCAGATGTACGCCGATTTTTCCGGCTGCATGGACGTTGTGCTGGGCGCGGCGCGGCTGCTGGGCGTGCGGCTGGAGGAAAACTTCCGCAGGCCGTATTTCGCGCGGAGTTTTTCGGAGTACTGGCAGCGCTGGCACATCACTATGGGCGCGTGGTTCCGCGAGTATGCTTTTTATCCTCTGGCGCTTTCGCCCGCGCTGATGAAGCGCACGGCGCGGCTGGCGGCCCGCGGAAAGAGC
>SFFS01000199.1 GCA_004557805.1 Clostridiales bacterium | reverse complement strand
TTTCCACGTGATCCGCCATGACATGCGGCAGAACGGGCATCGCGTCGAATTCCATCCATTCGGCGGTGGGGCAGGCGTAAGCCCAGACGGCTTCGCCGTCCGTTTCGAACCCACGCTCCGGCAAAAGCGCCATGTTCCAGCGCGCGCCTGCTTCGACGGGCAGCGCATACGTCCGCGCGCCGCGCACGATCGCCGCGGATTGGTGATACCCCTTCTGCACGCGAACGTTCGCCGGGAACGTCAGCTCTACCGTATCGCCGTCCCGCCAGAGGCGCTCCACCACATGGAATCCACCCGCGTTGGCCTGCGATGCTTCGCTGTTGACGGCGCAGAGGGCGTTTTCCGCCCATGCGGGAATGCGCAGATACAGCCGGAATGAAGCGGGCGACTTGACCCGCACGCGCAGCGTAATTTTTTCGCCGCATGTTCCGTCCGAAAGCACGTCGACGCGCACCGGCGCGCCGCCCGCGACCCACTTCACGCTGCACGGTCCGTAGCCGAAGGCCGCCAGCCCGTCGCGCGCCGCCATCCACATCGCACTTGACGCGACGGCCAGCGCCGCCGGGGCCGCGCCCTCGCAGGGCTCGGACTGATTGGCGCACTGCATGCGTCCAGGCGCGCGCAGCGCGTTTTGACATACGCGCTCCATTACGTCGCCGCATTCCGGCGCGCCCAGCGCCCATTGCAGCGTTTCCAGCGAACGGATCAGCTCTTCCACCGTTTCGCGCTGTACGCCGCCCGCGGGGCTTGTGCCCGCAAGCAGGGGCGAGGCGTTATACAGCCCGTGCGCCGCGCCGTGGTAGCGCATGAGCTTTTTCCAAGCCGTCTGAAACGCCGTTTCGTTTTTCAGGCCGCCTTCATACAGCGCGCGCAGACCGCACGCGCGCAGCGCGGCGGCGATCGTCTGCCCGTCGGCGCGCCAGTAGGCGGGATTTTCCTGCGTGAGAAATTCCTTCACGGGGCGCGTCTGCGGGAAGGTGTGCAGAAGGCTCGTCCAGTCCGGCCCCTGCGCGCGCAGCTTCTGACAGAGCGTCAAAAGCGCCTTGTTGCCCGTGAGGTTATAGAGCCATACGGCTGTCTGCGCGATATCGGCGGCCAGCGCCGTCTTTTCCGCGCCCAGCGCGGGAGATTCCTCCAGACCGTCGTACAGGCGTTTGAGCGTTTCCAGAAGCGACTGGGCTACGGACACGTCGTTGAGCGCGCCGTATACGCGCATGAGCGCGCGGGCGTTTTCAAGCGCCGCGCCGTCGTCGCCGAGTTTTTTCTTCAGGCGGGCTATCGCCTCGTGCTGTTCTCCTTCGTTTCCGAGCAGGAACGCGCGGCAAAGGCGCTCCTCCTCGTCTCCGCCGCGTTCGGCTTTCAGCGCTTCATGGAGCGTACCTTCCAGGCGGATTGCGCCCAGGGGCAGCGGGGCGAAGCGGTTTTCGGGCAGCGGGCTGCGGTTCCACGCGATCGGCGCGGGCATAACTTCACATCCTTTGCATTGAATGTAGCTATTGTACATCATTCCCGGCGATTTGTCCACCGATGCCGGCACTTGACAGCCGAATGCGCGGAATCTATAATATTTGGGCATAATTTTCCTTACTAAAATGAAAAGGAGAATCTCATGAGCCGTCCTCCGCTCGGCTCGGCGCTTCATATCGGAAGCCTGAGCATTCCCTGGTACAGTTTGCTGATGATGACGGCCGTAGCGCTTGGCCTGCTGCTTTCCACGCGAGAGGAAAAGCGTCTGCGCCTGCCCAAGGATACGGTGCTTGATTTTGCGCTGGCGGCGGTGCCGCTGGGTATCGTGTGCGCGCGGCTTTATTACGTGGCTTTCAGCTGGGGTAGTTTTAAGGACGATCCCGTTGAAATCCTGCGCGTGTGGCACGGCGGGCTGGCCATCTATGGCGCGGTAATCGGCGGACTGCTTGCGGCGGTTCTCGTTACGCGCGGAAACAAAACGCGCTTTCTCACGCTGGCCGACGTCTGCGCGCCGTCGCTTGCGCTCGGACAGGCCATCGGCCGCTGGGGCAATTACGCCAACATGGAGGCTTACGGCGCGCGCGTCAACGACGCGTGGGCGCAGTTTTTTCCGCTGGCCGTCGAAATTCCGACGGTTATGCCGGACGGCTCCACCTTCTGGTACTGGCATATGGCCACGTTCTTTTACGAGTCGCTCTGGTGCGCGCTGCTATTTGTGTTCCTCTACCGGTTCCAGAAAAAAGCGCGCCGCTGCGGCGATGTGTTTTTCGCCTACCTGACGCTTTACTGTGCCGAGCGCACCGTCGTGGAAGGCCTGCGCGACGACAGCCTCATGCTCACCATCGCGGGCGGCCAGGTTCGCTTTTCGCAGGCGCTGAGCACTGTCGTGATGATCTGGGTTGCCGCCGTGTTTTTCGGGCGGCTTCGCCGCGCCAAAAAGCCCCGTACCGCCGACTGGATGGCGTGGGCGGGACTCGTCCTCGGCGTGGCCTGCTGCTATGTCGGCGAGTTTGAGCGCAACGCCTATCAGGAGCTGTTCCGTGTCGCTCAGGTTCTTGCATGGCTGCTCGTTGTGCTCGATGCGGCGTTTCTCATCCACTATGGCCGCAACATGCATCGCGTGGACGTTTCCGTGATCGGCGCGGCTTCCGCCGCCGGGTTCACGCTGCTCGTCGCCGTCTTCGGCATCGGCCGGCTCGGCGCTTCCAACACCGTGTATATTACGCTCCGCCAGATCGCCGCCATGGCGAACGTCGCGCTGGCAACGGGGTGGTTCTATCTGCGGGCGACGAGATAAAGAGAGAGAAAGACGCTGGGGACGGCCGTTTTCAGAAAAAGAAACGGCCGTCCCCATATTTTTTGCGCGTGCGGTATTGCCTTAAAACAGATCCAGCGTATTCTCCAGGTAGATCTCCTCGCGGACGCGGAGCTGATATTCCGGCTTGGTCATATAGTAGAGCAGAAATTCCAGAATGAGGGCGCTGCCAAGGCTGCGGCCCTCAATTTTAAAATGGGAAAAACCCATGGGCAGATAGACGTTTCGAATGTCGTTCACGCCGATAAAGCCCGGGTTGGTCATGGCTTTGGAGAAGCGATAGCCGCCGTCTGCATCTGGCGCGGCGCAGCGGTGCTCCGGGCCGGGTTCGCCCAGATTTTTGCGGCTGACCGCCTCGTAGCACGCCTTTCGGTCTTTGCAGCCGAACCAGCAGCATTCGTTGCACAGAAATTCCACCTTTGCCTTCTGCGCGCCGGGCAGCGCGTTCAGCTGGCCGAAGGCCCTGTTCAGGCGAAAATCCGGAACGACGTACAGAAAATCACCGCGCGCCAGCTCTTGCCGGAATTGCTGAAAATCCATCAGCACCTTGGTGGTGGAAGAGACGAAATACAGCGCGGGATACTGTTTCTTCAGGTAATTCAGCAGCAAATCCGAATGAACGATCACGCCGTTCTGCGGCCCGCCGCTTTCTGAAAACAGGCGGCACAGCGCGTTGCATTTCCGATCCGAAAGGTGCTCTTCGCGTAGAAGCGAATTGCTGAAGGTCAGCCGGGCGGAAACGCCGTATTCCTGCGCCAGGCGGAGCGCCGCGCGCGGGTCGCAGTTTCCGGAGCCGACGCGGCCGCCGCCCCAGAGACAGTCTGCGGGCGCGCCGTAGATGGAGCCGATCTCGCACCAATCGTAAAAATACTCCCTGTGCGTTCGAAAAAGGGGCAAGAACACGCGATACAGCTCGTAAAACTCGAACAGCCCGGGAAGATGATAGCGGGCTGAAATGTTTTCTGATTCGTTCATGGCAGAAGATCCTTTTGCGTTGATCTGGATAAAGATGGGTACCGGCGCGCCGTTCGCCGCCGCAGCGCGTGCGTCCGTCCGCTCATGAGCCCAGTATAGCATAGCCCGCCCGGATTATCCAGCGGGAAGCGGCTGTTATGGCCGGCGAAACCGCCGGCAATAAAAAAACTGTCCGGCGCCGGGGCCGGACAGCGGATGCATTGATTTTGCTTTACACCGTTTCGGTTTTGATCAGGTTCGTGCTGCCGGAACGGCCGTTTTTGATACCGCTGGTGAGGATCAGGTGATCGCCCGATTTCAGGCCGAACTTTTTCACGGCGATTTTCTTGGCCGTATAGAACAGAACCTCGTTGGAATCGTAGGTTTCGCAGCGCACGGGCGTTACGCCCCAGGAGAGCGCCAGCCGACGCCAGGTGCTTTCC
>SFFS01000198.1 GCA_004557805.1 Clostridiales bacterium | reverse complement strand
CGGCCGCAATATGCTCGCTTTCGGCGCGCAGCACGCCGACGGCGGTTTCGCCCGTGCCGTCGGGCGGCAGCGTCACAACGGCGTCGTATGCGCCCGCCGCCTGTGCAAAGCGCTGCGCGTCGGCGGGGTTTTTCACATAGCGCGCAGCCTCGCCTCCCAGCCCGAGCAGCGTCGCTTCCAGAAACGCGCGCGCGGTTTCTTCCGGCGTTTGCGGCGTGTGCGGCGCGCCCGGCTCCCACGAAAGCTCGCGCGACACGCGCCGCCACGCGCCCTCGGCCCCCGGCGCATACGCGCACAGGAACGCGTGCCCCGCAAAATCGCCCACAGGCTCCAGCGCACGCAGCGTCCCGCCCACGTCGACCTCCGCGGTGACGCCGCAGCAACAGGCGAGGATTTTCGGCGCGCCCTGCGCGCCCAATACGGCCGCAAACCGCCCGTCGCGGCAGACGCCCTCCGCGGCGTACAGCCCCGGCGCGGCCAGCGCGCGCAGCGAAGCCGTTTCCGGAAACGCCACCGGCAGAAACACAGCCTCCCCGGCGCTGCGCCCGAACGTGGCCACGTTTTCCTCGGCCACGAGCAGATATTCGCCCGCCCCGGCCAGCAGACGCGGCGGCGCGGCCGCTGCGGCGGGAGCGCGCAGCTCGATCTCCACGCGGCCGTCGGGCCACTGCACGGCGAACGTGTCGCCCGCAGCGCCGCCGGTCAGCCTTCCGTCCTCGAACGTCAGCCGCAGGACGGCGGGCGGCACTTCCGCGTCGAACGGGCGCAGCTCCAGATATTGCACGCCCCGCGCGTTCACGGGCAGCGCCGCCTGTCCCGTTTCCCCGCAGAAAATTCCGTTCAGATACACAATTCCCGGCGCGCCGGACACCGTCAGCATTGGCAGCATGCGCATCCCTCCCTGTCGGGCAAGCATATGCGGGAGCGCGCCGTTTCTTTCCGAATCCGGGTTTGAAAGAAAAATTGCAGAAAAAATCGTATTTATGGTTGACATCGGACAGAAAACGTGGCTATAATGTATTGCATTTTAGATGAAATGCAGAAATCGATGTGCCGCGGATGAATTCCGTACACATAAATAAAAAATTCAGAAAGGATCCGACCACTATGAAGAAATTCTTTGCTGTGCTTCTGGCGCTGGCGATGGTTCTGTCCCTGTGCAGCTTTGCTGCCGCGGATGAAACCGGCTCCGTCTATTACCTCAACTTCAAGCCCGAAGCGGACGCCGCCTGGCAGGCGCTCGCCAAGACTTACACCGAGCAGACCGGCGTGCCGGTGACCGTCGTCACCGCCGCTTCCGGCACCTACAGTGAAACCCTGACCGCCGAAATGGACAAGGGCAAGGCTGCTCCCACCCTGTTCCAGTGCGGCAACCAGGCCGGTCTCGACACCTGGGCCGACTATTGTCTCGACCTGAGCGACACCGACTTCTACAAAGAGCTGACCACCCATGAGTTCAACCTCTACGGCGAGAACGGCGAAGCGTTCTGCATCGGCTACTGCTACGAAGCGTTCGGCATCATCACCAACAAGGCGCTGCTTGAAAAGGCCGGCTACACCCTGGCCGACATCAAGGATTTCGCGTCCCTGAAGGCTGTCGCCGAAGACATCCATGCCCGCAAGGACGAACTGGGCTTCGACGCCTTCACGTCCGCCGGCCTGGACGGCTCCTCTTCCTGGCGCTTCTCCGGCCATCTGGCCAACATGCCGCTGTACTACGAATTCCGCGATGACGGCGTGACCTCTCAGCCCGCCACCATCACCGGCAAGTACCTCGACAACTTCAAGAACGTCTGGGATCTGTACATCAACAACTCTTCCACCGAACCCAGCCAGCTGGCCACTGCCACCGGCGACCAGGCCGAAGCCGAATTCGGCGAAGGCAAGGCCGTGTTCTATCAGAACGGCACCTGGGAATTCTCGAACCTGACCGGCACCTTCGGCATGAACGCCGACGATCTGGCCATGATCCCGATCTACTGCGGCGTTGAAGGCGAAGAAAAGGCCGGTCTGGCCTGCGGCACCGAAAACTGCTGGGCCGTCAACTCTCAGGCTTCCGAAGCCAACATCAAGGCGACGCTCGACTTCCTCTACTGGGTTGTGACCTCCGAAGAAGGCACCACGATGATGGCCGAGGAGTTCGGCCCCATCCCGTTCAAGAACGCGAAGGCTTCTGACAACGTGTTCTTCAACGACGCCAACGCCTACATCGCCGATGGCAACTACGTCGTCAGCTGGGCGTTCAACTACACGCCGAACGTCGATTCCTGGCGCGCCGGCGTTGTGGCCGCGCTGACTCAGTACTCCGCCGGCGCCGGTTCCTGGGACGACGTTGTGACCGCGTTCGTTCAGGGCTGGGCCACCCAGTACGCGAATCAGTAAGTATCATTACTGAGTGCAAGGGGGCACGCTGAACGGCGTGCCCCCGTTTTCAGTAAATTTCAGGCAGGAGATCCGGAAGTCTCCGGTTTCCGCCGTCCCTACTCCGCTCCCGTCGTTCCCCCAAAGGGCGGCCCCGCCGCCCCGAAAAAATCGTTCCCCCCATTTTTCACTCTGGAGGCGCGGCTATGAAAAAAAGCAGGCAGAAAAACACCGCGGCAGTGAACTCAAAACTCATACGCCGCCCGATTCAGCGCTGGTTTGCCCTGTTCCTTCTGCCGACGTTCGCGGCATTCTGCATCGGATTCCTGTATCCGTTCCTGAAGGGCCTGTATCTGTCCTTCTGCAAATTCACCACCACTTCCAACGCAAAGTGGATCGGCCTTGCCAACTACCGCAAGGCGCTGGCCGACGCGAGCTTCATGCACGCGTTCTGGTATACGGCGCTCGTCGCCGCGACCTCGCTGATCGTCATCAACGTGCTGGCGTTCTTTGTCGCCTACGCGCTGACGCGCGGCATTAAGGGTTCGAACGTGTTCCGCGGCGTGTTCTTCATGCCGAACCTGATCGGCGGTATCGTGCTGGGCTACATCTGGTCGATGATCTTCGACGGCATACTCAAGCGCTACGGAACGTCCATCGTGCTCAGCACCACCTACGGCTACTGGGGCCTGATTATCCTGATGAGCTGGCAGCAGATCGGCTATATGATGATTATCTACATCGCCGGGCTGCAATCGGTTCCGACGGATATGATCGAGGCCGCGCAGATCGACGGCGCGAACGGCTGGCAGACGCTGGCCCATATCACCATCCCCACGGTGATGCCGTCCATTACCATCTGCAGCTTCCTGACGCTGACAAATTCGTTCAAGCTTTTCGATCAGAACATGGTTCTGAACGGCGGCCAGCCGTTCGTGTTCCGCCCCGACGGAACGATCATCAAATCGACCGAAATGCTTGCGCTCAATATCTATAACACCTTCTACCTCAACTCCAACTCCCGCGGCGTAGGCCAGGCCAAGGCCGTGCTGTTCTTCATCCTGGTGGCGGCCATCGCGCTGGTGCAGCTGCGCGCTACGCATACGAAGGAGGTGCAGCAGTGATGAAAAAAGAGCAGAGAATCAAAAACGCCCTGTCGGTGCTGTTCACGCTGATCTGCATCGCGTACATGCTGCCGATCGTGATCGTGCTGTTCAACTCGTTCAAAACGAACGCTTCCATCAACACGAGCACCTTCGCCCTGCCCAACGGCGATACGTTCGTCGGCTGGGCAAACTACCAGAACGGCCTGACCGTGGGCGAATATCCGTTCCTGAAATCGGCCGGCTACAGCTTCATGATCACCATTCTCTCCTCGGCGCTGATCCTGCTGTGCACATCGATGGCGGCGTGGTACATCTCCCGCGTGAACGACGCGTTCTCGAAGGTGGTGTACTATCTGTGCGTGTTCTCGATGGTGGTGCCGTTCCAGATGGTCATGTTCACGCTGGCCAAAACGGCGCACACGCTGCATCTGGATAAGCCCTGGACGATCCCGGTGATCTATCTGGGCTTCGGCGCGGGGCTTGCGGTGTTCATGTTCACGGGCTTCGTCAAGGGCATTCCGCTTGAAATTGAAGAAGCGGCGGCCATCGACGGCTGCGGCGCGCTGCGCACGTTCTTCCTCGTGGTGTTCCCGATGCTCAAGCCGATCCTCATTTCGGTGGGCGTGCTGGAAATCATGTGGGTCTGGAACGACTATATCCAGTATCTGCAGGGCAGCTACGGCCACGTCGATCTGGGCGCGGTGATGGCGCTGATTATGATGAGCATCATCCCGATCATCATCTTCTACCTCTCCTGCCAGAAGCACATCATTTCCGGCGTGACGGCGGGCGCGGTGAAGGGCTGACAAAAGAGCAAACAAAAAGAATCGCGGCTTTTCGGCTGCGATTCTTTTGTTATAAGGTTTCAGCGCCGTTTTTACGGCTTTACGATCACGGCCGTACCATGCAGATCGCACAGCGGCACGAGCGCCAGCCTTTCGGCCTCATCCTCGTATTCCTTCACGGCCCTGCGCACGCCGTCGAACTGGCTGCTGTTGTAATCATGCAGCAGGATCATTCCTCCGCGCGCCATGCGCGGATAGAACCAACGCAGTCCGGCCAGCGTCGGCGCGTACAGATCGGCGTCCAGGCTTACCAGCGCGAACGTCTCCTCCAGCCCTTCCGCCGTTTCCGGGAAGTAGCCCCGGCGCACGATAATTTTCTCGCCGTGCGGCATCCGCCCGAGCACGGCCTGCAAACCCGTATCGGCGAAATCGCCCGTCTGCGCGCGCGAGCTGCTCTTTTCGCGCTCGGCGGCGACGTCGCGCGCGTCGAACCCCTCGAACGTATCGAACAAATACAGCTTTCGTTCCGGGAACTCTTCATTGAGCTGCCATGCAAAATCGCCGCGGTAAACGCCCAGCTCCGCCAGCGCGCCGGGGATTTTTTCAGCGCGCAGGCGCGCCGAAATGCGCCGCATCGTAGCCGCCCGCACGTCGATTTGCTCCGCAGCGTCGCTCATCCGCAGGAGCGCGCCCTCAAAGCCGAGCTTCCGCGCCTGCTCCGTCAGCTGCGCCGAACGTTCCTCGTCCAGCACGCCGACGATCGCGATTTCCGGCCGCAGCGCCAGCGCTTCCGCAAGGGGCAGCACCGGCGGAACCGCCTCCCGGTTCCATTTCTGCGGGCTGTTATCGCCGAACGCCGCCAGCGCGATTTTGTTGCGGTTCAAAAGCCGCCGCGCCGCCTGTCCCATCTGACCCGCGCCCAGAATTACCGCCGTTTTCATCTTTTCCCCTCTCGCATGGTCGCGCGCTCGCAGATCATCTCGCCCGCGATGCTCACCGCGATTTCAGCGGGCGTAACCGCCTTGATCGCCGTGCCGATGGGCGTATGCACCGTGCGCGTCTTTTCCTCCGCCACGCCCGCTTCCATCAGCCGCCGGTTCACAAACGCCGTCTTTTTCGCCGAGCCGATCACGCCCACATACGCGTAATCGCCGCGCAGCACCTGCGCTTCCACCTCAAAATCGTGGCTGTGCCCCTGCGTCATGATGACGATATAATCGTCGTGCTTCAGTTCCAGCGACGCGGCAATGTTGTCGAAGTCGCCGACGATCATGTTGTCGAAGTCGCCGACGATCACCGCCTCCGCGTCTGGGAAGCGCTCCTTTGTGGCGAACTCGGGGCGGCAATCGAACACAACGGGCCGGAAATCGACTGATTTCAGAAGCGGTACGAGCGCCTGCGCGATGTGTCCTGCACCGAAAATCACCGCGCGCTCGCCAAGCGGCAGCGGCATGGAATAGATATCTTCGCCGTTTTCCGCGCGCCTTCCGGCAAGCAGCGCGCCATCCTCGTCGATCAGCGCGGCGGTCGAGCCGTTCAGCTTCAGGATCAGCGTCGCGGGTTCCTTCTGCTCGCAGCAGCGCATGATCTCCTTCGCCAGGTGGTTCCATTTCTCGTCCGTGCCGGGAATGAACTGAAACAGCGCCGTCACGTCGCCGCCGCAGACCATGCCGATGTCCTCCGTGCTGTTTTTATGCAGCTGGAACGTATGTAGCGCGGAGCGCTTTTCTGCCAGCAGCGCAAGCGCCATTTCTTCGCTGCGCTTTTCCACCGCGCCTCCGCCGATCGTCCCCGTCAGCCGCCCA
>SFFS01000197.1 GCA_004557805.1 Clostridiales bacterium | reverse complement strand
TCCAGACCAGCGCCGAAATCAACGCCGGCAACAGCGGCAGCGGCCTGTTCAACATCGCGGGCGAGCTGGTCGGCATCACTTCGATGAAGCTGTCCAACAACGGCTATTTCGGCTACGCCGCCATCGAAGGCATCGGCTTCGCCATCCCGGTCAACACGGTCAAGGAAGTGGCCGACGATCTGATTCAGTTCGGCCAGCGGGTCTATCCGCGCATCGGCGTATCCATCCGCACCATCGAAAGCCCGTCCGACGAGCCGACGGCCGACGCGCTGCCCGCCAGCGTCTGGGTTATCAGCACGGAAAAGGACCAGCCCGCCGCCGAAGCCGGCATCAGGGCGAACGACCTGATCGTCGAAGTCGACGGCCAGCGCGTGCGCACGGCGGAAGAGCTGCAAAAGAGCATCCGCGCTCACAAAATCGGCGAAACGGTTTCCATCACGGTTTACCGCATCCCGAACCTGACGGCCATCAGAGCGGACGAGCCGATTCCCGAGGGCGAATACCTCACCTTCGACGTGGAGGTCAAGGCGATCGACTGACGGCGCAGGGCGTATCCGAGAGTTTTTCACGCATACCCCTATGAATACAGCGGCGCTCCCCCTTTTGCAAGGAGGGAGCGCTCCTTATTCTGCGGCGCATGCGCCGCGAAAAATCCTTACCGGCACGGTGCGGCGACGCTTCCGCGCTCGATCAGATCGACGCCCAGTTCGGTTTTGACGACGCTGCTGTGCGCCAGCGGCACCGTATGCAAAAGCAGATTGACGGCGATCCTGCCCATCTCGCGCCGGTGCACGCGGATGGTCGACAGCGGCGGCGTGCTGGCCTGGCACAGGAACGTATCGTCTATGCCGATCACGGACAGCTCCTCGGGCATGCGCACCCCCGCCTCCTGAAATGCGCGCATGCACCCGACGGCCATAATATCGTTGCCCGCAAAAAAGGCGGTGGGCAGCTTGACGCGCTGCTCCAGCAGCCGTCTGGCGTCCTGATACGCGCCGTCGATCGTCGGCCGCACCTTCCAGCAGAATTCCTCCTGCACAGGCAGTCCGGCCGCGCGCATGGCGGCCTCAAAGCCCTTGCGGCGATAGCGCATGTTGTTAAACTCGGTCGAGCTGGTGATGTGGCCGATTTCACGGTGCCCCTGCGCGATCAGCGCCTCGGTCGCCTGATAGCCCGCGTCGTAGTTGTTCATCACAACGCAGTGAACGCGCTCGTGGCGGAAAAGGTTATCCACGATCAGCAGCGGCGAACGGCACTGCCGGAACAGCCCGAGGTCTTCCTTCTCCAGCTCCGTCGCCAGCAGCAGCACGCCCTGGCACTCGTCCGCGCAGATCCTTTCAATTTTTTCGATATAATCCGGGTCTTTCCCCTTCTGTATCTGAGAAATCACCAGCTCTGCCTTTTCCTCCTGGCAGCCCTGCTCGATGCCCTCCGTCAGTTCGGCGAAGAACTGCGTGTCTCCCACGACCAGGCCGTGCCGTTTGAACATGACGAGCCGTATATACGCTTTTGTTTCCGTTTTTTTTGTTTTGCGGTAGCCCAGTTCCTCGGCGATGCGGACGATCTTTTCGCTGATCTCCCTGCTCACTCCCTGCCGGCCGTTCAGCGCGTTGCTGACCGTCGCAACGGAAACGCCCGCCCTTTCCGCGATATCCCGAATGCCAACTTTCAAAGAGCCTGCCCTCCTGTTCCTCGAAACCATTATACCATTTTTCACTAAAACCGGCAATAAAATTTTTGCTGCAAACGTGATTTTTTTTATTTTCCGGCGCTTCCCGCGTCGCCGCACACAAAAAAAGACACCGTGCTTTTGCACAGTGCCTTTCAACGTGCGCCATCAGGGACTCGAACCCGGGACACCCTGATTAAGAGTCAGGTGCTCTACCAACTGAGCTAATGGCGCATCTCGCGAACGAGATATATATTACTATATATTCCCTTGCCTGTCAATAGCTTTCCGCAAAAAATGCGAAAGAAATTTCTCCCGCCGTATCTGCAAGCGGCCCGGCGCCTGCGCGCCGGGTCCCAAACTTTCGCAGTTATTCGTCGTCGTCATCCGGCGCGCCGGAATCGTCGTCCTCGAAGGGATTATCCAGATCGAGCTGCTCCAGATCGTCCAGCGGCGGTTCTTCCATTTCGATTTCGCCGTCCAGGTCGGCGTCCAGATCGTCGTCCTCGTCTTCGTCGCCGTCGTTCTCGCCGTCGTTCTCGCCGTCGGCGCCTGCGGACGGATTGCGCTTGCGCTTGACCGACTCGATTTCTTCCATTTCGCTCAGATGCGGCACGTCGACGCCGCCCGCGTCCACCGTGCCCGTCTCTTCCTCTTCGTCGGTGGAGAGCAGATGAATATAGCGCAGATCGGCCAGGCAGTGCTTGCACACATCCTCGCCAGGCAGCGCGGGCTCCTCGCCGCACACGGAACACATCACAACCGCATCGTCGCGGCCGCTCGCGCCGCGCACTTCTTCGCGGCAGACGGAGCAGAGATCGCCATCATCCAGAATATAATTCAGTTCGCAGCGCGGACATTTACGCAGAGCCATGTATTTCCTCCTTGGAGATGCTTCGTTACCGGGGGCAATATAGCACAACATGGCATGTTCGGCAAGTACTTTTTTAAGAAATTTCGTATTTTTGTCAGGCGCATAGCGGCTTTCCCGGAAAAATCATCTTGCAAGCGTATTTTTCGGTGGTAAAATAGCAGATATGAATACGAAACAGCAGCAGTCAAACGATTTTTCTCAGGGCAGCATTCCCGCGCTCATCACCCGCATGGCGCTGCCGCTCATCGGCGCGCAGGTCGTCAACGCGCTGTACAATCTGGTGGACCGCATCTACATCGCGCGCATTCCGGGCGTGGGCAGCGCGGCGCTTACAGGCGTGGGCGTGTGTTTCCCGTTCCTGATGATTATCTCCGCCTTCGCGCAGCTGGGCGGCATGGGCGGCGCGCCGCTGCTGTCCATCGCGCGCGGCGAGGGCGATTTACAGCGTGCAAAGCGCATCCAGGGCAATTCGCTCCTGCTTCTTCTGATTTTCAGCGTCCTGACGACGTCCGTCTCTCTCGCCGTAAAGGGACGCGCGCTGTATTGGTTCGGCGCAAGCGCCGAAACCTTCCCCTATGCCGACGCCTATCTGACGGTGTACGTGCTGGGCAGTCCGTTCGTGCTGCTGACGCTGGGCATGAACAACTTCATCAACGCGCAGGGCTACGCGCGCACCGGTATGCTCACCGTGCTCATCGGCGCGGCGCTGAACATCGTGTTCGACCCGCTGTTCATTTTTGTTTTCCATATGGGCGTGACGGGCGCAGCGCTGGCGACCGTGCTGTCTCAGGCGGTTTCCGCCGTATGGGTCATGGCGTTTCTGACGGGCAAGCGCTGCGCGCTGCCTGTTCGCCCGGCCGACCTGAAGCCGGACGGCGCGCTTCTGCGCCGCATCTGCGGCCTTGGATTCGCCACCTTCATCATGAACGTAAACGACAGCCTGGTGTCCGTCGTGTGCAATTCGCAGCTTCAGCGCTTCGGCGGCGATACCTATGTGGGCGTTATGACGGTCATCTCCTCTCTGCGGCAGATTCTGTTCCTTCCGCTGAGCGGATTCTCGCAGGGCTCGCTGCCCGTGATGGGCTTCAACTACGGCGCGGGGCTGTACAGCCGCGTGCGCAGGGCGTTCCTGTTCTCGCTGGAAGTGTGTGTCGGCGCGGCCACGCTGATCTGGGGCATGACGGAGCTGTTCCCGGGCGCGCTGCTGCGCGTATTCACCGATGACGAAACGCTGATCGCGGCGGGCATTCCCTGCTGCCGGACGTATTTCGCGCTGTTTATGATGATGAGCCTGCAAATGGCCGGCCAGCGCGGCTTTGTAGCGCTCGGGCGCAGCAAACAGGCCACGTTCTTCTCGCTCCTGCGCAAAGCGCTGATCGTCGCGCCGATGGCGCTGCTGCTGCCGCGGCTGGGGCTGGGTGTAAAGGGCGTATTTCTCTCCGAGCCGATCAGCGATTTTATCGGGCCGACGGCGTGCTTCGTCACCTTCATGCTGACGGAATGGAAAAAGCTCAGCATCCCGGACAAGATCAGGGCGTAAAAAAGCAGAAAAAAGCGGTCGCCGGAACCCCGGCGGCCGCACAGACTGTCGAAAAAGTCCCAAGGAGAGTTTGAGAGGGCCGCAGCCCTCTCATCTTTAATCATTTTTGGCGACATGTGCGGCAAAAATGGCATTTTCAA
>SFFS01000196.1 GCA_004557805.1 Clostridiales bacterium | reverse complement strand
GTGCATGGCGGCGGCGTATCAGCCGTTCATGCGGCTGTGGGCGGGTGAGGAGCTGCTGCTGGGCGAGGGCGACATGCTGCTGTTCTGCCTGTATTTTTATCTGATTAACATGTGCAGCATCAGAAACCAGTATATCAGCGGAACGGGCATCTGGTGGAAGCTCAAGGGCAGTTATCTGATCGAGGCGGTATTGAATCTGCTGCTGAATATCGTGCTCGGGAAAATCTGGGGCGTTACGGGGGTTCTGCTCGCGACGGTGTTCACCATTTTCGCCTTTAATTACGTTTCGAGAACGCATGTCCTGTTCCAAAGCTATTTCATCGGAATGAGCGAGGGAAGGTTTTCGCTCGATCAGGCGGAATATACGGCGGCCACGCTGGTCTCGGTTCTCGCGGCGTATTGGATTTGCGGGCAGCTGACGCTGCGGGGGATCGTGCAGGTCGCCGCGTGCGTCTGCATCAGCGCGGCGGTTTCGTTCGCGCTGTTCGGAGCGGCGTTCGTGCGGACGGAGCGGTTCGGATATGCGAAGCGGATCTTCGGAAAGTTGATTCGCCGTGCGAAGAAGTGAGCGGGAGAGGTGATAGTATGAGCAGCGTCGTGCAAAAACTCGGCAGGTTTCTTTTCTGTCCGGCGATTCGCTTTGCGTACCTGACGGAACTGGGATTCATGAATCATATGTCGGACGAGGCTTTTACGCTGCGGGAATACAGATACAGAACGGGGAAGCCGCTGAACCTGAAGAACCCGCAGGCGTTTAATGAGAAGCTTCAGTGGCTGAAGGTGCATGACCATAATCCTGAATATACGAAGATGGTCGATAAATATGCGGCAAAGCAATATGCCGCTGAAAAAATCGGGGCGGATCATATCATTCCGACACTGGGCGTATGGTCGACGTTCGACGAGATTGATTTCGATGCGCTGCCGGAGCAGTTCGTTCTGAAATGCACGCATGATTCCGGCGGGCTGGTGATTTGCAGGGATAAAACGCAATTTGATAAAGCCGCCGCCAGAAGAAAAATCGAGAAATACCTGAAAAGAAAGTATTTCTATGAGCATCGGGAATGGCCGTATAAAGACGTTCAGCCCCAAATTCTGGGGAAGCAGTATATGCAGGATGGGGACCAGAAATCGCTGGTGGATTACAAGTTTTACTGTTTTAACGGCGTGCCGCGGTATCTGTATGTTTCAAGGGGGATGGAAAACCATGCGACGGCGAAGATAGGGTTTCTGAATCTGGACTGGACGTTTGCGCCGTTCGGCAGGACGGACTACCGGCCGCTTTCGGAACTTCCGCCAAAGCCGCAGCGGTATGAAGAAATGCTGGAATTTGCAAGGAAGTTTTCAGAGGGGATTCCGTTCCTGCGGGTAGACCTCTATGAAATAAACGGGAAAGTATACTTTGGCGAGCTGACGTTTACGCCCTGCGCCGGGGCAATGCCTTTCGATCCGCCGCAGGCGGATCTGGAAGTCGGCAGGCTGCTGGATATTTCGGGCCGAATGCAGTGAAAGGGGAACACAGCGCATGAAAACCGTTTTTATTACCGGCGCGGCGGGATTTATCGGTTCCAGCCTCGCCCTGCGCGTTCTTGCAGACGAGCCGGAAACCCGCCTCGTCGGGCTGGACAACATGAACGATTATTACGATGTGCGCATCAAGGAGGCGCGCCTTGCGCGCCTGAAAACATATCCCAATTTCATATTTGTGAAGGGGAACCTGGCCGATAAGGTGCTGCTCGATTCGATCTTCGAGCAGTATGCGCCGCAGGTGGTCGTCAACCTCGCGGCGCAGGCCGGAGTGCGCTATTCCATCACCAATCCGGACGCGTATATCGAAAGCAACCTGATCGGCTTCTATAATGTTCTCGAGGCCTGCCGCCGGCATCCGGTGGAGCATCTGGTGTATGCGTCCAGTTCGTCGGTGTACGGCGGAAACAAAAAGGTGCCCTTCAGCACGGACGATCCGGTGGATACCCCCGTCAGCCTGTATGCCGCGACGAAAAAGAGCAACGAACTGATGGCGCACGCCTATGCGAAGCTGTACGATATTCCCTCGACCGGCCTGCGCTTTTTCACGGTCTACGGCCCTGCCGGGCGGCCGGATATGGCGTATTTCGGCTTCACCGATAAGCTGATCAAAGGGGAAACGATTCAGATTTTCAACTACGGCAACTGCCAGCGCGATTTTACGTATATCGACGATATCGTTGAGGGCGTGACGCGCGTGATGCGGCGGCCGCCCGAAAAGAAAACGGGGGAGGACGGGCTTCCGCTGCCGCCGTATGCGGTGTATAATATCGGCAACAGCAAGCCGGAAAACTTGCTCGATTTTGTGACGATTCTACAGGAGGAGCTTGTGCGCGCGAAAGTGCTCCCTGCGGATTACGATTTTGAGGCGCATAAGCGGCTCGTGCCGATGCAGCCGGGCGACGTGCCGGTGACGTATGCGGACACAAGCGCGCTTGAGCGCGATTTCGGCTTCCGGCCCGCTACGCCGCTGCGCGAAGGGCTGCGCAGGTTCGCACAGTGGTATTACGCCTTTTATCTTTCCGGGAATAAGGGCGAAAACTGAGGAGGAAAACGCATGCGCTGCGAAGAAGTTTTTTTCGGAACCTACCGAAAACCGCCGGTGAACGTCGCCTTCTGCCCATATCGTGTCTGCCCGATGGGCGCGCACAGCGATCATCAATATGGGAAGGTGACGGGGTTCGCAATCGATAAGGGCGTGCATATCGCCTACGCGCCCAAGCAGAACGGCGTGATCGAGCTGGCGTCGCTGAACTTTGAAAAGCGCGCGCAGTGGTATGTCAACGGCGTGCCGGACAACCAGGGCGATTGGGCCGATTATCTTCGCGGAGCGACGAAATCGCTCGGCAGCCGCTATCCGCTCAGCAGGGGCATCGCGGGCGTGATCGAGGGAAGCCTCCCGATCGGCGGGCTGTCGTCCTCGGCGGCGGTGATCATTTCGTTCCTGGCGGCGCTGTGCGCCGTAAACCATCTGCGGCTTTCCCAAAGCGAACTGATCGACGTGGCGCAGCATGCGGAGACGGACTATGTGGGAGTGTCGGTGGGCAAGCTCGATCAAAGCTGCGAGGTGCTCAGCCGAAGGAATCACTTGCTGTATCTCGATACGAAGGACGATTCCTACGAGCTGATTCCGACGGTACCGTCGATGAAGCCGTATGAAATCGCCGTGTTTTTCTCGGGCGTGCAGCGGTCGCTGGTGGGCAGCAAGTTCAACATGCGCGTGGACGAACTGAAATCGGCCGCCTATGCGCTCAAGGGCTATGCTATTGACGACGGACGCGAAGACGAGCTGCTGGTTCCTTACGGCCGCTTCTCCGAGACGCGGCTGCGCGACGTGCCGCGCAGCGTCTACGACGACTATAAGAACCGCCTGCCGTCTGCCTGGCGGCGGCGTGCGGAGCACTTTTATACTGAGTTTGCGCGCGTGGAAGCCGGCGCGGAAGCCTGGCGGCGTGGCGATATTGAAACCTTCGGCCGCTTGAGCACCGAGAGCGGCTGGAGCAGCATCTATAACTACGAGACGGGTTCGGACGAGCTCAAGGCGCTCTATGAGGCGATCATCCGCGCGGACGGCGTATACGGCGGGCGGTTCTCGGGCGCGGGGTTCAAGGGCTGCTGTATGGCGCTGATCGATCCGGCGTATGAAGAACGCATGCGCGAGCAGGTGAGCGAGGCGTATTTCAGAGCGTTTCCGGGGCTGGCGGACAGGTTTTCCGTGCATTTCTGCCGCAGTGCGGACGGCGTATCGACGGAGGGGGAAGGGCTATGATCTGCATCGTTCTGGCTGCGGGCTATGCGACGCGGCTGTATCCGCTGACGGAGAATTTCCCAAAGCCGCTGCTGAAGGTGGGCGAAAAGACGATCATGGACTGGCTGCTGGACGATATCGATGCGACTGGCACGGTGAGCCGCTATATCGTCGTGAGCAATCACCGCTATGCGGAGCATTTCCGCAGCTGGGCGGCGGAAAAGCGGTTGCCTGTCGACGTGATTGACGACGGCTCGGTTTCCAATGAAACGCGCCTTGGCGCGGTGAAGGATATTCAGTTTGCGATCGACTGGGCGCATGCGGACGACGATCTGCTGGTCATCGCCGGGGATAACGTGCTTGATTTTTCGCTGCGGCATTTTATCGATTTCGCGCGCGGGCGCCGGGCTCCCTGCGTGATGCGCTTCTGGCAGAGCGACCGTGAGAAGCTGAAAAAGACGGGTGTG
>SFFS01000195.1 GCA_004557805.1 Clostridiales bacterium | reverse complement strand
CCCTGACCTCGACAATGCGAATGTCGCGCGCTACCAACTGTGCTAATGCCCCATATTCAATTTGTTCGTTTCCCGCGAACGAGTTATATAATACCACACCTTTCCTGATTTGTAAAGCCCTATTTTTCAAAAAAATAAATTTTCTTTCAAAAACGCCTTTTCCGGCCGCCGCAGCCTCGTGCAGGCGCGTCAGCGCCGCAAAATGTACAATATTTATCAAATGTTCCTCTTGAAAATATCCGCGCATAATGTATTATATAAAGCATGGCGTTGTAAAGGAGCATTATAATTGGTAACAAAGAAGAAAAAGGGCGCGCTGTGCCTGATTATCCTGGCCGTGCTGCTTTTTGTGGTGGTCGTCGTTTCCTTCTGTCTGGGACGTTATCCCGTGCCGCTGCGCGATCTGGGGCGTATCCTCGGCTTCAGCGCGGGACTGCCCATCGAAAAAACGTGGACGAACGCGATGGAATCCGCCGTGCTGCGCATTCGCCTGCCGCGCATCCTGCTGGCCTGCCTGGTGGGCTGCTGCCTTTCGACGGCCGGCGCGGCGTATCAGGGCGTGTTCCAGAACCCCATGGCCTCCCCCGATCTGCTCGGCGCGTCCAACGGCGCGGCGTTCGGCGCGGCGCTGGCCATTTTGCTGGGCGCAAGCTCCGGAATGATTACCGTTTCCGCATTTTTCTTCAGCATGCTCACCGTACTGCTGGTGACGATCGTTGCGGCGCGCGCGCCGGGCAAAAAAATCGTTAACCTGATCCTCGCCGGCGTAATGGTTTCGTCGCTGTTTTCGGCGGGCACTTCCTATATCAAACTCGTTGCCGACCCCAACAACCAGCTGCCCGCCATCACCTACTGGCTGATGGGCAGTCTTTCGGGTTCGACGCTCAAATCACTGCGCTTTGCCTTCATCCCCATGGCGCTGGGGCTGATCCCGCTGCTGTTCATCCGCTGGCGGCTCAACCTGCTCACCCTCGGCGATGAAGAAGCGCGCACAATGGGCGTACATGCAAGCAGGCTTCGCCTGGTCGTAGTGCTGTGCTCCACGCTGGTTACGGCCGCGAGCGTTTCCGTCAGCGGCATGATCGGCTGGGTCGGCCTCGTAGTGCCGCACCTGTGCCGCAAGATGGTCGGGAACGATTACCGCAGGCTGCTCCCCTGCTCGATGCTGCTGGGCGCGTCGTTTATGCTCGTCGTCGACGATGTGAGCCGCAACCTGCTGGCCGTCGAAATCCCGATCGGCATCCTGACGGCGTTTATCGGCGCGCCGTTCTTCCTCTATCTGATTACGCGAAAGGAGACCATGCTGTGATTTCCGTTCGTGATCTGACGTTTTCCTATGATGCGAAGCCGGTGCTGGAGCATCTTTCCTTCAGCGTTCCGGAGGGCGGGCTGACGGCGCTTCTGGGCTGCAACGGCACGGGCAAGACGACGCTCTTCCGCTGCATGCTGGGCATTCAGCCGCACTATTCGGGCGAAATCGACCTCGACGGCCGCGAGCTGCGGCAATATTCCGCCTCACAGCTGGCAAGCAAGATCGCCTATATTCCGCAGAACCACTACCCCGCCTTCAATTATTCCGTTCTCGATATGGTGCTCATGGGCACCACGCAGCAGCTGCGCGCGTTCGCATCCCCCGGCCCAAAGCAGATTCGTCTGGCCGAGGAGGCGATGGCGCGGCTGGGTATTTCCGCGCTTTCCTATCGCGATTACATGCGCCTGAGCGGCGGTGAAAAGCAGCTCGTACTCATCGCGCGCGCGCTGGCGCAGCAGGCGCCCATTCTGCTGATGGACGAGCCCACCGCGAGCCTCGATTTCGGCAACCAGCTCCGCGTGATGGATCAGGTGCGTCAGCTGAGCCATTCGGGCTACACCGTCGTCATGTCCACGCACAACCCGCAGCACGCGCTCTCCTATTGCGACCGCGTTCTGGCGCTCAAGAGCGGCCGCGTTCAGGCCGACGGCACGCCGGAGGACGTGATCGACGAGGCGCTGATGGAGGCGCTCTACGGCGTTTCCGTCCAATTTGAGGACACATCGTGCGGGAGGATTATTATGGCCGCAAGCGGCCATAAATAACTCGCCCCGCGCGTCTGTCAATATATTTCATTTAGGAGGCCCCACCCCTATGAAGAAATGGATTTCCCTGTTCCTCGCGCTGGCGCTGGCCCTCGGATGCATGAGCTTCGCCGCGGCAGAAGAAACTCGTACCTTCACCGACTCGACCGGCCGCACCGTCGAAGTGCCCGCCAACATCACCAAGTTCGCCATTTCCGGCCCGCTGACCCAGATCGTGATCTTCGCGCTTGCGCCCGACAAGCTTGTCGGCGTCAGCAGCGACTGGAGCGAGGAAGCCAAGGCGTTCATCTCCGAAGAAGCCTACAATCTTCCCAAGCTCGGCCAGCTTTACGGCGGCAAGGGCGAAATGAACCTTGAAGAGCTGCTCGCCTCCGGCGCGCAGGTCGTCATCGACGTCGGTGAACCCAAGAACACCGTCAAGGAAGATATGGACGCGCTGACCGAACAGACCGGTATCCCGTTCGTACACATCACCGCCACGCTGGCCACCTTCGGCGACGCCTACGAAATGCTGGGCGACCTGCTGGGCATGCCCGAAGAGGCCGCCGTGCTGGCCGATTACTGCCGTGAAATCTATGCCCGCGGCAAGGACATCTCCGAAAAGGCCGAGCTGAAGAACCTGCTCTACGTCAGCGGCGCGGAAGGTCACAACGTCATCGCCAAGAGCAGCTACCACAGCGAAGTGATCGACATGCTCTCCAACAACCTCGCCGTCGTCGACGATCCCTCCTCCAAGGGCAGCGGCAACGAAGTGGACATGGAGCAGATTCTGAACTGGAATCCCGACTACATCATCTTTGCTCCGGGCAGTATCTACGCCACCGTCGGCGAGGACGCCACCTGGCAGAGCATTACCGCCATCGCCAACGGCGACTACATCGAAGTTCCGAACGCTCCCTATAACTGGATGGGCTTCCCGCCGTCCGTGCAGCGTCTGCTGGGCCTGATCTGGATGGGTAAGGTGCTCTATCCCGAAACCGCCGATTACGACCTCTACACCGAGGTTGCGAAGTACTTCGACCTGTTCTATCACTGCGAACTGACGCAGGAAGCGTACGACGCGCTGGTAGCCAACTCCGTCAAGTAATCGCCGCCATAACACAAAAAACGAGCCGCTCTGCACATCGCAGGGCGGCTCGTCCCGTCAGGGGACATCTATCTCAGCGTCTTTTCCGCCATTGTTGCATCGGCATTGTAAGCAGTGTCTGCGAAATCAGCAGTTATGGGGGATCTAAAAAGAGAGAAGCGACAGATCGGGGTTTCTCTATTCAGAAAAAGCGCCGGTCTTCCTCACGCATGGCAGACAGGTATGTTCATCCTTCCGACACGAACGCTCTCGCCGCCGTAAACGAGTTGAAAAAGCTCCGTTAAAGTGTTGGAAACTGTGTTAGAAACAGACAGCAAAAAGCGCTTATTCCAGAGGTTACCCACTCATTCCAGTCCCAAATGAAAGCAAAACAAAAAGCCCGAAAACGCTTATTTCGCAAGCATTTCCGGGCTTTCACGGAGAAGATGGGATTTGAACCCATGCCGCACTCATCGCACGCTACTCCCTTAGCAGGGGAGCCCCTTGGGCCACTTGGGTACTTCTCCAAACAGCTTCACGGAGAGAGAGGGATTCGAACCCCCGGTGCCTTTCAGCATCACTGGTTTTCAAGACCAGCGCCATCAACCCCTCGGCCATCTCTCCTCAAACCAGCGTGGTCGATTATACCATGCGTTTCCGCTTCTGTCAACCCCTAAATCGGCAATTTTACCGTTTGAAAAGCGCAAGCCCGCATTTTTCATTTTCGCGCAGATGTGTTATACTGTGGAAAACATCTTTTCCGGGAGGCACAATGGACGAGCTGCAAACGGTGCTGGCGGCGCTTTCTACGCTGCGCGCGCCCAAAGCGCGGGATGAATACGATCTGCACGCGCAGACGGCGCAGGCGCTGGCGGCAGCCGGGCTTTCGTTCCGGCACGAAGCGCCCGTCGCCCCGCGCCGCCGCGTCGATTTTCTGTGCGGTTCTGTCGCCATTGAAGTCAAGCGCGGCCGGCCCGCGCGCGCGGCGCTTCTGACGCAGCTTGCGGCATACGCGCGGAGCCCGCTCGTGTCCTCTGTGGTGCTGGTGACGGAGCGCGCGCCCGCGCTGCCCGGCTCAGTCTGCGGGAAACCGCTTGCAATCATCGGCCTTCAAAGGCTGTGGGGGGTGGCGCTGTGACGGAAACGCGCGA
>SFFS01000194.1 GCA_004557805.1 Clostridiales bacterium | reverse complement strand
CTGCCCGCGCGGCCTGCCTCGACGACGGCCACGTGGTTGTCGCGAATCGCCCGCTGTTCGACGCCGCGCGGCCCGCCGGCGTATACGCAGCGATAGCCGCACGAGACTTCGCGCAGCCCGCCGCGCACGCGATCGATCAGCGCGGGGTCAGTCAGAAAAAGGTCGGCCAGGATGTAGCAGGCGTCCGGGCCGGTTCCGCGGCGCACGTTCTGCACGTGGCCGCGCGCGTAGCTGGCGGCGTTGCGCGGCGAGACGTCCTCGGGCGGGTGGCCGAGCGTGACGGGCTTGCCCTCGAAGCTGGCAAGCGCCGCCGGGCTGAACACCTCGCGCTCCGTGCGGAAAACGGAAACCGGCGCGCCGCCCGGAAGGCCGATCTCCTCCGGCAGATACGTCTGCGCGCCCGTGCGCGCGATGGGCACGCTGCGGCAGACGAGGAAGCCCTCGGGCGTTTCGGCCATGTTTTCCGAAATGCGCGAGCCGAAATAGGCCAGGTTTTGCCTCATTTCAGATACCTTTCTTCCGGCTTTTCGCCGATGCGGCCGCGGATGTTTTCTTCAATATCGAAATAATCGAGAAAATCGTGCAGCACCTCACAATAGGCGACGAGCTGACCGAGCTGCAGACGGTCGCGCGTTTCGCGATATTCGGCCTTCTGCGTTTCAGCGCGCTCGGCGATGGCGTCGAGGATGCCGAACAGCTTTTCTTCCATCAGGTCGTCCATGACAGAATCTCCTTTCGTTTTGATTTGCGCCGCTGCGCGGCTTACGGAGCCGCGCAGCCCGTCCAGAAGCCGGTTTCCTTGCCGAGCCGCGAAAGCTCGGAGAGGGCCGTCTCGCGCGTGACGAGCCCGGCGGAGAACGCGGCGGCGACGGTTTCGGTGTGCTGCCGGGCGAGCTGGGCGCGCTCCGCGCCGGAAAGATCGCGCACGGGGTTGAAATCGAAGTCGAGCCCGTCGGGGACATGGCCCCACGCGCTCATGGCCAGCACGGGCGCGAGCTTTTCCAGCGCGGGGCGCAGGCAGCTTTGCTGCTTCTGGCGCACGGAATCGTAGTAGTTGCGCAGGTCGCCCTCGCCGGTGGCGTTCATGCCGGCGGGAGAGCGGCCGAACAGCCGCGTCGCGGGGATTTCGGCCGCGCCGGCCACGTCGAGCATGAACAGCTCGTATACGTCCGAAATGCCGGAGAACGCATAGGCGTGCGTCTCGAAGGAATCCTCGCGGTCGAGCACCTGCAGGCCCATGCTGCTCATCAGCTGGTTCTGCGCGCGCAGGGCGCTGTACAGGTCGCGCTGCGCGTCCTCGGAGGACGAGGCGAGGATTTCGCCGAAGTCGCTCATTTTCAGCACGCGCAGATTGGCCTGAAAGATCAGCTGGGCGATATTGGCGCTGGTCGCGTCGCGCTTGACAAGCTCGTCCAGCACGTGCTCCAGCTCCGACGCGCCCCAGAAGCTCTCGGCCAGCTGCTCCTGCGCGGGCAGTTCGCGCGAGACGAACCGCAGCACGCGGCTGTGATGCACGGCGTAATGCGCGCCGCGCGCGCCCTGCGCCGTGAATTCGTAGCGCTCGGGCAGGCCGTAATCGGGATCGGCCAGATCGCCGACCGTCTCGGACGAGGGCGTAACGCCGCCGAACCGGTCGCACACCCATATGCCGCGGAACTGGCCCGGCTGGATTTCGTTCAGGTCGAGCGGCGCGTCGAGCCGGTCCTCCTGGCCGTCGATCAGCAGAAGGCCCGCCGCGCCGCCGTACAGCCGCGCCCATTTCAGCGCCGACAGCACGCGCTCGCGCACATGACCGCGCTTTTCTTCGCGCGCAAAGCGCGCCAGCATTTCCGGAGACGCGCCGCGCAGCGTATACCAGTTCTTGCACATGTCCTCGGCGATCGTATCGACGATGCGCCGCGCAATCCAGTTGCCGCGATACAGGCTCGTCATCAGCCGCTGGTCGCCGGAAAGCCGCGCCAGCGGATATTCGCTCGCCGAAAGCAGGTTCGGCTGGCCCATGCCCAGCCGCGCCAGCGCGTTCTGATACGCGTCGGCTACGCGCCGGGGAGATGCGGTGTTATTCATGATGAAGTCCTTTCTGGGGGACGGGTGGGGACGATTGGGGACGATTTGGGGGAAGGCCTTTTAGAAAAAAGGCCTTCCCCCAAGCCCCCATCCAAAACCATTTGGGTTTTCAGGGGGAGGGATTTTTGGGGACGAGAGGAGGGGACTCTTTGAGAAAGGCGTGAGAGGGAACGGAGAGAAGGCGCGCGGCGAAAGAGCGGAAATGACCATGTGACAGGCGGGGAACGCGGAGCCTTTTTCATGCTGATTTTCGCTTTGAAAGTGGTTTTATTGAAAAAGCGCTGCGCGAAATGAACGGGATGCTGAAATCATGACCGAAACGTCGACGCGCCGCTTCTCTGCCGCCGTCCTTGCAACAGCATGACGTGCCAGCAGAGCCGCGCATTCTCTCAAAATTCCGCATTTCAGCAACAGTTCCCGGAGAATGGACGTCCCCGCCCCTCCTTCCCGCCGCGTATTTCCCTGAAAATCTCCGCCCCAAGCGGTTTCCTTTGAAGGGGGCTTGGGGGAAACTTTCCTTTTTCTAAAGGAAAGTTTCCCCCAAAACCGTCCTCCTCTACCGTCTCTTTCGCAAGCCCTCGACGCCGTAGCGGAGGGCGGCCATTGCGTCGTCCTGGCCGGGGGCGGGGACGTCGTCCCAGTCGTCGGAGTGCGGGCGGCGGGCCCACTGCCAGGAGGTAAGTTCGCGCCAGGTGTTTTCGCAGTCAGGGTGAACGTGGATGCGCCGGCGGCGGAGCCAGTCGATCTGGGCGAGGACGCTGCCGGGCTCCTTGCTGACGGGCGCGGCGCGGAAGCCGGCGCGCTTCCAGGTACGGATGCGGTCGGGCTCGGCGCTGTCGCACCACATGCGCAGATTGGCGGGGAGGCCCTTTGAGCGCGCCAGCGCGATAAGATCGGACGTATCCCGGCCGCGCTCGTAGATTTCGTCGAGGATGTACAGTTCGCCGTCGCGCAGGCCGAGGCGGAGGATGGCGTTGGCGTGGTTGAAGCCGAAATCCTGGCCGAGCGCCATTGCGTCGAAGCGCGCGGGATCGCGCTCGAAGGGTTCGCGCACGAAGTTGGACAGGATCAGCCCGCCGGCCTCGCCCCACTCGCCCTCGCCGTAGACGCGATAGCCCTCCGGGTCGCGCAGGCGGCGCTCCTCCATACGGAGGGCGAAATCCGGGTCGATGAAGCGGTTATCGCGGAAGGTGGTGCGGCAGAGCAGGGCGTTCTCGCGCGGCTCGTCGAAGAAGCGGCGCTTGAGCCAGTGATGCGCCGAAACGGGGTTGAACGAGAGCGTGATCTGGTAGAACAGGTTCGGGTTGGGCAGCGCGCCGCGCAGGCGGTCGTCGAGCAGCTCGAGGTTCTCGCGCGTCAGCTCGGTGGCCTCCTCGCACCAGATCCAGCAGAGCTTGCCCGAGGCGAACGAGAGCGATTTGACGCGCTCCTGCGCGCTTGCGTCCATCATGCCGCGGAACACGATTTCGTTGCCCGTCACAAGGCTTTCCAGCCGCAGCGGGTTCAGGCTGATCTTCCAGAAAAGCGGCCAGTGCTCGCCGAACACCGTGCGCGCCGCGGCGCATAGCTCGGCGAAGGTCGAGTAGCGGTTCGTTTCGTCGATCCGGCGGCAGACGAGCAGGTTCGCTCCCGCAAAGCGCGGGTCGCTCAGCTTGATGATGTAATCCTGCGCAAGGTTGCGGCTCTTGCCGCTGCCCGCGCCGCCCATCAGCACGCGGTAGCGCGCGCGGGAACGGTTCGCCGCGCGGAACGCCGCGTTAAACGGTACCCGGCGCGTCGGGGCTATGGCTTTCGTCTCCATAGTCGTAGACAATGCTGATGGACGGGCGCTGCGCGCCGCCCTTTTCCGGCGCGGCCGGGCCGGTTTCCCGCAGCTTGCGGGCGTCGGCAAAGAGCGTCGCCTGCTGGCGGATGGCGCGCATCAGCGCGTCTTCCAGCTTCAGATCGACCGATTCCGCAGCCTTCGCAGCCGTTTCCAGCCGCTCGATCTGCGCGCGCTGCGCCTTCAGAAGCGCTTCAATGGGACAGGTTTTCCGGGTCATGTAAATGCCTCCTTTTGGGGTGATGGGGGTGATGGGTGTGATGGGGAACGCAAGGGGGAACCCTTCCTTTAGGAAAAGGAAGGGTTCCCCCTTCAGGCCGTCAAAAAACTATCGTTTTTTGACGGAGGAAACCCGCCTTCTGAAATTCTTCGGAATTTCCGGGCGAAGGCGGGGCGGGGAATGCATTTTC
>SFFS01000193.1 GCA_004557805.1 Clostridiales bacterium | reverse complement strand
GGTGGAAATCACCAACACCGGCAGCGCGGCGCAGAGCCTCAAGGGCGCCGGCCTTTCCGACCGCGACGACCGGGTGCTGTTCATCTTCCCCGAAATGACGCTCGAAGCGGGCGCGCGTGTGATCGTCTTCTGCGACGGCACGAACAAATCGCAGGCGGGCGAAACGCTGCACGCGCGGTTCAAAATCTCCTCGCTGGGCGAGACGGTTTTTCTGTTCAACGCCGCGGGCGAGGCGATCGATTCGGTCGAGGTTCCCGCCCTGCAGGGCAACCAGTCCTACGCGCTGATGAACGGCGTCTGGCAGGCGACCGATCAGTACACCCCCGGCTATGAAAACACCGCCGCCGGCTGGGAACAGTCGCGCAGCGTCAGTATGACGGCCGCCGACGGCCTGGTCATCAACGAAATCATGGCCTCCAATCTCACCAGCATCGCCGATGAGGACGGCGACCACCCCGACTGGATCGAGTTGTATAACGGCACCGGCCGCGTGGTCGATCTGTCGAACTACGCGCTGACCGACGATCCGAACGATCGCGTGCAGTGGCGCTTCCCCAAGGGCGCGACGATGCAGCCGGGCGAATATCTGGTCGTGTTCGCCTCCGGCAAAAACCGTACCGATCCCTCCGGCAACCTGCACACGAACTTCCGTCTGCGCGCCGAGGGCGAAACGGTGCTCCTGTGCGACGTGCTGGGCCAGGTGGTCGATACCGTTACCTACGACAATCTGCCCAAGGATAAGAGCTGGGCGCGCATTGAAGGGCTCGATTATCAGTGGCAGGAGTGCGCCTCCCCCACGCCGGGCCTGCCCAACAACCGCTCCTCGCAGATTCAGCTGGACCTGAAGCTGCGCGCCGCCAACACGCGCGGCGTGTTCATCAGCGAAGTCATGTCCAGCTCGACGGGCGTGGAAACGCCCTATGGAAAAAGCAGCTACGACTGGATTGAGCTGTACAACGCGGCCACCGTGCCCGTCTCGCTCGACGGCTGGTGGCTCAGCGATAACCCGAACCACCCGCGCAAGTGCCAGCTCAGCGGCGTAACCATTCCCGCGGGCGGATACCTCGTCGTATTCGCCAGCGGCCTGACCGCCTCGCCCTCGGGGCGCAGCGATATTGTGCATGTGCCGATGCGGCTGAGCGCGCTGGGCGACACGGTGCTTCTGAGCGATCCCTCCGGCAATCTGATCGACAAGCTCGTCGTGCCGCAGCTGGAAACGGACGTTTCCTACGGCCGGGACTTCGACCATGGCGGCCTTTTTTATTATACGGAAACAACGGCCGGCGCAAAGAACGGCCAGGGCTTCTCCGGCTACGCCGCGCAGCCCGCGATGGACAAGGCGGGCGGCACCTACTCGCAGCAGGTGACCGTAACGCTCTCCGCGCCGGAGGGCGCGACCATCCGCTACACCACCGACGGCTCCGAGCCGACCGAAACCAACGGTTACGATTACGCCGGGCCCATCACCCTCACGCAGAACACTTCGCTGCGGGCGCGCGGTTTTCAGGAGGGGCTGCGCCCCTCGAATATCACCACCGCGACGTTCCTGATGAACGTATATCACTCGCTGCCGATCATCTGCCTGACGTGCGACCCGGACGACCTGTACAACGACGAGGACGGCATTCTCGCGCTGGGCACGACGGAAACGTTCGACCACAACCCGCCGTTCAAAAACGCCACCTACTGGAAAAAGACCCCGCACGCCGGCAACTTCGAATATTTCACCTCTGAAGGCACGAGCGAACTGAACCAGGGCGTCGAGCTGCAGCTCAACGGCCAGTTCAGTCTCGACCAGGCGCAGAAGAGCTGGCGCGTAACGGCCAAGGCCAAATACGGCAGCGATACGTTCGAATATCCGCTCTTCAGCGACAGGCCGTATACGTCGTATCACTCGATCATCCTGCGCAACGGCGGGCAGGACGGCAAGTATACCCGCATCGTGGACGCGCTGCAGTCGATCATTGTGGACTGGACCGGCTCGACCGTGTTCCATATGGCCTACGAGCCGGTGATCGTCTACCTCAACGGCCAGTACTGGGGCCATTACAATCTGCGCGAGCGCATCAGCAAATATTCGCTGGCCGCCTACGAAGGCTGGAGCGACCCGGAGAAGATCGACCTGATCAAGGGCAACAACCAGGTGCTCAACGGCACGTTCGATAACTATCAGGCGCTCAAAAAGTTCGTCAAGGGCCACGATCTGGCTGAGGATCCCGAGGCGCTGCAGACCGTGCTGGACTGGGTGGACGTCGATAACTATTTCGATTTCATGATCTTCGAAATCTATTTCGGCAATTCCGACGCGGGCAACATCAAGTTCTACCGCCGTCAGGCGGAAGGCGAAAAATGGCGCTGGTGCCTGTTCGATCTGGACTGGGGCTACTTCATGTCCAACCGCAACGGCTGCAAGATCTGGCTCGACCCCAAGGGCGCGGGCGACAAGGATTTCGACAACTGGCTCATCCTCTCTCTGCTGGACGTGCCGGAAATGAAGGACAAATTCCTCACCCGCTTCGGGCAGCTGTTCCAGGAATACCTCTCCGACACCGACCGCATCTGGGCGCAGGCCGAGGCGATGGCCGCGGAAATTCAGCCGGAGCTGCTGTTCCACTATAACCGCTGGTCGAGCGAGAACAACAAATGGATCACCGAAGAGCCCACCTCTCCCGACGCCAACTACAGCTACTGGGAAAGCCGCATGAGCCGCCTGCACAACGTGCTCAAGAAGCGCCCCAACCTCTGCTGGGAGCAGATTCGCGACTGGTTCGGCATGACGGACGAAGAAATGGCGCGCTATTTCGGCCCGCAGCCCGAAATGCCCGCCGACGTTGAATAACACACAAGGAACAATCAAGGAGGAGTCGTCAATATGAACACCACATCCCTGAGCGTAACGGACATCGTAAAAGGCAGCATCGTCGATACGTTTACCGAACAATTTGCGGCGCTTACGCCGCTGTCGGTCGTAGTCGCGCTGGTCATGGGCTTCCTCGTGGGGCTGATTATCGCGCTGGTCTACCGCCGGAGCTATCGCGGCGTGCTGTACTCGCCCTCGTTCGCGATGACGCTGGTCATGATGACGCTCATCACCACGCCGGTGGTCATGTGCATCAAGTCGAACATCGCGCTGTCGATGGGCATGGTGGGCGCGCTGTCGATCGTGCGCTTCCGCACGGCCGTAAAAGACCCGATGGATACGGCCTATATGTTCTGGGCGCTGACGATGGGCATCCTGCTGGGCGCGGGGCTGTATGTGTTCATAAAGGTGCCCTCCGCGACGAGTTATCTGCTCGTTCTCCATTGCGACGACAGCGCCATGCCCGCCGTGCAGGGCGTGCTCTCCCGCATCAAATACCGCCGCATGCGCTCCAAGACCGTCACGCAGAACGGCACGGAGATGACCGTAGAGGTTCGCATCAGCGAGCGGCAGGATCTGGTGGGCCAGCTGCTCGGCATTCAGGGCGTCTACGACGCCACGCTGGTCGCCTGCCAGAGCGAGGCGGGCGCGTAAAATGGAACGCAGTCGTCCGCCGGTACGGCATGAACTGAAATTCGTGATGAACTACGGCGAGTATCTGCATCTGAGCCGCACGCTGGATTATTGCCTTGAGCGCGACCCCGGCGGCGATCAGTATAACGAATACGCCATCCGCTCGCTGTATTTCGATACGGTGTTCGACGATTTTCTCAACGAGAAGCTCTCGGGCGTGGAAAACCGCCAGAAATACCGCATCCGCATCTACCGCTATTCGGATAAGGACATCAAGCTCGAATGCAAATCGAAATTCGGCGATCTCATCAGCAAGCGCAGCCTGCTCATTCCGCGCGATCTGGCCGATCAGCTCATCGCCTGCGACCCGACCGGCCTTGAAAAAACGAGCGCGCCGCTTCTGCACGATATGTATCGCGAAATGCGCACGCGCCTGCTGCGCCCGGTCGTCATCGTCGATTATATCCGCGAGGCCTACATCTACGGCCCCGAGGACGTGCGCATCACGTTCGATAAAGAAATTCGCACGGGCATGAACAATTTCGATATGTTCAACCCGCGCATCCCCACCCTGCCCGTAATGGATGAAAATCTCGTGGTGCTGGAAGTCAAGTTTCAGCGCGTGCTGCCCGATTTTATCAAAAACCTGCTCACCGGTATTTCCGCGCAGCGCATGGCCGTTTCCAAATACGTGCTGTGCCGCCGCTTCGAGGAAAAGGATTTTTAAGAGGAACAAATGAACGAACCGCCGTCCACTCCGGACGGCGGTTCGTTGTTTTCAGCGGCTTTCTTTGAAAGGGGGCCGGGGGAAACTTTCCCCCCGGAAAGCCTCTCCTTAGAAATTCTTTTCGATCTTGTGGAACTTCACCGCGCAGATCGTATCCTGCACGGCCTCGACGACGAGCGCCGCGCCGATCACGCGCATGAGGGTCAGCGCCGTAGAGAAGGGGTTGAAGATGATAATCGCGCCCATCACGACGGAAACGCCCACGTAAATCAGCTCGTGCTGCCATTTGTCCACGCCCATGCGGCGCATGTCGAACGCCGTCTGCAGCTTGAAGATGCCGCCCACCAGCAGCGCGCAGCCGAACACGAACGGAATGAACGAGATCAGCGCATCGGCCAGCACGAACAGCATCACGCCCGCCAGCACCAGCAGCACGCCCGTAGCCAGCTGCCAGCCGCCCACGGCCTTATGCGCATCGCCGGTAAAATACAGGATCGACCGCACGACGCCCGTCACAATCAGCGCCGTACCGATCATGAAAAACACCACGTTCGCCGTCGTCTGCGGGAACAGCAGCAGGAACAGCCCCAGCAGCCCTCCCAGAATGATGCCGGCCATGCCGGCCATATTTTCCTTCAAAAACTGACGCATAAACACGCCTCCTTTTCACGGGAACAGTGTAGCACGGATGCGGCCCGCACACAAGCGCGAAGCGCTGGAATGTCGAAAACCGCCTCCCAAGCGGCGCTTTCGGCGTTCAATCAGGAATCGCATACGGCCGCGCTTCGCGCTTTTCGGCCGTAATCGCGTAGCGGAAGCCGCAGCGCCTGGCCAGCGCGCGCGCCTGCGCAAGCCGGAAGCCGACATAGTCCGCCGTGTGCGAATCGCTGCCGAAGGTGACGAACTCGCCGCCCAGCTCACGGAATCGCCGCACGATGCTCTCCGACGCGATCGGTTCGGCCGTGGCCTTCCAGCCGGACGTGTTGATTTCCAGCGCCTTGCCGCTCTGCGCGAGAATCGCCAGCGCCGCGTCGATCTCGTCGGGCGCGTCCTGCCAGACGAATGGCCGCGTCTGCGGCGGATACGGCGCGAACTTGCACACAAAGCCGAAATGCGCCAGCGAATCGTATTCCTCCGGCCGCCAGCTTTGCAGCTGCCGGACGCGGCATTCGGCGTACAGCCGGTACGCCTGCGCGCGCGTTTTGCCGGCAAAATAGCTTTCGCGCGCCATGCCGGGCTCGTAATACGGATCCACGCCGTCGATCAGGTGCATCGAAAGCAGCAGAAAATCGACCGGATATTGCTTCAGCCAGGCGCGAATCCTGTCGTGGCAGGCCGGGTTATCGCCGATTTCGACGCCCGAGCGGATGGTCAACTGCGGAAACGCCGCGCGGGCGGCTTCCAGGTCGCGCGCACGCGCGTCCATATCCGGCGGCACGTCCGTTCCCGGATCGGGGTGTCCGAACTCGATATGATCGGTAAAGCACACCTCGTCCAGCCCCGCGGCCAGCGCCGCGCGGCAGGCTTCGGCGATCGTCTGCCGCCCGTCCATGGAGTGATTGGAATGGATATGATAGTCAGCGTAAGGCATGAGCACACCTCTTTGTTCTGGTATAAACCGCAGCATATTGTAGCGCAGAACGGGCTGGTTGTAAACCTTGGCTTGAAACCCCGGCGGGAAATATGGTATAATTCCACTTCCGGGAAAGGAGAGAACGCCATGCAGGACGAAGCGCTCCGCGCGGCCATCGCGCGCCGCATCGCTTTTTATCGCCGGCAGGCCGGGCACACGCAGGCCGATCTGGCCGAAAAGCTCAGCTATTCCGATAAATCCATCTCCAAATGGGAGCGCGGCGAGGGCGTTCCCGATATTTATGTGCTGACCCGCATCGCCGAACTGTACGGCGTGACGGTAAACGACCTCATCTCCGAGGACGCGCCCCGGCCCGCGAAGAACCCGCCCTATCTGCTGGTGACGCTGCTTTCGCTGGGGTTGGTGTGGCTGGTGGCGGCGGTCGCGTTCTTCGTGCTGAAGCTGCTCGTCCCCGAAGCACCGAAGCTGTGGCTCGGCTTCATTTACGCGCTGCCGGTCTGTTCCATTCTGCTGATTGTTTTCTCCGCGCTGTGGCGCGGATGGATTGCGCGCGGCCTGTCCATCAGCCTGCTCGTATGGACGCTCGCCGCAAGCATCCACCTGACCGTTTCCCGCCCGCATATTCAGCTGGTGTATATTGTGGCGGGGGTTTTGCAGCTGCTGTGCGTGCTGTGGGTGCTGCTGTGCCTGAGGAAAGGGAAGTCATGAGAATTATAAAGGTGGAGAAAAACGGAACCGTCTGCGCCGCAGTGGAAGGAGACGGGCTCGCCGTCCGCGGCGCGCAGAGCGCGCTTGATGTGCTGATGAGCGCAAATTACGAAGCCAGAACGAAAAACATCGTGCTCGACAAGCGGCAGATTTGCGAGGATTTCTTCGTCCTCAGCACCGGCGTCGCCGGAGAGATTCTGCAAAAATACGTTAACTATGGCGGCCGGATCGCCGTGTACGGCGATTTCTCGCACTGTACCAGCAAACCGCTGAAGGATTTTATCCGCGAAAGCAACCGGGGCAGAGACGTTTTCTTCGCCGCGACAAAGGACGAAGCCGTCGATCTGCTGACCCGCTGAAGGAGAAACGCGCATGGACAAGCATGGCGTATACGATTTCCTGAGCCGCCTGGGCGTATGGTTTGAAGTAACGGAGCATACGGCCGTCTACAATATGGCCGAGCTGGCAAACGTCCCCATCCCCTACCCGGAGGCCGACGCGAAAAATCTTTTCATCCGCGACGACAAGAAGCAGAACTATTATCTCCTCACCGTCCGCGGCGATAAGCACGTCGATCTCAAGGCGTTCCGCAGGGCGCACGGGCTGCGCCCGATCAGCTTCGCCTCCGCGGAGGAGCTGGCGGCCGTTCTCGGGCTGTATCCCGGCGCGGTAACGCCGCTGGGCGTGCTCAACGACGCGCAGGCACGGGTGAAGGTATTCCTCGACAGCGATTTTTTCACCGCGCCGGGACTGGTGGGCGCGCATCCGAACGACAACACCGCCACCGTCTGGCTCCGGACAGAGGATCTCGCCGCAATCATCCGGGAGCACGGAAACGAGCTGGAAATTGAAAAGTTTTAGGCTGTATCTGAAAAAGGGCTTCTCTCGCCGGTCATGCCGGCATTCAAACGCCGTTGTCTGCATAAAATAGAAAAGGGAAGAAACGAATTTCTTCCCTCAGACTGTCGAAAAAGTCCCAAGGAGAGTTTGAGAGGGCCGCAGCCCTCTCATCTTTAATCATTTTTGGCGACATGTGCGGCAAAAATGGCATTTTCA